>JANNQO010000312.1:0-6912 GCA_031400795.1 Rubrivivax sp. | reverse complement strand
GCCACGCAGGCGCTGGCCCAGCGCCACGTTCTCACGCACCGTGAGCCAGGGCATCAGCGCGTGCTTCTGGAAGACCACGCCGCGGTCGGCGCCGGGGCCGGAGATCGGCTTGCCGTCGAGCAGGATCTGGCCCGATGACGGCGGCAGGAAGCCGGCGATGCAGTTCAGCAGCGTCGTCTTGCCGCAGCCCGAGGCGCCGAGCGCGACGACGAAGTCGCCTTCTTTCATGCGCAGGTTCACCGGCGCCAGCGCTTGCAGCATGCCGCCCTTGATCGCGTAGTTGACGGTCAGGTCTTTGATATCCAGCGTGGACATGTGGGCATCCGTTCGCGCTCTCGAGAATTGGAAAGGGGCGGCCCGCCGAAAGACGCTGCCGCCCCTGGAAGTATTCGACGAGAGCCGGCCTACTTGCCCATTGCCTTCTGAACGTAGCTGGTGGTGACGAAGTCGCCGTAATTGGGCTTCACCTCCTGCACGCGGCCTTGCTCTTTCAGGAAAGCCGCGGTGTCGGTCAGCGCCTTTGCTGCGCCGCCGCCCAGCCAGGCCGGCGAGACTTGCTCGGCCATCGTCGGGAATTTGTACTGCTTTATCGACGGCGGCACGTCCTTCGCGTCGGCCTTGGTCCACTTGGCGATGGCCTTGACCTGCGGCGAATCGGCCGTCCACTTCGCGGCGTTGTCCTTGTACTCCTGGTCGCCCTTGGCCAGCGCCTTGATCAGCGCGATCACAAAGCCTTCATTGGCCGCTGCCCACTTGCTGTTGACGACCAGGCCGTCGAAGGTCGGGAAGCCCTTCTTGCCGATCTCGCCCGAGGTCGTGATGATCTTGCCGTTGCCTTTGATCTTGCTCAGCGCCGGGTCCCAGATGAACGCGGCGTCGATGTCGCCACGCTCCCAGGCCGCGGCGATTTCCGGCGGGCGCATGTTCATCACGTTGACGCCTTTCGGGTCCACGCCTTCGAGCTTCATCGCCAGCATCAGCTGGTAGTGCGATGTGGAGACGAAGGGCGTGGCGACCTTCTTGCCCTTTAGGTCCTTGACGCTGTTGATGCCGGAGCCGTTGCGCGCGATCAGCGCTTCGGCATCGGAGATGTCGTGGAGGATCCAGATCAGCTTGATGTCCTGGCCCTGGCTGGCCGCCGCCGCGATCGGGCTCGAGCCGACCTCGCCGATCTGCACGTCGCCCGAGGCCATCGCGCGGATCACGTCGCCGCCGCCGCCGAACATGCGCCAGTTGATCTTGTAGCCGGTAGCCTTTTCGAGCGCGCCCGACTCCATCACCGTGCGCCACGGAATCAGCATGTCCTGGTGGGCGAAGGTGACTTCCTTTTGTTGGGCCTGAGCGGCGCTGACCAGGCCCATGCCCGCGGCTGCGAGGCTCAGCAGAAAGCGTTTCATCGTCGTCATGCAGTTCTTCTCCTGGTGGATAGGGGTGCGGCTGCGGTGTGGCCACGGCGCAGCGCACTGTGCGCGCTGCGCGATCGATTAGACAGTGCCAGAGCGGGTACCGGAATGGGGTCAGACCGTCAGGAGTTACCCGCAATAGGGTCTGTCGACGCTGGGGAAACGGGGTGGGAGGCGACGGTGCACCCCCCGACCAGCCGCTTGGCAAGCGCCGGCCGGCGGTATCAGCGGCTGCCACGCGCGCCAGACAGCTCGCCCGCCGCTTGCGCAAGTGCGCGCAGGCCGGCATCGATCCTGGCGGGCTCGATCGACGACAAGCGCAGGCGGAAGAACGGGCAGGGCGTCGGCGGCTTGGCGAAGAAGACGTTGCCCGGCTCGATCAACACGCCGTAGCGGCGCGCCACGAACGCCAACTCGCCGCCGTCGATCCCCTTGGGCGCACGCACCCAGATCGAAGCGCCGCCGCACGGCAGCGTGAAGCTGAATTCGGGCAGGTGGCGCTGCAGCGATTCGGCGGCCAGCGCCACGCGTTCGCGCATCGCCTGGTTGACGCGCCGCGCATGCGACTCGTGATGGCCAAGCGACAAGAACAGCGCATAGGCGTTCTGCAGGAACGCGCTCGGGTGGCGCAGCACCGCATGGCGCAGCAGGCGCAATTCGGCAGCGAGTTGGCGCGAGGCGACGATGTAGCCCAGGCGCAGCGCCGGCGACAGGCTTTTGGACAGCGAGCCGATGTAGATCACGTGGCCGCTGCGGTCCAGGCTCTTCAACGCCGGCATCGGCGTGCCGTCGTACAGGTTCTCGGCTTCGTAGTCGTCTTCGATGATCACGAAGCCCTGCGCCTGCGCGCGGGCCAAGAGCGCGTGCCGCCGCGCCAGGCTCAACGTGGCGGTGGTCGGGCTGTGCTGCGACGGCGTTACGAACAGGTAGTCCAGCGCCGGCAGCTCTTCGATGACCGCACCCTCCTCGTCCACCGGCACGCGCAGCAGTTGCGGCTCGCGCAGTGCAAAACAATTGCGCGCATGCGGATAGCCCGGCTCTTCGACACCGAGCCGCGTGCGCTGGTCGACCAGCGCTTCGGCCAGCAGGTGAAAAGCCTGCTGCGCGCCGACCGTGACGACGATCTCCTCGGGCAGCGCGAACACGCCGCGCTTGGGCAGCACGCGCAGGCGGATCTGCTCGATCAGCTCGGGCACCTCGTCGGTCTCGAAGTCGCTGGCCCACTGATCGAGCCGCGCGCGCGTCAGGCTGCGCGTGCAGCACTCGCGAAACTCCTCCATCGGGAACAGCTGCGGATCGAGGCGGCCATAGACGAACGGGTACGGGTACTCGGCCCAGCGCTCGGGCTTGGAGAGTGTGGGCCGGCCGCTCAGCGAGCGCAGCACGCGCGCTTTCCAGTCCGGCGTGGCGTTGTCCCGGGTCGATGGCGGCGGCGCCGACGAGCCGGGTTCGCCAGCCACCGCCTGGCGCGCGCCGGCGGCGACGAAGATGCCGATGCGCGGCCGCGCGACCAGGAAGTTTTCGTCCACCAGCTGGCAATACGCGGCCGTCACGGTGTTGCGCGACAGGCCGATCAACAGCGCCAGGTCGCGCGACGAGGGCAGCACCGTGCCTTCGGCCAAGCGGCCGTTGAGGATCTCGCGGACCACGGCCGTGCGCAGCCGGGCCTGCAGCGGCAGCGCCGGTTCGTCGGGGAGTTCGAAGAGCTGCTTCCACAGCGTCTGCTTGGCGCTTCTCATCACCGGCCAGTCTATAAGCTGGCGCTGGCGCGAGCGATTGGCGGCGACTGGCTCTTTGCGCCGGAGCGAGCCCGTCCTACGCTCGGCGCCATTCGAATCAGGAGACTGCCGCTTGAGCGAACCCACTGTCAGCGTCGACACATTGCACGCCTTCACCGCCGCCTGGAACCGTCATGACATCGAAGCGCTGATGAACTTCATGAGCGAGGACTGCGAGTTCCACGCCGTCGCCGGCCCTGACGTGCTGGGCCGCAGCTTCATCGGCCGCGCGGCCGTGCGAGAAGGCTTCCAGATGGCATGGTTGACATTCCCCGACGCGTCCTGGACCGAGTGCACGGCCTTCGTCTGCGGCGATCGCGGCGCGGCCGAGTCCACCTTCCGCGGCACCCGCGCCGACGGCATCCGCATCGAGGCGCGCATGGTCGATGTGTTCACCTTCAGCGGCAACAGGATCAGGGTCAAGAACGCCTTCCGCAAGGACCGGCCCTCGTCCCCCACTTCCAGAACATGAGCGGGTGATGGACCTGTCATCGCCGCCGGCGGGCCCGATCGGCCGCTATGACCCGCGCTACGACCCCCTCGTCGCGCCGCATCCGGGCCAGGGCACCGCCTACGCGCCCACGTACTGGGTGGCCACCGCGGGGCGTGCACCTGACGATGACGGCCCGGTGCGCTCCGACATGGATGTCGATGTCGCGATCATCGGCTCGGGCGCCACCGGCGTGGCCACCGCGCTGTTCCTGGCACGCGAACAGGGCATCCAGGCGGTGGTGCTGGAAGCCAACCAGGCGGCCTGGGGCTGCTCCAGCCGCAGCGGCGGCCAGGGGCAGAACGCCAGCGGGCGCTTGAAGCGATCGCAATGGATCTCACGCTGGGGCCTGGACACGGCACGCAAGCTCGACGCCGAAATCCGCGGCGGCTTCGAAACCTTCCGCGATCTGACCCGGCGCATCGACTGCGATGCCTACGAGGGCGGCCACCTCTACATGGCGCACCGTCCGTCGAAGCTGGCCGCGTTGCGCCGCGAAACGCAGGTCATGCGCGAGCAATTCGGCTACGACACCCGCATGCTCACGCCCGAGCAGATCCGCGAGCAGTACTGCGACGAGCGTGAAGCCGCCGGCGCGATGTTCGAAGCCGAGGGCGTGGGCATTCAGCCGTTGAAGTTCACGTTCGGCATGCTGCGCGAGGCGCGTTCGCTGGGCGTGAAGCTGCACACCGCGAGCCCCGTGTGTGGCTGGGAAACCATCGCCGGTGTGCACCACCTGCGCACCCCCGGCGGCACGGTGCGCGCCCGGCGCGTGGCGGTGTGCACGGGTGGCTACACGGGGCAGCAGCTGAACCCGCTGCTGAAGAACCGGCTGATGCCGATCCTGTCGAACTCGGTGGTGACGCGGCCGCTCACGCCCACCGAGATGGCGCAGACCGGCTTCAAGTCGGAGACCTTTCTCACCGACACGCGCACGCTGCGTTTTTACTACCGCCTGCTCAGAGGCAACCGGCTGCAGATAGGCAGCCGCAGCTCGATCAGCGGCGCCGACGCCGAAGACCCGGCGCACCTGAAGCTGCTCACCGACGCCATCGCGCGCAAGTTCCCGCCCCTGGCCGGCATCGCCATCGACTATTCGTGGTGGGGCTGGGTCGATGTGAGCCACGACATGATGCCGCGCATCGTGCAACCCGATGCGGCGCACAAGCTCTGGTACTCGATCGGCTACGGCGGCAACGGCGTGTGCTTCTCGGTGCTGGCCGGCAAGCGCCTGGCCGAGCGCATGGCCGGCAAGGACGCCGGACGCGAGGTCTTCGAGCTGCCGATCTACCGCTCGCCGCTGCCGTTTCCGAACCTGTTCAATGCCGTCGAATCACCCGCGTTCGCGCCGTTTCGCCGCTTCGGACAACGCTTCCTGTACAAGTGGTACTGGCTGACCGACGAAATCTTCTAGGAGACAAACCATGGGCCACGCTGAGCCTCGCCTCACTACCCACACAAGCACCGACCTGCAACCCTACTGGATGCCGTTCTCGGCGAACAAGGAGTTCAAGCAGGAGCCCCGGCTCTTCTCCCGCGCGCAGGGCATGTACTTCTACACGCCCGAAGGCCGCGAGGTCATCGATGCTTCGTCGGGCCTGTTCTGCGTCGCCGCGGGCCACTGCCGGCCGGAGATCGCCGAGGCCGTGCACCAACAGCTGTTAACGCTCGACTTCACGGCTCCGTTCCTGCGCGCGCATCCGAAAGCCTTCGAGCTCGCGCAGCGCGTGGCCGAATACACGCCCGCCGGCTTGAACCGCATCTTCTTCACCAACTCGGGCTCCGAGGCGGTGGACACGGCGATGAAGATCGCGCTGATGGTGCACCGCGTGCGCGGCCAGGCGCAGCGCCAGCTCTTCATCTCGCGCGAACGCGCTTACCACGGCGTGAACATGGGCGGCGTGGCGCTGGCCGGCATGGTCAACAACCGGCGCGCCTACGGCCCGGGGCTGGCCGGCGTCTATCACATGCGCCACACCGCGCTGCCGCACAACCGCATGGTGCGCGGCCAGCCCGAACACGGCGCCGAGCTGGCCGACGACCTGCAACGCTTTTGCAACCTGCTCGGCGGCGAGAACATCGCCGCGGTGTTCGTCGAGCCCACCGCAGGCTCGTTCGGCTGCCTGCCGCCACCGAAGGGCTACCTCGAGCGGCTGCGCCGGATCTGCGACGACAACGGCATCCTGCTCGTCTTCGACGAAGTCATCACCGGCTGGGGCCGCATGGCTGCCAACTTCGGCGCGCAGGCCTTCGGCGTCACGCCCGATCTGCTGACGATGGCCAAGGCCATCACCAATGGCGCGCAGCCGATGGGTGCGGTGGCCGCGCGGCAGGACATCTACGACACCATCACCGAGGCCGGCCCGAAGCAGGGCATCGAGTTCTTCCACGGCTACACCTACTCGGCGCACCCGGCCGCCTGTGCCGCGGGGCTGGCGATGATGGACATCTTCCGCGACGACAAACTCATCGAGCGCGCCGCGGCGATGAGCCCGATGTTCGGCGACGCGATGCACTCGCTGGCCGATGCACCGGGGGTGGTGGACATCCGCTCGTTCGGCATGATGGCCGGCATCGAAGTAGCCGCGCTGGGCGCGCCCGGCGCGCGCGGGCACGAACTGCAGAAGAAGCTCTACGACCGCGGGCTGCACCTGAAGAGCACCGGCGACACACTGATCGTGGCGCCGGCCTTCGTGGCCGAGGCCAAGCACATCGAGCGCATCACGAGCACGATCCGCGAGGCGCTGGGCGAAGGCGGCTGAGGGTTGCCCGAAGATCGGTGTTGAGCTGGCGCTTGCCCTGGGAGGCGAATACCGACGTGAAGAAGGTCTCCGGGCTGCCGCAGATGCACTCGACGCAGCGGGTGTACGACTCGACGCGTCCGTCGGATACCGTGCCGTCGTCGACACGCACGGGTCGCCATTGCCCATCGTCGTCCAGTACGAGCAGGAATGCCTCGGTTTTGCGGCGGCCACTCAGGGTGTCAACCCACGGGGCAGCACGCCACGACATGCTCCCGGTGCGGCCTGCATCGGCGCGCAGGATTGAGAATCGGCCTGCCTGCCCGCAAAATACAGAAATCTGTATCAACTACGCGCTCGAGGAACGCCCATGAAGACCACGCTCGACCTGAACGACGCGTTGCTGACCAAGGCCAAATCGCTCGCCGCGCAGCAGCGCACGAGCCTGACCCGCCTGATCGAAGAAGGACTGCAACTGCGCCTGCGCGCGCAGCAAGTGC
>JANNQO010000311.1:0-5437 GCA_031400795.1 Rubrivivax sp. | reverse complement strand
GGTCGCGCTCGGCAAGGCCTTCTCGCGTGAGCTTCAGGCGCCCAAGGCGGTCGTTCTCGTGCGCGTCTGCGCCGGCGACGTAGAACGCGAGCCCGAAAGGCGACTGCTCGTGCGCCGGCCAGACCCGCGCCAGCGCGTCGTCCAGCGCCTCCAGGTACGGCAGATCGGTGCAGCCGTCCAGCAGCTCCACGTCCAGGCTGCTGCGCTCCTTGCGGAACGGGAAGTTCTTCGCGCCGTGCAGCGACAGCGTGAACACGGTCGGGTCGCCGCTGAAGATGGCGGCGGTGCCGTTGCCCTGGTGCACGTCCAGGTCGACCACCAGCACGCGCAACAAGCGCCGCTCACGCCGGTGCCACTCGGCCTGCATCAGCCGCGCGGCCACCGCCACATCATTGAAGACGCAGTAACCCGAGCCCTTGTGCGCATAGGCGTGATGAGTGCCGCCGGCCAGGTTTGCGGCCAGGCCCTCGGCAGCGAACAACGCGGTGCGCGCCGCGCCGATCGTGGCGCCCACCGAACGCCGGGCGCGCTCGACCATGCGCTCGGACCACGGGAAACCGATCTCGCGCTGCTGCGCCGCGGAGGTGGTTCCGTGGGTGACTGCGTCGATCCAGGCCGGGTCGTGCGCCAGTGCCAGTTCACCGTCGCTCGCGGGCAGCGCTTGAAGCACCTGCAATCCGGGCAGCGTCGCTTCCGCCTGCTCGCGCAGCAGCCGGTACTTCGTCATCGGAAAGCTGTGGCCGGGCGGCAGCGGCAATACGAACTGGTCCGAGTGGAAGGCTTTCACGGGGCGCGGATTCTAGGAAGACAGCTCTAGATTGCTGCGCCGCAACAAGAAGTTGCTTGCAATGCTCCGGGGGAACCCTATACTTGAGTTCATGTTGCAGTGCAGCAAGCGTGCAGAGCGACGTAGACCCGAGTTCCCCGAGTTTCTTGTCACACCACCTCATCACTCATTGGAGATCAAGCATGAACTACACCGCTGACCAGTTCCTGGCCGCCCACAAAGCCAACGTCGAAACCTTCTTCGGCCTCTCGCACAAGGCCTTCGAAGGCGTCGAGAAGTTCGTTGAGCTGAACCTTCAGACCGCCAAGACCGCGCTGGTCGAAGTGGCCGAGACGACGCAAGCCGCCCTGTCGGTAAAAGACGCGCAGGAGCTGATGGCGCTGCAAGCAAGCCTGCTGCAGCCCACCGCCGAGAAGGCCGCTGCCTACAGCCGCCACCTGTACGACATCGTCGCCGGCACGAATGCCGAAGTGACCAAGGTTGCCGAAGCCACCGTCGCCGACACGCAGAAGAAGGTGCTGTCGCTGGTCGACAACGCCGTGAAGAACGCGCCGGCCGGCACCGAGAACGCCGTGGCGATGGTCAAGTCGGCCATCACCGCTGCCAACAACGCTTTCGAAAGCGCGCAGAAGGCCGCCAAGCAAGCCACCGAAGTGGCCGAAGCCAACTTCCAGGCCGTGACCAACACGGCGGTGAAGGCCTCGCAAGCCGCCACCAAGGGCAAGCGCGCCGCGTAATCACGACACCCCCCGGAGCGACCGTCGGTCGCCTCCGCCCAGGGCCCTGCAGGGGCCACGTGGTGGCCCAGGGGGCGCCGCTGGCGGACCGGCGGAGCCGGATCCGCGGCAGCCGCTTGATGTGGCCGCAACGGGCCGGTTGAACTTTCGGAACGGCACCGCATCTGAAATAGGCCTCGGGTTTGTTCACCCGAGGTTCTCTCTGGAAGGTTGTCTCCTCGGTACCTCAAGGTACCCTTCGGCCCGGTGGCGACACCGGGCCGCTTCTTTTGGATCGCTGGTATTTCATATATCGCGGGCGACATAAGCAACCCACTACTCTGTAGTTCTCATCTATATAGACGCTGACTAGAGTCCGCGCCAGCATGGACATCCTGGCGATCCTCTCGGGCTTTGGCGTCGGCGCCATCGTCGGCATGACTGGCGTCGGCGGCGGCTCGTTGATGACGCCGCTGCTGATGGGCGTCTTCAAGCTCTCCCCGGCGCTGGCGATCGGTACCGACCTGTGGTTTGCAGCGCTCACCAAGAGCGGCGGCGCGCTGGCGCATGCGCGGCATGGCCATGTCGACCGGCGCATCACCGGCCTGCTGCTGGCCGGCAGTCTGCCCGCGGCCGGCCTCACGCTCGCGCTGATGGCGGCCACCGGCGCCGGCGAGGTGTGGGGAAGCGCGTTGACCCTGACGTTGGGCGTCGCGCTGCTGCTCACCGCCGTGACGGTGGCCTACCGCCGCGCCTGGAATCAACTCGGCTTGCGCCTGGAGCGCTGGCTGCCCGCACAGCGTCGCAGCACCGCGACGGTGGCCGCCGGCGTGCTGCTGGGCGTGCTGGTCACACTCAGTTCCATTGGAGCCGGAGCCATCGGCGCCACGCTGATCCTGCTGCTGTACCCGCGTCTGCCGTCACAACAAGTGGTCGGCACCGACATTGCCCACGCCGTGCCGCTGACGCTGGCCGCCGGCATCGGGCATGCCTGGCTGGGCCATGTGGACTGGGCGCTGCTGCTGCCGCTGTTGATCGGCTCGCTGCCCGGGATTTGGCTCGGCGCACGGCTCACGCGCGCCATGCCCGAGCGCTTCGTGCGTGTCTTGCTGTGCTCGGCGCTGCTGGCGGCGGGCGTGAAAGTGATGGCTTGAGATGTACCAGTACACCGACTTCGACCGCCAGTTCGTGCGCCAGCGCGCCGCGCAATACCGCGACCAGCTCGATCGCCATCTGGCCGGCCAGCTGCCCGATGACGAGTTCCGCCCGCTGCGCCTGCAAAACGGCTGGTACGTGCAGCGCCACGCGCCGATGCTGCGCGTGGCCGTGCCGTACGGCGAGCTGTCGAGCCGCCAGCTGCGCGCGCTGGGTCGCATCGCTCGCGAGTTCGACCACCAGGATCGCGGGCTGCCCACCGAGCGTGGCGGCTTCGGCCACTTCACGACGCGCCAGAACCTGCAGTTCAACTGGATCCCGCTGCCGCAATCGGCCGAGGTGATGGAGCTGCTGGCCAGCGTGGACATGCACGGCATCCAGACCAGCGGCAACTGCATCCGCAACATCACCAGTGACGCGCTGGCCGGCATCGCAAGCGACGAAGTGGTCGACCCGCGCCCCTACTGCGAGATCCTGCGCCAGTGGAGCACCCTGCATCCCGAGTTCGCCTTCCTGCCGCGCAAGTTCAAGATCGCGGTCACGGGCGCCATCGAAGACCGCGCCGCCACTGCCTGGCACGACATCGGCATGCAGCTGCGCAAGAACGCCGCCGGCAACGTTGGCTTTCGCGTGCTCGTGGGCGGAGGCATGGGCCGCACGCCGGTCATCGCTACCGAGATCAACGCCTTCGTGCCCTGGCAGCAGATCCTCGTTTTCATCGAGGCCATCGTGCGCATCTACAACCTGCACGGCCGCCGCGACAACGCCTACAAGGCGCGCATCAAGATCCTGGTGAAGGCTGAGGGCCGGAAGTTCATCGACGCGGTGAACGCCGAGTTCGCCGCGCTGCTCGCCGACGACAGCCTCGGCGGCGCGCAGCTCATCCCGCAGGCCGAATTCGACCGCGTGGCACGGCACTTCCAGGCACCCGTGCTGGACAGCCTGGCGCAGGAGTTGCCCGCCGAAGACGACGCGCCGGCCGCTTATGTGCGCTGGCTCGAGCGCAACGTGCATGCGCACAAGCTGGCCGGCTATCGCGCGGTGACGCTGTCGCTGAAGCGCGCCGGCCTGCCTCCGGGCGACGTGACCGCTGAACAGATGGACCGCGCAGCCGATCTGGCCGATCGCTTCAGCCACGGCGAGTTGCGTGTCACGCACGACCAGAACCTGCTGCTGCCCTGGGTCAGCGCGAACGAGTTGCGTCCGCTGTGGCAGGCCGCCAAGGCGCTGGGCTTGGCAACACCCAACATCGGGTTCCTGACCGACATGATCGCCTGCCCCGGTGGCGATCTCTGCGCACTGGCCAACGCACGATCGCTGCCCATTGCCGCGGCGATCACCGAACGCTTCGACGACCTCGACGAACTGCACGACATCGGCGACATCGACCTGCACATCAGCGGCTGCATCAACTCCTGCGGCCACCACCACAGCGGGCACATCGGCATCCTGGGCGTCGACAAGGACGGCAGCGAGTGGTACCAGGTGACGCTGGGCGGCTCCGACGGCAGCACGATCAGCGGCGCACCGGTGCCGGGCAAGGTGATCGGCCCGTCGTTCGCCGCCGACGAAGTGCCCGACGTGCTCGAAGCTGTGATCGAGACTTACCGGCGCGAACGCCATTCGAGCGAGCGCTTCATCGACACCGTGCAGCGCATCGGCACGCCGGCGTTTCGCGCCGCCGCCGACGCGGTGCGCCGCGCCACCGCGGCGGTGTGAGGAGACAAAGCATGAACTTCATCGACCCCGCGTTGCCACAAGACGTGTTGACGTTCGAGAACACCGACGACGTGAACGCCCGTGCCGACGAAGTGAAAGCGGCGCGGCGAATCGCGTTGCGCTTCCCGAAATGGACCGACGGCCGCGCCTATTCGCAAGCGCGCCTGCTGCGCAGCCGCCTGCGCTACGACGGCGAACTCGTCGCCACTGGCGAGGTGCTGGTGGACATGCTGCCGCTGTTGCAACGCAGCGGCTTCGACGCGGTGCAGTTGCGCGCCGACCAGGACCGCGGGGCGGCGGAACGTGCGCTGGGTTTCTTCGGCAGCCAGGGTCACTATCAGGCTGACCTGGTGAGCAAGTTGCCGCTGTTCGCCCGGCTGGACCACTGAATGGGCGCGATCGACCTCTACGCGCGCCACACGCTCGGCTTCGAAGCCCGCGTCGCGGAGACGAGCCGCTGGCTGCGCGACGCCGCCGCACAGCACGCCGGCGCCATCGTGCAGGCCAACGGCCTGGGCGCCGAGGACATGGTGGTCACGGACCTCATCGCGCGGCTGCAGTTGCAGGTCGCGGTGGCGACTCTGGACACCGGCAAGCTGCACGATCAAACGCTGGCGCTGCTGCCGGCGATCGAAGCGCGTTATGGCCTCACGGTCGAGCGCTTCCAGCCGCGTTCGGAAGCCGTCGTGCATTTCATCCGTGGCCACGGCGAGCGGGCGATGTTCGAGAGTATCGAGCTGCGCAAGGCCTGCTGCGCGCTGCGCAAGCTCGAGCCGCTGGCGCGCATGCTGCAAGGCCGCAGCGCGTGGATCACCGGCCTGCGCCGTGAACAGTCCGGCGCGCGCGCCGAGGTGCCCTTCGCCGAAACCGATGCGCAAGGCCGCGCCAAGTTCAACGTGCTCGCGGCGTGGAGCTGGGCCGACGTGTGGCACTACATCGCGCTGAACGACGTTCCCGTCAATGCGCTGCACGACCAGTTCTTCCCGAGCATCGGCTGCGCCCCCTGCACTCGCGCCATCGCCGCGGGCGAAGACTTCCGCGCAGGACGCTGGTGGTGGGA
>JANNQO010000310.1:0-1683 GCA_031400795.1 Rubrivivax sp. | reverse complement strand
GTAGGCCTTGACCTCGCCGCCGAACTTGGCCGCCAGCACCGAGGTCAGCGCCGCCGTCAGCGTGGTCTTGCCATGATCGACGTGGCCGATGGTGCCCACGTTGACGTGCGGCTTGTTGCGTTCGAATTTGCTTTTTGCCATGTCTCAATCTCCGATAAAGAGCTGTGCCGGTGCATGTTTAAGGTCTCCGCGCGCTGCACTCGCCACCGGCACCGGTGCATCGAGGCCGAAGACCATCGGGGTTTACTTTCCTCGCGCCGTGATGATCGCTTCGGCGACGTTCTTCGGCGCCTCGCTGTAGTGCTTGAACTCCATCGTGTACGTGGCTCGGCCCTGGCTCATCGAGCGCAGCGTGGTCGAGTAGCCGAACATCTCGGACAATGGCACTTCGGCCTTGATGACTTTGCCGCCGCCGGGCATGTCTTCCATGCCCTGCACCATGCCGCGGCGTGAGGACAGGTCGCCCATCACGTTGCCTGCGTAGTCCTCGGGCGTCTCGACCTCGACGGCCATCATCGGCTCGAGAATCACCGGCGAAGCCTTGCGGCAGCCGTCCTTGAAGCCGAACGAGGCCGCCATCTTGAACGCGTTTTCGTTCGAGTCGACCTCGTGGTACGAACCGAAGGTGAGCGTCACCTTCACGTCCACCACCGGGTAGCCGGCAAGCACGCCGTTGGGCAAGCTGTCTTCGACGCCCTTCCTCACCGCGGGGATGAATTCGCGCGGCACGACGCCGCCCTTGATGGCGTCGACGAACTCGAAGCCCTTGCCCGGTTCCTGCGGCTCGATCTTCAACACGACATGGCCGTACTGGCCCTTGCCGCCGGACTGGCGAACGAACTTGCCTTCGATGTCGGAGACCAGCTTCCTGATCGTCTCGCGGTACGCCACCTGCGGCTTGCCGACGTTGGCCTCGACGCCGAACTCGCGCTTCATGCGATCGACGATGATCTCCAGGTGCAGCTCGCCCATGCCGGAGATGATGGTCTGGCCGCTCTCCTCGTCGGTGCGCAGGCGGAAAGACGGGTCTTCCTGCGCCAGGCGGCCCAGCGCGATGCCCATCTTCTCCTGGTCGGCCTTGGTCTTGGGCTCCACCGCCTGGCTGATCACCGGCTCGGGGAAGACCATGCGCTCCAGCGTGATGATCGCGTCGGGGTCGCACAGCGTCTCGCCGGTGGTCACGTCTTTCAGGCCCACGCAGGCGGCGATGTCACCGGCCAGGATCTCCTTGATCTCTTCGCGCTGATTGGCATGCATCTGCAGGATGCGGCCGATGCGCTCTTTCTTGCCGCGGATCGGGTTGTAGACCGAGTCGCCGCTCTTCAGCACGCCCGAGTAGACGCGCACGAAGGTGAGCTGGCCGACGTAGGGGTCGGTCATCAGCTTGAACGCCAGGGCGGCGAACTTCTCGTTGTCGGCGGCCTTGCGCGACACCGGCTTCTCGTCATCGTCCATGCCGGGCACCGGTGGAATGTCGATCGGCGAGGGCATGAACTCGATCACCGCGTCGAGCATGCGCTGCACGCCCTTGTTCTTGAACGCGCTGCCGCACAACATCGGCTGGATTTCGCAGGCGATGGTGCGCGTGCGGATGCCATGCTTGATCTCGTCTTCGGTCAGCTCGCCGGTCTCGAGGTACTTGTTCATCAGCTCTTCGCTGGCCTCGGCGGCGGCCTCGATCAT
>JANNQO010000309.1:0-31652 GCA_031400795.1 Rubrivivax sp. | reverse complement strand
CCATCACCTGCTCGCGCACCGCGCCCGTGTCCTGGCCGTCTGGCTGATTCGCCAGCACATCGCTGCCCAGATTCGAGGTGAGGATGATCAGCGTGTTGCGGAAATCGACCGTGCGGCCCTGGCCGTCCGTCAGACGCCCGTCATCGAGCACCTGCAGCAGCACGTTGAAGACATCCGGGTGCGCCTTTTCCACCTCGTCGAGCAGCAACACACTGTAGGGCTTGCGGCGCACGGCCTCGGTGAGCGCGCCGCCCTCGTCGTAACCCACGTAGCCCGGCGGCGCGCCGATCAATCGGCTGACCGAATGTTTTTCCATGTACTCGCTCATGTCGACGCGGATCATGTGGTCGTCGCTGTCGAAGAGGAAACCGGCCAGCGCCTTGCACAGCTCGGTCTTGCCCACCCCGGTGGGGCCGAGGAAGAGGAACGAGCCGAGCGGACGGTTCGGGTCCGAGAGCCCCGCACGCGAGCGGCGGATCGCATCGGCCACCGCGACGATCGCTTCGTCCTGGCCGACCACCCGCTGATGCAGCCTGGCCTCCATCTGCAGCAGCTTCTCGCGCTCGCCTTGCATCAGCTTGGAGACCGGGATGCCCGTGGCGCGTGACACCACCTCGGCGATCTCTTCGGCACCGACCATCGTGCGCAGCAGTTGGGGACGCGCGCTGCCTTTCTTGTCGGACTCCTTGGCTTGCGCGGCGTGCAGCTTCTTCTCCAGTTCGGGCAGCCTGCCGTATTGCAGCTCGGCAACCTTGTTGAAGTCGCCCTTGCGCTTGAAGTCCTCGATCTGGCCGCGGATGCGGTCGATCTCTTCCTTGACCTGCGCCGAGCCTTGCGCAGCGGCCTTCTCGGATTTCCAGATCTCTTCCAGGTCGGCGTATTCGCGCTCGAGCTTGCCGATCTCTTCTTCGATCAGGCCATGGCGCTTCACCGAAGCATCGTCCTTCTCCTTCTTCACCGCCTCGCGTTCGATCTTCAGCTGGATCAAGCGCCGGTCGAGCTTGTCCATCGCCTCGGGCTTGGAGTCGATCTCGATCTTGATCTTGGCCGCCGCTTCATCGATCAGGTCGATCGCCTTGTCGGGCAAGAAACGGTCGGTGATGTAGCGGTGGCTGAGTTCGGCCGCGGCGACGATCGCCGGGTCGGTGATCTCCACGCCATGGTGCACCTCGTACTTCTCCTGCAAGCCGCGCAGGATGGCCACCGTTGCTTCGACGCTCGGCTCGTCGACCAGCACCTTCTGGAAGCGCCGCTCCAGCGCGGCGTCCTTCTCGACGTACTTGCGGTACTCGCTCAGCGTAGTCGCGCCGATGCAATGCAGCTCGCCGCGCGCCAGTGCGGGCTTCAACATGTTGCCCGCGTCGATGGCGCCTTCGGCTTTGCCGGCGCCCACCATCGTGTGCAGCTCGTCGATGAAGAGGACGATGCGGCCTTCGTCGGCGGCCACTTCCTTCAGCACCGCCTTCAGGCGTTCTTCGAACTCGCCCCGGTACTTCGCGCCCGCGAGCAGACCCGCCATGTCCAGCGACAGCACACGCTTGTCCTTGAGCGAGTCCGGCACCTCGCCGTTGACGATGCGCTGCGCGAGGCCTTCGACGATCGCGGTCTTGCCCACGCCGGGCTCGCCGATCAGCACCGGGTTGTTCTTGGTGCGCCGTTGCAGCACCTGGATGGCGCGGCGGATCTCGTCGTCGCGGCCGATCACCGGGTCGAGCTTGCCGGCACGCGCACGGTCGGTGAGGTCGAGCGTGTATTTCTTCAAAGCCTCGCGCTGGCCTTCGGCATCGGCCGAGTCGACCTTGGCACCGCCGCGCACGGCGACGACAGCGGCTTCGAGCGCCTTGCGCGTCAGGCCATGGCCGCGCACGATGCCGCCCATGTCGGTTTTCGCGTCGGCCAGCGCCAGCAGGAACATCTCGCTGGCAATGAACTGGTCGCCGCGCTTGCCGGCTTCCTTGTCGGCGGCTTGCAGCAGCGTGACGAGGTCGCGCCCGGGCTGCACCGGTTGCCCGCCGCGGTCCACCTGTACCTGCGGCAGGTTCTTCACCGCCACTTCCATCGCGGTGGCCAGGGCCTGCGTGTTGGCGCCGGCGCGGTCGAGCAGCGCTTTCGGGCCGTCGGGCTGCTGCAGCATCGCCATCAGCAGATGCGCGGGCTCGACGTAGGGGTGCTCGTTGCCGACGGCCATGCTCTGGGCGTCGGCAAGCGCATGCTGGAAAGGCGTCGTGAGTTTGTCGAATCGCATCGCGGGTGTGCCTCCTGATCGAATGGACATTGGGGCGGCAGCCGCTGCATCAAGGTGCGGCGATGCGCACCAGGTGCCTGGCGGCGGCGTTCCGGGCAGCGCCGCTGCGACGGCCCCGCGGCGGCCGTTCATGTGTCGCGCGGTCAGCGCCCCAGCTTCCGCAGGAGGAACGCCACCTGGCTGCCGTGGATGCCGGGATCGAGCTTGGGCGTCGACACCTCGAATCCGATGCCGGTCAGGAGTTCCATCCATTCCTGCCGAGGGACCAGCGGGTGCACGTGCCGGTCGTGCACCACTCGCACCTGGCCGCGTTCGCGCAGCAGACAGGCGAAGTGCACGTCGTAGGTGTCGTCGGCCGGGTCGGGGTCGAACGTCCACTCGAGATACCGCAGCGACCGGCCGTCGGGCCCGTCGTGCCCGCCGTCGTCGACGGACTCGGTGAAGGTCTCGGCCGTGCCGTCCGGCAAGATGAGCGCCACGCCGCCTGGGCGGGTGTGCGTCCAAATCGTTTCGATGGCCCGCACCCGATCATCGGGCGTCAGCATGTACTCGATGGCGTCGTGGACGAAAACGACATCGAACTGCCGGTCAAGCCGCAGGTCGCGCATGTCGGCCTCGAGGTGCGCGCACTCCGGGTTGATCGAGCGCGACAGGTCGAGCATGCGTGCGGACATGTCGGTGAGCGTGCAGGCGAAATGGCACTTCAGGTACAGCGCGTTGTTGCCTCCGCCCGCGCCCAGCTCCAGCAGTGTTCGCGCCTCGGGACATGCCTCGTGGAGCAGACGGACATACGTGGCTGCCTCGTCCGCGTAGTCACGCGGATGCGTCAGCAGGTGGAACCAGTCGGCGAACTCTGTGTAGAGCTTCACGGGAACCTCCAGTTGGGCGATGACGACCGCCGACGCGCCGACGTGGCGTGGGGCTGGCCGACGGGGCGACACTGGCCACGTCGAGGGTCAGATGACAAGTCGACGATCCACGATCGCCACCTGCGGCAGGTCACGAACCGCGCTCACCGCCTCGGCGAGCGTGGTTCTGACGTCGAGCGACAGGTCGCCCAGATCACCATCGCCGAAGTACACCAAGGCCTTCAGGCTCTCGCTGGGTTGGAACGTGGTGCCGAACAGCGCGCGCGCAGCGGCAAGGCCCCTGGCCAGATCGACACCGGCTCGCAGCATCGCGGCAATGTCTCGATAGTCCTTGGCCTCGGCGCGCTGCAGGATGACCTTGACCTTGGTTGCCATCAGGTCGTCCAGGGAAGCCACCTGCAACCGGCCCCCAGTGCTGATCTCGGGCTCACCCACCCGGCCGAATCCGATGGCGCCGAAGAACGACACCTTCACCTGCTGCTGCTGTTGATGGCTGGGATCGGGCACGAGAACGGTCCAGGTGTTGGCCTGGTCCTGCAAGGCAGTCGATCGCAGCACGAATGGAAGCGCCGCCGTGATCGCCTCGCGGTCGAGCGGCTGTTCGCTGAAGAAGTCGAAGTCGACCGAGGTTCTGTGCCCCAGCCTCAGCGCGACGGCCGTGCCACCGTACAAGGCAAAGCCGAGTTCTGCGGCGGCATGCAGTTCAGGCAAGAGCCGCCTTTGAGCGGGTGGCAGGATCTCGAGGCGCGCCTCGAAGGTCATGTGAACTTTCGTGCCGGCATCGGTGGCATGCGATCGATGGGGGCCAGGCCCAGCCTCAGGTGCCAGTACGCCCAGGACCGTTCGCCGAACTGGCCGGCTTGGGCATGGGCGAGCACGTCTCGAAGCACATCGTCGCCCAGCTGTTTCGCGAGCGTCTGAACATCGTCGTAGTCGCCGATGTCCATGACCTGTGCGACCACCCGTTCCGGCATTTCGAGCGCCTGCGCGGGCGTCTTCCACCAGACGTATCTGCTGGCCAGCTGCTCGAGAACTTCACGATCCTTCGGCTTCACGTGCACACATCATCCGGCGGCGCTTGGCAAGGCGCAATTTTAGGTCCGCGGCGTCGCTGTCACGCCGCACTGGCGGGCGGCAACGTCATGGCTTCTTACCGAAGAGTTCGGCGAGTTGAGCGCGCCGCAGCTTGCCGAGCGTGGTGCGGGGCAATGCGTCGACCACCAGCACGCGCCGCGGGTGTTTGAATCGGGCCAGCCGGCCCTCGAGGCTGGCGAGCAACGCGGCGGCATCGATGACATGGCCCTCACGCAGCACCACCGCGAGCACCGGGACTTCGCCCCAGCGCTCATCGGGCACGCCCACCAGCGCGCAATCGGCCACCGCCGGATGCACGGCGATCAGCTCCTCCACCTCGCCGGGGTGGATGTTCTCGCCGCCCGAGATGATCAGTTCCTTGCTGCGGCCGACCACCTCGAACCAGCCGCCCGGGTGCTCGACCGCGAGGTCGCCGGTGGCGAAGAAGCCGTCGGCGTCGAACGACGGACCAGCGTGGCGGTGGTAGCCGCGCATCAGGTTCGGCGCGCGCAGCAGGATCTCGCCGCCGGCGCCGAGCTTGACCTCGACGCCCGGGGCCGCCTGGCCGCTGCGCTGCGGGTGCTCCATCGCTTCGTTTGGCAGCAGCACGATCGACACCGGGCCGGTCTCAGTGGCGCCGTAGACCTGCGCGACCGGCACGCCACGGGCGTGGAAGGCGTCGATCAGCGGCTGCGGCACGATCTGCGAGCCGGCGGTGACGAAACGCAGCGAGTTCAGGTTGGCCTCGGCCCAACGCGGGTGCTCGACGAGCGCACGCATCACCGCGGGAACCAGCAGCGTCGTCGTCGGGCGCCAGCGCTCGACGGCATCGAACCACTCATCGGCGTCGAAACGCGGGTGGATCATCACCTGGCCACCGGCGGCGATCGTGGGCAGCACCTGGATCGCCAGGCCGCCGGCATGGAACATCGGCAGCACCGCCAGCGCGCGCGTCTTCGCCTTCATGTGCTGCACGGCGATCGCGATTTCGGCATTGATCGCCATGCCGGTCTTGGTGTGCATCACGCCTTTCGGCTCGCCGGTCGTGCCCGACGTGTACAGCAGCAGCCCGTCACCAGGCTCGACGCCTTCGGCAGGCTCGTCGCGCCGCACCAGGCCGGCCTGAAGCAGCGCGGCCGTCTCGGCGTGCGCGTCGTCGTGCACGAGGTGGCTGGCGCCGGCGTGAGCGAGCTGCGCGCGCAGCTCGGGCAACGCGAGCCGCCAGTTCAGCGGCATCCACACGGCGCCACGCCGCTGGCAGGCGAAGAACTGCGCCAGCATCGCGCTGCTGTTGTGGCCCAGCCAGGCGACGACCTGTCCGCCGGTGACGCCGGCCGCGTACAGACCCTGCTCGGCGAAGCCGATGCGGCGCACGAACTGATGCGTCGTCATCGTGCGGCCGTGTTCGACGAACAGCGGCGACTCGGGGTCTCGCGCGTCCAGGCGCTTGGACAGCGATTTCATCGCCGACCTCCGTGGGTGAGGTTCACTCGATCGCTTCGTCGCGCTCGCCCGCTTCGTACAGGCATTCGCGGCCGAGCCGGTCGACGCACAGCTCGGCCGTCCACGGCAGCATCAGCGAGCCGCAGCGTGCGTCGCGGTAGATGCGCTCCAGCGGCAGGCTCTTCAGCATGCTCTGGCCGCCGCAGGTGCGGATGGCCAGGGCAGCCATCGCCTGCGCGTTCTCCATGATCGTGTAGTGCGCGGCATAGAGGCGCATGCGCGTGTCCTTGTCGGGGTCGACACGCGCGTCGCGGGCGTTTTGCAGGAAGAGTGCGCGCGTCTGCTCGAGCTGGATGCGCATCTGTGCCACTGCGATCTGCTTGGTCGGGTACATGCGGCGCAGCACCTTGGGCATGCCCGGCACCTCGGCGCGCAGGTAGGCCACGGTGAAGTCGTAGGCCGCCTGTGCGATGCCCATGTAGGTGGGCGACAGCGTGGCGAACATGTGCGGATAGCGGCTCGCGGCCTGGAAGTACAGGCCCTCTGGCATCAGCCGTGCGGTCTCGAGAACGAACACGTCCTTCAGCAGCAGCGTGCGGCTGACCGTGCCACGCATGCCCAGCGGATCCCAGTCGCCGACCACGCTCACGCCTTCGGCTGCGGCCGGCACCGCGAGGTACAGCGAATCGCGCAGCGTGGCGCCGGGCTGGTCGACCGTGCACAGCACGCCGTAGAAATCGGCCGCGCCCGACAGCGACGCGAAAATCTTCTTGCCGTTGATCACGTAGCCGCCATCGACCTTCTTCGCCAGCGTCCCCCAAGGCGCCTTGCCTGCCGCCGCGGCACCGCCTTCGCTGAAGGGCTGCGAGTAGACCTTGCCGTGGCGAACGATGTTCGCGAAGTGGATGGCACGGTTGCGCTCATGGTCGGCGCGCTGCTCGGGCGTCATGTCCAGCGCGTCGGCAATCTGCCCGCTCCACAGGCAGGAGGAGACGTGCATGTTGTACGAAAGCGCGGTGGCGCCGCAGTGGCGGCCGATCTCGGCAGCGACCATCACGTAGGTGGAAAAGTCCGCCCCCAAACCGCCATGCGCTTTGGGTACACAGATCCCCAGCAGCCCGCTCGTGCGCAGGTCTTCGTAGTTCTCGAACGGGAAGCGCGCGTCGCGGTCGTAGCCTGCGGCGCGCGGTGCGAACTTCTCGCGGCCGAGCGCTGCGGCGAGTTCGATCAGCTCGCGCTGCTGCGCGCTGAGCGTGTCGGGGTGGCCGGCGATGTTCATCGCGCCGCTCCTTGGTTGAATGATCGAGCCAGGAAGTCAAGCAACGCGGCGTTGAAGGCCGCGGGTTGCTCGACATTGGCGATGTGGCCGGCGCCGGCCAGGCACAGGTACTCGCTGCCCGGGATGCGATCGGCCATGCGGCGCATCACGTCGGGTGGCGCCGTTTGGTCATGCTCGGCGGCGAGCAGCAGCGTGGGCACAGTGATGCGTGCGAGCGCTTCGCGGCGGTCGAAGCCGGCGATCGCGCGCAACGCGCTGCGGTAGGTGGCTTCGGGCACGCGCGACATCACCTCGGTGGCGATGCGGCGCGCGGCGTCGCTGGCCTGCGGCGCGACCAGGCCGGGCACGAGCTTCGCGGCCATGCCCGCCATGCCCAGGCCTGCGTCCAGCAGCGCCAGCCGTTCGGCGAGGAACTGCGCCTGCCAGGCGCCGTCGTTCTTGCCGAAGGCGGCCGAGGTGCAAGTGAGCACGAGGCCTTGTACGAGCTGCGGTGCGCGCGCTGCGATCTCCTGCGCGACCATGCCGCCCATGCTGTGGCCGATCAGCACGGCGTGCTCGGTCACCGCGGCGACGAAGCCATTCAGGTCGGGCGTGCCCGGCGCGCCGCCGTAGCCCGGCAGGTCGATCGCGGTCGTCTCGTGGCCCGCGTCGCGCAGCGCGCGCACGGTGCCCGAGCCTTCATCGCCCCAGATCGCGGCGCCACCGCCGATGCCGTGCAGCAGCAAGACCTTCATACCAGCCGCCCTTCATCGACGACGACAAGGCCGTCGAGCTTCACCGTGCAGCCGCGCAGCGGCAGGTCGAAGTGCCCCGCGGTGTGGCGCCCGGCCACCTCGTTGGCACCAGTCGAGTAGAGGAAGTTGCCGGCGAAAGCGCGCAACTCCGTGCCGTTGAAATCGGCCTTGTCGTAGAAGGTCATCGCGTCCCAGCGCGCGCGGCGGTTCAAGCCCCAGCCGAGGTGCGAGACGGCGTAGGCCAGCGGATCGTTCCAGGCCGCGAAGTAGCCGCGCATCATCTCCACATCGACGCCCTCGCCTTCGACACGCACTGCGACGTCGTTCGCGATCACCAAGCGCACCGGGCTTTGAAGATAGCGCTTGAAGGTGAGGTTCACGTCGCCTCGATCCATCACCAGCACGCCGTTCACGGTGCCTGCGGCCGGGAAGGCCAGCACCAGGCCGCCGGGCCAGTGCGACAGCGTGCCGGGCTTGCTGGTGAAGCCCCAGACGCCGCCGATGCGCGCACCGGAAAGCGACACGCGTAGATCGGTGCCGACGTTCGACGTGACGTGCAGCTCACCCGCACTCTTCAGCTGCCGCATCGCATCGCGCACCGGCGCTTCGTCTTCGGCGCGCGGCAAGCAGCGCTCGAGGATCTCGGGGTGCTCGTGGCTGATCGCCAGCACGCGCGCGCCACCGGCCAGGATGCGCGGCAACTCGGCGGCGTGCTGCAGGCCTTCGACGGTGCAGTCGGCGATGAAGGTGCAGGCGGCGAGCGCCTGGACCACGGGCTCCAGGCCGCCGATGGCCTCCGACGCGCCGGTCGACCGCACCGGCACCGGCGCGGTGAGCGGCCGGCCGGGCAAGGTCAGCACGAAGGGCCGCGCGCCGATGCGCAGCAGCGCCAATTCAGCCAGCTGCGGCAACTCAGGGCGCGTGCCGGTCTCGCACAGCACTGCGCAGGCGTCGCCCGGCTTCACCGCGCACAGCCGAAACACCTCGGCGAACATGTCGATCCACTGGCCTTGCAGCCGGACGTGGCTCAAAGAATCTCCCCCACCATCCGGTAGTGACCGGCCTGGAACAACAGCGGCGGCAAGGGTGCCTCGACCATGCGTTGCACGCGCCCGATGAAGAGGCGGTGATCGCCGGTGGACTGCTGCGACACCGTCTCGCACTCGAACACCGCAGCACAAGCGCTGAGCAATGGCGCGCCGGCGACGCCGCGGCTCCAAGCGCCTTCGGCGAACTTGTCGCCGCTGGGCGCCGCGAAGCGCCGCGCCAGTTCGAGCTGCGCCTCGGACAGCACGTTGATCACGAAGTGCCGCGCCGCCAGGAAGGCCGTCAAGCTCGGGCTCGCCTCGCGCAGCGACCACAGCACGAGCGGCGGATCGAGCGACAAGGCGCTGAACGAATTGGCGGTCAGGCCGACCGGCTCGCCTTGTTCGTCCGTGCACGTGACGATCGTCACCCCGGTCGCGAAGCGCCCCAGGGCATTGCGCAGCGCGCGCGGGTCCATCAGGCGTTGCGCGCGCTCAGGCCCCATCGCGCAAGGGCTTCGTCGTCGGCCACGCGCGCGTCGACCCAGCGCGCGCCTTCGGGCGTGGTTTCTTTTTTCCAGAACGGCGCCTGCGTCTTCAGGTAGTCCATCAGGAACTCGCAGCCCTGGAACGCCGCGCGGCGGTGCATCGCGCTGGCCACCACAAGCACGATCTGCTCGCCGGGCTGGATCGCGCCGACGCGGTGGATGATGCGCACCGCGCGCAGCTCGAAGCGTGCCACCGCCTCGTCGATCATCGCTTCGATGGCCTGCTCGGTCATGCCCGGGTAGTGTTCGAGTTCCATCGCGCTGACCGGCGTGCCGTGATTGCGGTCGCGCATCGTGCCGATGAAGCTGGCCACCGCACCGACGGCGCGGTCGCCGGCGCGCAGCTGCGCGACTTCGTGCGACAGGTCGAAGTCGTCGAGCTGGATCGAGACGCGGGCCATGGGCTTCATCCGCCGGTGACCGGGGGGAAGAACGCGATCTCGGCGCCTTCCACCAGTGCTTCACTCTCGTCGCACATGCGCTGGTTGAAAGCGCAGCGTACCAGGCGGCCGCGCTGCAGCGCTTCGGAGAATCGGCCGCCGCGGGCGATGAGCGCCTCACGCAATTCCGCCACGCTGCGCGCCGTGCCGGCATCGATCGTCTCGCCCGGCCCCAAAGCCTCGCGAAGCGATGCGAAGTAGCGCAGATGCAGCTTCAACTCAAGCCCCGATCAGTGTCGACAGTGGAAGATAACGCACCCGGTCGCCGCGCGCGATCGCCTGGCCGGGCGGGTTGTCGACCAGACCATCGCCCCACACGGCCGAGGTCAGCACGCCCGAACTCTGGTTGGCGAAGAGTTCGAGTTCGCCTTCGGCATTCAGCCGCACGCGCAGGAACTCGCGGCGCCGGTCGGGCTTCCCCCAATCGAAGGCCGCGCGCAGCGGCAGCGCGCGCGGCAGCGCCGCCGGCAGGCCTTGCATCACACGCAGCACCGGCGCCACGCAGAGCAGGAAGGTGACGAAGCTCGACACCGGGTTGCCGGGCAGGCCGATGAAGAGCGCCGCACTGCCTTCGCCACCGTTGGCACGCCGCACCTGGCCCAGCGCCAGTGGCTTGCCGGGTTTGATGGCGATCTGCCATTGCTCGATCGCCCCTTCGGCCGCCACTGCGGGGCGCAGATGGTCTTCTTCACCGACCGAGACACCACCCGACGTGACGATCAGGTCATTGCCCACCGCGGCGCGGCGCAGCGCCTCGCGCGTGGCATCGAGCCGGTCGGGCACGATGCCCAGATCGGCCACCTCGCAACCGGCAGCTTGCAGCAGCCCACGCAGCGTGAAGCGGTTCGAGTTGTAGATCGCGCCGGGGCGCAGCGCCTCGCCCGGCATCACCAGTTCGTCGCCGGTGGACAGCATCGCCACGCGCGGCCGAGCCAACACCTGCACCCTGGCAATGCCGACCGACGCGGCCAGTCCCATCGCCTGCGGCGTGAGCCGGGTACCCCGGGGCAGCACGACGTCGCCCTGATGCACGTCTTCACCGCGCCGGCGGATCCACTGGCCGCGCTCGGGCACGGCGCTGATGCGCACGCGGCCAAGGCCCTCGCCGCCCAGCGCCTGGCACTGTTCCTGCATCACCACCGCATCGGCGCCGGGCGGGACTTGCGCGCCGGTGAAGATGCGCGCAGCCGACCCCGGCTGCAGCGGCTGACCGACCACACCGGCCGGGATGCGCTGTGCAATCGGCAACACCACGCCCGGTTGCGCGACGTCGGCAGTGCGCACCGCGTAGCCGTCCATCGACGTGTTGTCCCCCGGCGGCACGTCCAGCGCCGAGACCACGTCCTCGGCCAGCACGCGGCCGAGCGCCTCCATCGTCGCCAGGGATTCACGCGACGTGATGGTGTGCTCGCGCGCCGCCGCCGCCAGGCGCTCGAGCGCGTCGTCCAGGCTCAGCAGCGGGCGCGGCGCGGCCATGTCAGCAGTGCTCGGCGATGTAGCGCTGCACGCGGGCAGCGTCCACCGGCAGCAATGTGAAGCGCTTGGGCAGCGTCTCGAGACCGGCCAGCGCGGGCGGCAGTTCGGGGTCACGCCCGATCGCCTCGCGGATCGTCGCTGCGAACTTGGCCGGCAGCGCCGTTTCCAGCACGATCATCGGCACGCCCTCGTCGCGGTGCTCGCGCGCGACCTTCAACCCGTCGGCGGTGTGCGTGTCGATCAGCACACCGAAGCGCTCGTGCGTGGCGCGAATCGTCGCGAGACGATCGGCATGCGTGCTGCGGCCGGAGACGAAGCCGAAGCTCGCAGCGGGCGCGAACTCGGTCTCGGTGAGCGCGAAGCCGCCTTCACGCACGAGCGCGGGGCCGAACAACTCTGCCGTGCGCGTCGCGTCGCGGCCAAGCAGATCGAAGACGAAACGTTCGAAGTTCGAGGCCTTGCTGATGTCCATCGACGGGCTCGAGGTCTCGAAAGTCTCCGCTGCGCCACGCACGCGGTAGCGGCCGCTCCTGAAGAACTCGTCGAGCACGTCGTTTTCGTTGGTGGCCAGCACGAGCTTCTTGATCGGCAAGCCCATCATCCGCGCCACGTGTCCGGCGCAGATGTTGCCGAAGTTGCCCGACGGTACGGCGAAGCTGACCTGCTGATCGTTGCGCGTCGTCGCCTGAAAGTAGCCGGCGAAGTAGTACACGACCTGCGCCAAGAGCCGCGCCCAGTTGATCGAGTTGACCGTGCCGATGCGGTGCGCGCGCTTGAACTCCAGGTCATTGCTGACCGCCTTGACGATGTCCTGGCAGTCGTCGAAGACGCCTTCGATCGTGATGTTGTGGATGTTCGGGTCTTGCAGGCTGAACATCTGCGCCTGCTGGAACGGGCTCATGCGGCCGTGCGGGCTCAACATGAAGACGCGCACGCCCTGCTTGCCGCGCAGCGCGTACTCGGCCGCGCTGCCGGTGTCGCCGGAGGTCGCGCCGAGGATGTTCAGCTCTTCGCCGCGGCGCGCGAGTTCGTACTCGAACAGGTGGCCGAGCAGTTGCATGGCCATGTCTTTGAAGGCAAGCGTGGGGCCGTTGGAGAGGGCCTGGATGTGCAGCCCGTCGTCGAGCGGCTTCAGCGGCGCGATCGCCGTCGTGCCGAAGACCGCTTCGCGATAGGTGCTGTGCGCGAGGCGCTTCAAGTCGGCGGCGGGGATGTCGTCGATGTAGAGGCTGAGGATCTCGAAGGCGAGATCCGCGTAGCAAAGCGGGCGCCAACGCTCGAGCGTCTCGGCGCCGATCGTCGGGTAGTGCGCAGGCAGATACAGGCCCCCATCGGGCGCCAGGCCTTCGAGCAGGATGTCGCAGAAGGCGCGCGGCGCCTTGTCACCGCGCGTGCTCAGGTACTTCAATCCAGTTCTTCCTTGCGAATCCTCACGATCGGCGCCAGCACCGTCGGCAAGGCCTGCATCTGCGCCAACGCGTCTCGCATGCGGCCTTCCACCGTGTCGTGCGTCAGGATGATCAAGTCGGTCTGCCGTTCGCCCTCGGCGCTCTCGCGTTGCAGCACCGCGTCGATCGAGATGTCGTTGTCGGCGAGGATGCCGGTGATGCGCGCCAGCACGCCCTTCTCATCGGCCACCACCAGGCGCAGGTAGAACGCAGTGACCACTTCGTCGATAGGCAGGATCGGCGTGTCGGCCAGTGCGCCGGGCTGGAAGGCAAGATGCGGCACGCGATGGTCAGGGTCGGCAGTGTGCAGCCGCGTGATGTCGACCAGGTCGGCGACCACGGCACTCGCTGTCGGTTCGGCACCTGCGCCCTTGCCGTAGTACAGCGACGCGCCGACCGCGTCGCCTTTCACCAGCACCGCGTTCATCGCACCTTCGACGTTGGCGATCAGCCGCGACGCTGGAATCAGCGTCGGATGCACGCGCAACTCGATCCCACCCGTCGCGTAGGCCTCGGTTCGCAGGTCATCGCGCCGCTTCGTGATGCCCAGCAGCTTGATTCGGTAACCGAGTTGCTCGGCGTAGCGGATGTCGGCCGCCTGCAGCGCCGTGATGCCCTCGACATGGGCTTTGGCAAACTGCACCGGGATGCCGAAGGCGATCGCGCTCATGATCGTCGCCTTGTGCGCCGCGTCCACGCCTTCGATGTCGAACGTGGGGTCGGCCTCGGCATAACCGAGCTCTTGCGCCTGCTTCAACGCGGTGGCGAAATCCAGCCCCTTGCTGCGCATCTCCGAGAGGATGAAATTCGTCGTGCCGTTGACAATCCCGGCGATCCACTCGATGCGATTCGCGGTCAAGCCCTCGCGCAGCGCCTTGATGATCGGGATGCCACCGGCCACCGCCGCCTCGAACGCGACCATCACGCCCTTTTCGCGTGCCGCGGCGAAGATCTCGGTGCCGTGCACGGCGAGCAGTGCCTTGTTGGCCGTGACCACATGTTTGCCGGCGGCGATCGCCTCCAGCACCAGCGTGCGCGCCATGTCCACGCCGCCGATCAGTTCGACGACGATGTCGATGGCCGGGTTGGCGATGATCTGCCGCGCGTCGGACACCACCGCCACCGCACTGCCCACCTCGCGGCGCGCCAGTTCGGTATTGCGGCGCGAGACGGCGACGATCTGGATGCCCCGCCCGGCGCGCCGCTGGATCTCTTCCTGGTTGCGCTGCAGCACCTTGTAGGTGCCCGCGCCGACGGTGCCGAAGCCGATCAGCCCGACCTGGATGGGTTTCATCATGACGAATGGCGTTTGCGGTAGTGCGAGAGGAAGCGTTCGATGCGGCCGATCGCTTCGGACAGGTCGTCCACGTTGGGCAGGAAGACGATGCGGAAATGGTCGTTGTGGATCCAGTTGAAGCCGGTGCCTTGCACGATCAGCACCTTCTCTTCGGCGAGCAGGTCGTAGGCGAACTGCTGGTCATCGGCAATCGGGTACATCTTCGGGTCCAGCCGCGGGAACATGTAGAGGGCCGCCTTCGGCTTGACGACGCTCACGCCCGGGATCTGCGTGAGCATCTGATAAGCCAGTTCGCGCTGTTTGTACAGGCGCCCCGTCGGCGCCACCAGGTCCTTGATGCTCTGGTAACCGCCCAGAGCAGTCTGGATCGCGAGCTGCCCCGGCGTGTTCGAACACAGCCGCAGCGAGGCAAGCATGTTCAGCCCCTCGATGTAGTCGCGCGCGTGCCGCTTCTCGCCCGAGACCACCATCCAGCCCGCGCGGTAGCCACAAGCGCGATAGTTTTTCGACAGGCCGTTGAAGGTGACGAAGAGCACATCGTCGGCCAGCGACGCCAGGCTCGTGTGGACCGCCCCGTCGTACAGCGTCTTGTCGTAGATCTCGTCGGCGAACACGACCAACTGGTGCTGGCGCGCGATCTCGACGATGCCTTGCAACAGTTCCACCGGGTACAGCGCCCCGGTCGGATTGTTCGGGTTGCAGACCATGATGCCGCGCGTGCGCGGGGTGATCCTGGCGCGGATGTCGGCCAGATCGGGCAGCCAGCCCGCGCCTTCGTCGCACAGGTAGTGCACCGGCTCGCCGCCCGACAGGCCCACCACCGCGGTGTAGAGCGGGAAGTCAGGCGCGGGGATCAGCACTTGGTCGCCGTCGTTGATGAGCGCGCTGATCGCGATCTGGATCAGCTCGGAAGCGCCATTGCCGAGATACACGTCGTCCACAGTCACGCCGTGGATGCCCTTCTCCTGCGTGTAGTGCACCACCGCCTTGCGCGGCGCGAAGAGGCCCTTGCTGTCGGTGTAGCCGGCGGCGTCGGGCAGGTTGCGGATCATGTCCTGCACCACTTCGTCGGGTGGCATCAGCCCGAATGCGGCGACATTGCCGATGTTCAGCTGGATGATGCGGTGGCCTTCTTCCTGCATCTGCCGTGCCTTGTCGAGCACGGGGCCGCGGATGTCGTAGGCCACGTTGGCCAGCTTGCTCGATTTGGCGAGGGGCTTGAGGGTCAAGGCAGAGTCTCTGGCAGGGGCAGAACATAGAATTATCCCTGCATGAAGTTCCAACCCGACCAGCTTGCCGGCACGAACGCCATCACCCGCATCGAGCCGGGGCGGCTGTGGGTGGGCAGCATGGCGTTCTCGCACAGCCTGGTGGTGCCCTGGCGCGGCGAATTGTCGGATTGGGGCGCCGCCACCTCGGCCGATCTGACGCCCGAACATTTCGCCCGCCTGGCGGCGCTGCATCCCGAAGTAGTGATCTTCGGCAGTGGCTTGCGCATCCGGTTCCCGTCGCCGCCCTTGATCCGCGCGCTGATCGAGGCACGCATCGGTATCGAGACCATGGACACCGGGGCGGCGGCGCGCACCTACAACGTGCTGGCGGCCGAGGGCCGCACGGTGGTTGGAGCCTTCCTCATCGAAGACTCACCCGGGTCCCTATAATTAGGCTCAAGCCCATGCCGGCGCGCCGAGAACATCCACCATGACGCCTGCTGTCAACAAGACCGTTCCCGACTTCGATGCGCTCGCCACGGGCGCCGTGAAGTTCACCCCCCAGTCACACCTCGGCCACGCCGTGGTGCTGTACTTCTATCCCAAGGACAACACGCCCGGCTGCACCACCGAAGCGATGCAGTTCCGCGATCGGCACAAGGACTTCGTGAAGGCCGGCACCGTGATCTTCGGCGTCTCGCGCGACAACCTGGCTTCGCACGAGAAGTTCAAGCAGGCGCTCGAGTTGCCTTTCGAGTTGATCGCCGATACCGAAGAAAAGCTGTGCCACATGTTCGGCGTGGTGAAAAACAAGATCATGTACGGCAAGAAGGTCAAGGGCATCGAGCGCAGCACCTTCCTCATCGACGCCCAGGGCGTGATGCGCGCCGAATGGCGTGGCATCAAGGTCGCCGGCCACGTCGACGAGGTGCTGAAGGCCGTGAAGGCGCTGAAGAAGGCCGCCTGACATCGAAGCCCGACTGCGTCTGCGGCCGTCAGCGGGCCGCGATCCCATAACCCCGGAAGCCGCACATCCGCTTGTGCGGCTTTTTCCATTCTGAAGCACGAAGACGATGCCACTGCCCAAGCCCCCGTCGAAAAAAGCCGCCTTGCTCGACCCCGCCGACTACGAGGCCCAAGCCGCGCCGAGGCTGGAAAAACGCCCCGTGAAGTCACCGGCACCGGCGGAATCCTCTGGCGAGACCGGCTTGCACCTCTTCGACGGCGGCGTGGCAATCGCCGCCCCACCCAAGCAGGCCAAGCCTGCCGAGCCGGTGCTGGCGCCCCGGCCGCAGCCCGCGCCCCGCGCCAAGCCGCGCCTGCCCAAGCACGAGGGCCCGCCCAAGCTCTTCGTGCTCGACACCAACGTGCTGATGCACGACCCGATGTCGCTGTTCCGCTTCGAAGAGCACGACGTGTTCCTGCCGATGATCACGCTGGAGGAACTCGACAACCACAAGAAGGGGATGAGCGAAGTGGCGCGCAACGCCCGCCAGGTGAGCCGCGAACTCGACGCGCTGGTCACCTTCCACGACAAGCATGGTGCGGGAGCCGCTCCGGCTCTGCCGGCCGGCTCACCCCGCTTGGGGGGCGGCGACGGCGCAGCCGGCGCCTCGAGGCCCAAGTTCGACCCGAAAGCGGGCATCGAGCTGGCCAAGACCGGCCACCGTGAAGCGGTCGGCAAACTCTTCTTCCAGACCACGCTGTTCGAGATCAAGCTGCCCGACGGGCTGCCGCAGGGCAAGGCCGACAACCAGATCCTGGGCGTGGTGAAGAGCCTGCGCGAGCATCTGCCCAGCCGCGACGTGGTGCTGGTCTCCAAAGACATCAACATGCGCGTCAAGGCGCGCGCTTTGGGGCTGCCCGCCGAGGACTACTTCAACGACAAGACGCTCGAAGACGGTGACCTGCTCTACACCGGCGTGCTGCCGCTGGCGGCCGACTTCTGGGAACGCCATGGCAAGACCATGGAAAGCTGGCAGCAAGGCGGCCACACCTTCTACCGCATCAGCGGGCCACTGGTGCCGGGGCTCTTGATCAACCAGTTCGTCTACCTCGAGACCGCCGGCGCGGCACCGCTGTACGCCCGCGTCACCGAGATCACCGGCAAGAACGCGGTGCTGAAGACGCTGCGCGATTACTCGCACGGCAAGAACGCCGTCTGGGGCGTGACGGCGCGCAACCGCGAACAGAACTTCGCGATGAACCTGCTGATGGACCCGGACTGCGACTTCATCACGCTCACCGGCACGGCCGGCAGCGGCAAGACGCTGATGACGCTGGCCGCGGGCCTGGCTCAGGTGCTGGACGATCGCCGCTACAGCGAGATCATCGTCACGCGCGTGACGGTGCCAGTGGGCGACGACATCGGCTTCCTGCCCGGCAACGAAGAAGAGAAGATGGGCCCGTGGATGGGGGCGCTGGACGACAACCTCGAGGTGCTCGCGCGCAGCGATTCGAGCGCCGGCGAATGGGGCCGCGCTGCCACCAACGACCTGGTGCGCAGCAAGATCAAGATCAAGAGCCTGAACTTCATGCGCGGGCGCACGTTCCTCAACAAGTACGTGCTCATCGACGAGGCGCAGAACCTCACGCCCAAGCAGATGAAGACGCTGATCACGCGCGCCGGGCCGGGCACGAAGATCGTCTGCCTCGGCAACCTGGCGCAGATCGACACGCCTTACCTCACCGAAGGCAGTTCGGGGCTGACCTATGCGGTGGATCGTTTCAAGGGCTGGCCGCATGGCGGACACGTGACCTTGGCGCGCGGCGAGCGTTCGCGGCTCGCGGACTTCGCCTCCGAAGTTCTGTAGATGAGCGACCTGATCGTCCACGGCGGCAACCCGTTGAAGGGCCGCATCGTGCCTTCGGCGAACAAGAACGCCGTGCTGCCGGTGCTGTGCGCGACGCTGCTGACGCACGAGCCGGTGCGCTTGCGTGGCATCACCGAGATCACCGACGTGAAGAAGATTCTCGAGATCTTCCGCATGCTCGGCAGCCGGGTCCAGGTCGACTACAAGACCGGCATCCTCGACGTGCACCACCGCGACACCCGCTTCGACGAGCAGCTGCACCGGCTGCCCGAGGAAATGCGCTCGTCGGTGATGCTGGTGCCCGGGCTGCTGGCGCGCTTCGGCGTGGCGCGGATCGAAAACGACGTCAAGGGCTGCAGCCTGGGCATGCGCGAGATCGATCCGCATGTCGAGGTCTTCGAGCGCTTCGGTGGACGGGTCGAGCGCGACCACGGCGCGCTGATCATCCGCACCGAGGCTGCTCTGAAGGGGTCGCAGCACTGGATGGACTACGCCTCGGTGACGACCACCGAGAACTTCGTGCTCTGCGCGGCGCTGGCGCAAGGCACCTCGACGATGATGAACGCCGCCAGCGAGCCGCATGTGCAGGAGTTCTGCGCGTTCTTGCGCCTGCTCGGCGCGCAAATCGAAGGCCTGGGCACATCGAGCCTGAAGGTGCACGGCGTGGCCCGGCTCGGCGGCGGCGATTTCACTTTCGCCGAGGACTTTCACGAGATCGTCACCTTCCTGGCTCTCGGTGCCATCACCGGCGGCGAGGTGGTGGTGAAGAACTCCACGCCCGAGCAGTTCCCGCTGCTGGACCGTACCTTCGCCAAGTTCGGCGTCGAGATCGAGCACCGGGACGGCTGGTCGCGCCACATCAACCACGGCCCGCTGCGCGTGAAACAGCCGTTCACGCAGAACATCCTGCAAAAGGTCGAGGCCGCGCCGTGGCCTTATGTGCCGGTGGACCTGCTGCCAATCTTCGTCACGCTGGGCGTGAGGGCCGAGGGCCAGTGCCTGTTCTGGAACAAGGTCTACGACGGCGCGATGGGCTGGACCTCGGAACTCTCGCGCTTCGGCGCGCATGCCTTCCTGGCCGACCCGCACCGCACCATCACTTTCGGCGGCAAGCCGCTGCAGCCGGCCAGCGTGGAGAGCCCCTACATCATCCGCGCCGCCATCGCGATGCTGATGCTCGCGTGCAGCATCCCGGGTGTATCGCGCATCAAGCAGGCCGCGCCGGTGAAGCGCGCGCACCCGCGCTTCGCAGAGAACATCACGCTGCTCGGCGCGCAGGTCGATTGGGTCGAAGAAGAGTGATCGCTCTTCAGGCGGGCAGGTAGTCGATGCCGCCGCTGGCCAGGCCGGCCAGGCCGATGCTGGCGGCGTTGAAGTCGGTGCCCGCCGCGTACAGCGTCAAGCCCGCGGGAGTGAAGCTGCCGCTCTCGATCAACGACGCGAAACTGGTCACTTCGGCGGCGCTCGGCGCCACGCCGATGACGTTCGTGTAGAGCAAGGTTACGAGGTCGCGGTTCGACGGGGCCGGCCCGAGTCTCGCCTCGATCGCCAGGCGGGCCACCTGGTCAGCGCTCTGGCCGGCATCGAACAAGCCGAGGCCGATGCCCACGTACTGTGCATTGCGCACCGAGGCTGCACCGAACACGGCGCCGAGCAGCCGCGCGGTCAGACCGGCAGCGCCGTCGAGGTCCAACGCCACGTTCATGTCGCTGAACTTCAAGCGCTCGATGCCCGCCAGCGTATCGACTCCATCGCGGCCGGCGAGCGTATCCGTGACCCGATGGCCGCCGGTCTGAGCGGCAACGCGGTACGCGGCACGCGGGCCGCTGAAAGCGGCCAGGTCCAGGCCCGCGCCGCCCGTCAGGCTGTCGTCACCACCGCGGCCTTCCAGCCGGTCGCCGAGCGACCCGCCCAGCAGCACGTCGCTGCCGGCGTAGCCCACCAGGTAGCGCGCGGCCTCGCCGGTATCCCAGCGCTGCACCACGTCGGTCAAGCTGCTGGGCTTCAGGCTCCAGCCCAGGTCTTGCAGGATCGCCAGGTCCAGACGGTCCAGGGTGTAGCGCTCGCCGCGCCGGAAACTCCAGCTGTTCATCAGGGTGGCTTCGAGAAAGGCCTGCTGGCTTTGCTGCGGCGTCGCTCCGGCACCGAGATGCTGCGCGCCCTGGCTGCCGCCGACACGCACCTCGAGGTCGGCGCCGAGCAGCGCACGCGTGTTCGCTCCGGTGAAGCGGGCCTGGCCGCCGCTGAGCTGGATCAACGCATCCCACATCGACCCATAGGGCGTGCTGAGTGCCGCCGTGTCCAGATCGCGGTAGGTGGTGATGCCCAGGCCATGCAACAGCTCGTGCAACAGGATGCTGAAGGCGTCGGTGCGGTCGCTGGGCACGCGGCCGGCCAGGCTGGTGGCGATCTCCGCGTCCCACCACAGCTCGCGCACTACGTAGTCCGAGCGCGGGTCGACCGTGACGATGATCTCGGCGCGGCTCGGGTCGAAGTCCACCCCGGTGCGCGTTTCGGTGAGCGCGCCGGGTTCGAGGATCTGCAGGCCGGCGACGGTGGTGGTCGTGGTCAGCATGCCCGCCACCGCCGAGATGCGCCCGGTGGCGGTGGCGTCGACGCGCACTTCCACGTCGAGCATGCCACCGACCGTCAGGTACTGTTCGATGTGGTGCAGCGCCGCCCGCAGCGTGGGTTGCAACAACGGCACCCCGGCCAGCAGGCCGGTCGGGTCGACGACAGTCAGGTTCAGCGTAGCCATCGCGCGATGATGCCGCCGGTCTCAGCGCGGGGCCACCGCCTGTTCGAGTGCTTTCTTCGGGTGCAGCAGGAAGCGCCTTCCGTCGGCGCTCTTCTCGGCGGTGCCGGTGATGCGATCGACGAGTTGGGTGGGCGTGAGCTTCGGATTCATCGCCAACATCTTCGCCGCCAGGTTGGCCACCTGCGGCGACGCCATCGAGGTGCCCGAGAACGCGATGCGCTGGCCGCCCGGCACGAAACTGTCGACCTGGTAGCCGTTGGCATGGGCCTTCACGGTCGGGCCGTAGCTCGTGAACGGCGCCTCGTCGCCGGCCAGGTCCACTGCGCCGACGACCAGCAGATTCGGCAGCACGATGTCGGCCGGCGAGTTCTCGGTGAAGGTGGCGTCGTCGGCGCTGTTGCCCGCCGCCGCGACGAAGAGGATCTGCGGAGCGCTGGCCATCGCGGCTTCCAGCGACTTCTTGCCGATATCGAAGTAGCGCCGTGCCAGCGCCTTGCGCTCCTCGGGAGTCTTGCCGGTGCCGCACTTCTCGAGATCACCCTCGATATCGGCAATGCCACCGCCCCAACTCATGTTGACGACACGCGCCCCGTGCTTCTTGAAGAAGTCGACATAGGCCTGCGTGGCCTTCGCGTCGCGCTGCGACTGCTCGAGGCCCGGACAGGGGTCGGGCTTCAGCGTGTGGCTGAACTCGATGCGCGCCACCAGCAGCAGCGCCTGCGGGTTGCCGGCCAGCGTGATGCCTGCCACGTGCGTGCCGTGCGCGTAGTTGCCGATCAGACCCAGCTCTTCGACGGCGGTCTTGTAGCGCTCGGCCGGCAGCGTGGAGAGGTAACGTTTGACCTCGCTGGCTTCGGGCGAATCGATGTTCGACTGCAGGTCCGAGAGGCCCTTGCTCTGCGCGATCAGCGCCGGCAGGCGGTGCTTCGACGCGGCGGCCAGCGGCATCAGTTCGCCCTTCGCGGCACGGCTGTACTTGTCGAACGCGATTACCAATGGCCGGCCCTGCGGATCACGCAGCAGTTGTTTGTCGAACAGCGCCGTGTCCACGCCGCTGTCCCACACCGCCACGCGCACCGGCTGGCCCTGCCCGGGCGCGAGCTGCACGTCGCGTGCGGCCCAGATATCGGTCTTGGTGACCTTGTTCGCCGCCAGATAGACCGTGAAGGCCTCGGTGTAGGTGGCTTTGAGGGGCAGCGTGTTGAGCAGCGCGTAGCGCGACGAGACCAGGCCGGGCGCGAACTCGGAACTCAAGGCGCCGCTCTTCTCGACGATGGGCTGGATGACCTCGCGCAGCCGGCCGACGATCAGCGCCTCGCCGATCAGCTCGGACGACGCTTTCAGCTCGCGCACTTCATTTTCGATCACCGGATAGGAGGCGGAGGCGAGTTCGCGTGCGATGAAATCGGCCACGGCTTTGCGGAAGGCGTCGTTGCCCAAACCATGCGCCTGCGCAGCCTTCGCCGCGGCGCGCAGGCGCAGGCCCGAGATGAGCTTGTCGGCCGGCTTGTCCTGCAGCGCTCGCACTTGCTCGGCCTTGGCATGCGATTGTTCGTAGCGGCCGTCCAGGAAGTCCAGCAGCGCCAACACCGTGGTCAGATCGCGCTGCGTCGCCTTGTCGGGAATGTCGTAGCGCTCGAGCACGCCTTCAATGTCCTTGCGCACCGCAGCCGCGAACGGCGCGAAACGCTCGGCGCTCCTGACCAGGTCTTCGACCTTGCCGTCGATCTTGTAGGTGAAGCGCGGCAGGTCGGCCGCTTTTTCGATGCGCGGCTTGGCCTGGGCCAGCACCATGGGTGGCACGGCAGCGACGCCGGTGAACAGGATGGCGATGGCGAGCGCGCGCCAAGTGAACGACAGGGTCTTCATGCAGGCTCCCGAAAACGGGCGCGATCGTAGCCGCTGCCGCGACGGGACGCGCTATTCCTGCGACGAACTGCGGCTATTGCGGACGTGGCGGCATCACGCTGCGACGAGATCGCGGATCTGTTGCAAGGCCGTCGGGTCTTCGATGGTCGTCAGATCGCCGGGATCGCGGCCTTCGCACACTGCCTGGATCGCCCGCCGCAGCAGCTTGCCCGAGCGCGTCTTGGGCAGCACCGTGACGAAGCGCACCCGCGAAGGGCGCGCCACCGCGCCGAGTTGCTCGTCCACTACCTTCATGATCGCGCCCTCGAGCTTCAGCTCCGCTTCGGGTGTCGCTGCGGCGGCAGCATCGCGCAGCACCACGAAAGCCATCGCCACCTGGCCCTTCAGGGCATCGGCGACGCCGACCACCGCCACCTCGGCCACTGCGGCGTGGCTGGAGATGCTCTCTTCGATCTCACGCGTGCCCAGCCGGTGTCCGGCAACGTTGATCACATCGTCGGTGCGGCCGAGGATGAAGAAGTAGCCGTCTTCGTCGCGAATGCCCCAGTCGAAGGTGCTGTAGACGAACTTGCCCGGCACGCTCTTCCAGTAGGTCTTGACGTAGCGCTCATCGTCACGCCAGACGGTCTGCATGAAGCCTGGCGGCAGCGGGCCCTCGATGACGACGACGCCTTTCTGGTTCGCGCCGGTCAGTTCCTCGCCGCTGTGTTCGTCGAGCAGCTTGACTTGGTAGCCGTACATCGGAATGCCGGGGCTGCCGAATTTGGACTTCTGTTGCTCGACGCCGTTGGCCACGGTGAGGATCGGCCAACCCGACTCGGTCTGCCAGTAGTTGTCGATGATCGGGCGCCCGAGAGAACCCGAGATCCACTGCGCAGTCGGTTCGTCCAGCGGCTCGCCGGCGAGGAACAGCGCGCGCAGGCTAGACAGGTCGTGCTTCTTCAAGGCAGCCGGGTCCTGCTTTTTCAGCACGCGCACCGCGGTAGGCGCGCTGAACATCGCGGTGACCCGGTACTTCTCCACCAGGCTCCACCAGATCGCCGCGTCAGGGCGGATCGGCAAGCCTTCGTAGAGGATCGTCGCCATGCCGGCGATCAGCGGGCCGTAGACGATGTAGCTGTGGCCGACCACCCAGCCGATGTCGCTGGTGGAAAAGTAGGTCTCTCCGGCATTGCAGCAGAAGATGTGCTTCATGCTCGCGGCCAGTGCCACTGCGTAGCCGGCGGTGTCGCGCTGCACGCCTTTGGGCGAGCCGGTGGTGCCCGAGGTGTAGATCGTGTAGCTGGGGTGATCCGAGGCGACCCAGGCGCAAGGCACGTTGGCGTTCAGATGCTGCTCGCGCAGCGGTGCGTAGTCTTCGTCGCGGCCGGCCACGCGCGGCATGCTCGCCAGGCCGCGATCGACGAGCAGCACCTTCGCCGGCTTGTGCCTGGACAGTCGCAGCGCTTCATCGAGCAGCGGCTTGTAAGCCACCACCTTGCCCGAGCGGCTGCCCGCATCGGCACTCACGATCAGGCTCGGTTCGGCGTCTTCGATGCGGCTCGCCAGGCTGACGCTGGCGAAGCCGCCGAACACCACCGAATGAATGGCGCCGATGCGTGCGCAGGCGAGCATCGCGAACACCGCTTGCGGAATCATCGGCATGTAGATCAGCACGCGGTCGCCCTGCTTGACGCCGAGGGCGAGCAGGATCGCCGCCATGCATTGCACTTCGGCGTGCAACTGGCGATAGCTGTACACCTCTTCCTGGTCGACCTCGGTGGAGACCCAGATCAGCGCGTTCTCCTCGGCGCGCGCCGCCAGGTGCCGGTCGATCGCGTTGTGGCACAGGTTGAGCCGGCCGCCGCCGAACCAATCGACGAAGGGCGGCTTGCTGTAGTCACAGACGGTGTCGAAGGGGCGCTGCCAGTCGATCAGGCCCGCCTGTTCGCGCCAGAAGGCGTCGCGGTCGTCGATCGAACGGCGGTAAAAGTCGGCGTAGTGCACGGAGGTCTCCTCGATTCGGCAGCGTGGTGATTTTGTGACACTGGCTTGCAGGCACCTGACGAACTGCAGCTATGCTGCCGCCCGCGATGACGAAGACCCGCCTTGCCCTGCACCGATGCCTGGTGGCGCTGTGCTGTTCGTTCGCCCTCAGCGCGCAGGCCGCGCCCGAGTTGCCCGGCGACTCAGTGCTGCAGTTCTTGCATGACAAAGGCGTCATCGCGGCCACCGTCGAACCGCTGCGCCAGGCCCGCGATCTGGCTTCCGAGCTGGTGATTTCGGCGATGAACTTCCTCGGCGTACCCTACCGCCGCGGCGGCAGCTCGGCCGACGAAGGCTTCGACTGCAGCGGTTTCACGCGCCACATCTTCGAGGCCAGCCTGGGCCTGGCGCTGCCGCGCCGCGCCGACCAGCAGGCCAGCAGCGCTGGGCTCACGCAGATCCAGCGCAGCGAACTGCGCCCCGGCGACCTGGTGTTCTTCAACACCATGAGGCGCGCGTTCTCGCATGTCGGCATCTATATTGGCGAGGGTAAGTTCATCCACGCGCCGCGCTCGGGCGGCCTGGTGCGCATCGAAGACATGGGCGACGGTTACTGGAGCCGGCGCTTCAACGGCGCGCGCCGCGCGGCGCTGGACGCAAGCCTGCCCGCGGTCTGAGCACGCAGCCACGCGGCACCATCGCCGCCATGGGCGCGCCATGGTTCGTTTCACCAGGGCCTGATACATGTTCAGCTAGGCCAAGGCGCTGGAGATCTCCCAGCAGATGGTGGCTTCCTACGAGACCGGCCGTCGGTTCGGAATCCAGGTGATCTAGACGATGCTCGCGCAGCAAGGGCGCTGAACACGACGAGGACCAAGCCTTGACGTCCGTCGAAGTGCAGTTGATGGAGCGGTGCGCGGGCGTGCCCGTGCGCAGGTCGCTGCTGACCTTGCAGCCGTAGAGGTTCACCGCCTGGCCAGCGGCATCGAACAGCGGGATCACGAGGCTGCCGTTCATGTGCTCGTGCCCGCTTTCCCCGTACACACCCAGGCGTTCCAGCCATGTGCGGATGTCGGCGCCGGCCTTGCGCGTCCTCTCCGGCAAGCGCAGACCCAAGGTGCGATTCGCATACCCGAGCTTGAAGACCTCGATGGCCTCGGCCGCCGCGCTGCCGGTGATGCCGCGCGCTTCGAGGTAGGCCAGCGCCCCGGGGCTTTGCTTCAGGGTCGCCGCGTAGTAGTCGGCAACCTGGCCGAGCAACACTGCATCGCCGACATCGAACGCCACCGGTGGCGGCAGCGCTCGCACCGTCGTGCGCTTGATCGGCGCTGCAGTTTCGGCAACGCCAGCGGCTGAAGAAGGAAGCCCTCGCGCAGCAGCTCCACCGCATGCCGGAAGCTCACGCCCCGCGTCTTCATCACCCAGTCAATCGGCCCGCCGGCCGCCCCGCAGCCGAAGCAGTGCCACAGGTTCTTCGCCTGCGTCACCACCAGGCTGGCTGTGCCGTCTTCGTGGAAGGGGCAGCGGCCGAGCCAGTCCTTGCCGCCGCGCTTGAGCTCGACGCCACAGGCCTCGACCAGGCGCTGCACGCTGACCTCGTGCGGCGCGCGGCGTTTGATCGGCTGCTGGCCATCGCGCCGGCACTCGAAGCGGCCGGCGTGGAGCCGATGAGCGAAGACGAGATCGCCGTCGAGGTGAGGGCCGCGCGCGCCGAGCGGCGTGCGCGTCAGCAAATAAGCCTGCAAGCAGGCAACCAGCAGCCGGGCAATGGCGCGGCTTGAGGATCATTCTGGACACCAACGTAGCCTTGTCGGCGCTGCTGTGGCGCGGCAAGCCTTATCGGCTTCTTGAAGACATCCGCCAGCGCAGCGACATCCGGCTTTTCAGCAGCCCGGTGCTGTTGGCCGAACTTGCAGATGTGCTGCCCAGGCCGTCGCCGACCAAGCAGCTTGCGGTCATCGGCAGGTCAGCGCGTGAGGTGCTGGCCGACTCCCAGTGCATGGTGGCTTACTACGAGAGTCCGGCCGTCACGCCGCCGGCCAACCTGCTGCCGCAGATCGCGGCGGCGCTGGGGGTGTCGATCGATGATCTGTTCGGCGTGGGCACCAAGCGCCGGCTGGTCAAGCAGGACGGCGACAGCCGCTTACGCCGGCGGCTGCTGGCCATCGAGAAGCTGGCGGTGGCCGAGAAGCGCCAAGTGCTTCAGGTCATTGATGCGTTCATCGAACGCGGACAACTCAAGCGCAAGGCGGAGAGCCGCGCTTGATCACGGGTAGTCACGAAGGAGTGACCAGGATCGCTTTGAAGCGGCCTTGCAGCAGATGACCCACCAGCCCATGGCGCCGGTTGAAGCGCTGGCTGTACACGCCGTTGATGTGCCGCATCAGCAGCGACACTCCGGCTGCCCAGGCGGCCGGCCCGGCCAGGGCACCGACCGCGATAACCACTGCGGTCCGACTGATCGGCGTGCGCCAGACCTCATCGCGCCACTTGTGTGCCAGCCACTTGAAGATGTACCCGCTCGACCCCGGACGCCTCGACCAGGCGCTCGACGCTGACCTCATTCTTCAGCCGCTCAAGCTCGGTCTCGGGAATGCGTGCCATGGGTCTGGTCTCCTTTTGTCCGACCGTGGCGCAGGGGCTTTGCGGCAAACAGGCGGCTAAAAAGTAACTTCGATTCAATGTACTTCGTATCGAAGTATCATGCACGTCATTCCGAACACCCAAGGTCTACCGTGTTGGCTGTCCCTGTCCGTGAACCCCCAGCCGTCATGACCATCAGCGTCGAGGAACGCGACTTCTTTGTCGCCATGGGCGAACGCATCGCCGCGTTGCGCCGCGCCAACAACGTCACCCAGGCCCAGCTCGCCGAAGTGCTGGGCGTGTCGCAGCAGACGCTGCAGTCCTACGAGCGATCAGCCCGGCCAGGTGCGGCCCGTCAGCATAGGCCGGCGCGTCGTGCAGCAGTTCGTATTCGTAGCTCTGCCCGCGCTGGCCACGGTGGACCAGCAGGTATTCCATCGCGGCCAGGCGGTCCAGGTGCATGCGGCAGCGCGTGTCCGACAGGCTCGTATGCGCCCGAACCTGCGCGCGCGTGAAGCGCATGTCGGCACGCTGCGCGCCGCGCTCCTTGACCAGCGTCTCGACCAGTCCGGCGATGGCCACCAGCACGCGCCGCGTCTGCGGCGGCAACTCGTCCGGGCTGCGGCCCAGCACTTCATGGGCGATGGCGTTGGCGGCTTCGATGTCGGCCAAGGTCGCCTCGATGTATTCGACGCTGCGGCCAGCGACGTGCGCGGTCTTCATCTCGCGTTGATGCTGGTGCAGCAGAGCGATGGTGTCGATCAGCGTCAGGTACTTCTCATGATCGCGCCGCGTCCTCGTGCGGTCGTCCAGGAAGGTCAAGCGATCGGCATACGGGTTCACCACCGCCGGCGGTCGCAGCAGCCGCTGCGCGTTCTGGTGCGTGGCCAGGATCGCCGTCTTGGCCTCGCGTTTGGTCAGGCCCGCGAGAGTTCGCTTCTCGCGCTGCAGCGCATGGATGCGCCGCGTCTGCTCGCGGTCTTCATCGACGGTGAGCACCAGGCAGCGGTTGAGCAGCTCTTCGTCCAGGTCGATGGCCGTGGCGGTCATCATCAGCATCGTCGGCCCCTCGACGCGGTATTCCTGCGTAAAGAGGTTGCCCGTCGCGGAGTCGGTGCCCGTGCTGGCGATGGTGGAGCTCGCCCTCGGACTGCAGCAGCTTCATGGCGTAGCTGGCACGGCTGGCGCCTTCCTCTTCGGCGATGGCCAGGATGCGGTGCTTCAGGCTGGTCTGGCCCATGTAAAACAGGCTCTGCCCCGTCATCGCGCTGTACTTCGTCCTCGCCTCCTCGGGCACGAAGGCGAGCACGGCATCCATCAGGCTGGACTTGCCCGCCGCGCTGCTGCTTTGGATGACGATGGCCAGCGGCCGATCCAGCAAACGGCTCACCGCCGCGAGGTAGCCCACGAGCTTGTTCGTGCGCTCGCCCACCACGCCGCACACGTCGAAGTCATCGACAATGCGCGTCATCAAGTTCGGCGACTTCAGCAGCGCCAGGGCTTGGGCCTGGTCGGCCTCGGTCATGCTCGGCGCGGTCGGCTCCTTGGGCGCCAGCGCCTCGCGGATCGCCTCATCCTGCAAGGCTTCGAGCTTGAGCAGCACGCGGCCCAGATCGGTCTTGAGCACGCCATCGGCGATGCTGAGTTCGCTCGCTGCCTGCTGCACGAACACCGCGCGCGCCCTGGCCGCGTACAGGTCCAGCGTATCGACGTGGAAGCGGCCGCTGTTGTCACTCCCTTCGGCACTGACCATCACATTGACCTTGAGCACGCCCACGGCCAGGTTCTTGGGCAGGCCACGCACGCGCCAGCGCCGGGCATCGCGGCCGTCGCCGAAGACGAGCACCGCCTCGCGCTCACTCACCTGCGCGGGCGTGTCGGCCGCCGGTGCGCTGGGCATCGCTGCGGCCGGCGGCGCCGGGGCTTCTTCTTCAGCCGCTTGTTTCATCGTCGGCGCCGCGTCAGCGGCTGAGGAAGGAACCACCGGCGGCAGGTGGTCACAGGTTGTGATCACCTCGGGCTCGACAGCATCGCGTCTGGGTGCCTGACCCTTTCCCATCCATTCGGCCTTGCGAATCAGCAGGCCGAGTGACTCTGCCGGCGGCGTCACCTTCAGCGCGTACTCGTTGGCGTCCATGCCCTTGGGGAACACGACGCGGAAGCAGTCGATGCCGAGCGCCTGCAAGCGCTCGGTGAGCTTGGCCGCGCCGCACTCGCCAGCGTCGTCGCAGTCGAAGGCGATGAGCACTCGCGCCACACCAGCCGCCTGGATCGCCCCGATCAGTTCATCGGTCACGCCCTCGACACCGTAGGCGCTGGTCACGTTGCGCAGACCGGCACACCAGAACGTCAGCGTGTCGATCAGCGCTTCGCACACGATCAACTCTTCGCAGGTGCCGACCACCAGCGCAGCACGGTTGAACAAGCCACGACGTGGCCCGCTCAGGTACAGGTGCGCGGGCGTGCCCGCGCGCAGGTCGTTGCGCACCTTGCGGCCGTACAGGTTCACCACCTGGCCGGCGGCATCGAACAAGGGGATGGACCAGGCTGCCGTTCATGTGCTCGTGGCCGCTGTCTCGGTACACGCCCAGGCGCTCCAGCCGCGCGCGGATGTCGGCGCCGGCCTTGCGGGTTTTTTCCGGCAAGCGCAGGCCCAGGGTGCGGTTCGCATAGCCGAGCTTGAAGACTTCGATGGCTTCGGCCGCCGCGCTGCCGGCGATACCGCGCGACTCCAGGTAGGCCAGCGCCTCGGGGCTTTGCTTCAAGGTCGCCGCGTAGTAGTTGGCCACCTGACCGAGCAGCACCGCATCGTCGGCATCGAACGCCACCGGCGCCGGCAGGCTGCGGACCGTGGTGCGCTTGACCGGCGCCGACCCTTCGGCCGCATCAGCGGCTGAAGAAGGAAGCCCATCCCTCAGCAGCTCGACAGCGTGGCGGAAGCTCACCCCACGGGTTTTGATGATCCAGTCGATGGGGCCACCGCCCACGCCGCAGCCGAAGCAGTGCCACAGGTTCTTCGCCGGCGAGATGACCAGACTCGGCGTGTCGTCGGCCTCATGGAAGATGCATCGCCCCAGCCAGTCCTTGCCGCCGCGCTTGAGCTCGACCCCGGACGCCTCGACCAGGCGCTCGACGCTGACCTCATTCTTCAGCCGCTCAAGCTCGGTCTCGGGAATGCGTGCCATGGGTCTGGTCTCCTTTTGTCCGACCGTGGCGCAGAGGCTTTGCGGCAAACAGGCGGCTAAAAAGCAACTTCGATTCAGTGTACTTCGTATCGAAGTATCATGCACCTCATTCCGAACACCCAAGGTCTATCGTGTTGGCTGTCCCTGTCCGTGAACCCCCAGCCGTCATGACCATCAGCGTCGAGGAACGCGACTTCTTTGTCGCCATGGGCGAACGCATCGCCGCGTTGCGCCGTGCCAACAACGTCACCCAGGTCCAGCTCGCCGAAGTGCTGGGCGTGTCGCAGCAGACGCTGCAGTCCTACGAGGTTGGCCGCCGGCGTATCCCTGTGTCGGCCATGCCGGTGGTGGCGCGCACGCTGTCGGTGTCGCTCGATGAGCTGTTCGGCTCCGAAGCCAAGGCCGCGCGCGGCAAGCGCGGGCCGGCATCCAAGCTGGCGCAGCAGATCGAGGTGGTGTCGCAACTGCCCAAGGCCAAGCAGCAGTTCGTCTCGCAGATGATCGAGACCGTGATCGCCCAAGCCGCGCGCTGACCCAGCAAGCGGGCAGTAGCAGCAGCCAAGAAGATGAACCCGAAGGAGTCGATGTCATGAACGCACCCGATCAGGTCTTGTTCGACAAGATCAAGCAGCTTCCCCCGCAGCGCATGGCCGAGGTCGAGGACTTCGTCGATTTCCTGCGCGCACGCGAGGATGAGCAGCGCCTCACGCACGCCGCCGCCAAGGCCAGCGAGGCGAGCTTCGCCCAGGTCTGGGACAACGACGAGGACGCGGCTTACGACCGGATGTGACCCGGTGGCCGCCACCTCAAGGTTCGGCTTCGGCGACGTGGTGCTCGTGCCGTTTCCGTTCACGGACCAGTCGGGCACCAAGAAGCGCCCGGCCGTCGTCGTCTCAAGCCACGGCTACAACGCCAGCCGGCGCGACATCGTGATCATGGCCATCACAAGCCAGCTGCGCACACCGCTCGCATTCGGCGAGGCGATGGTCGCCGACTGGCAAGGCGCCGGGCTCGTCAAGGAGTCCGTGCTCAAGCCGGTCTTCACCACCATCGAGCAAGGGCTCGTCTTGCGCGTCATGGGCGAGCTCGCTGCGACCGATGTCAAGACGCTGCGTGAGGTCGTCGCCGATGTGATCGGGTGAGTAAATCGGCCGGGCTTGACGCAAGATTCAAGACCCCCCAATCTACTGTCAATCTACTGCCGACTCCCGCGCAACGAAATCTCAAAGCCCTTCATTAAAGACGTTGGTCCTGAATCCGTGACCCCAATTCGCTCACGTGCCCACTGTTCGGCCAATTCGCCGTCGCCATGATCAAGTTGACCTCGAAATCCGACCTGTCGGCACCGTTTGGTCGGACTCGAACGCTGATCACAGCCAATTGGCGTCGC
>JANNQO010000308.1:0-17440 GCA_031400795.1 Rubrivivax sp. | reverse complement strand
CCCAGGATCAGCGAGCGCTCGATCAGGTTGCGCAGCTCGCGAACGTTGCCCGGCCAGTCGTACTCGGCCAGGAATCGCCATTCGTCATCGCTCACCGCGAACGGCTCCACACCGAGCTGCGGCGCCAGCGTCTGCAGGAAGTGCATCACCAGGTCGGGGATGTCTTCCTTGTGCGCGCGCAGCGGCGGCAGCGTCAGCTCCACCACCTGCAAGCGGTAAAACAGGTCGGCACGAAAGCGCCCGCAGGCCACGTCGTCGCGCAGCGGCCGGTTGCTGGCCGCGACGATGCGCAGCTCCACCGGGATCTCCTGCTGGCTGCCCACCGGCCGCACGCGGCGTGTATCCAGCACGCGCAGCAGCGTAGCCTGCAAGGGCAGCGGCAGCTCGCCGATTTCGTCCAGGAACAGCGTGCCGCCCTGCGCGTGCACGAACAGGCCGTCGGACTGCGTGACTTCGCCGGCCGCGCTGCGGTGCACATGGCCGAACAGTTCTTCTTCGATGGTCGCCGGCGAGATGCGCGCGCAGTTCACCGGCACGAAGAGGGCGCCGGCATGGCGCGACAGGCGGTGCAGCGCGAGCGCTGCGAGTTCCTTGCCGGTGCCGGATTCGCCGGTCAAGAGCACCGTGCTGTCCACCTCTGCCACACGCTGCAAGGCCTCGTGCAAGCCCTTGATGACGATGGATCGGCCTACCAGCCCATCGGCCGGCGGAAGCCGCTGTTGCAGCGAGCGGCGCAGCAGGTAGTTCTCGCGCTTCAACTGTGCGCGCTCGAGGCCCTGGCGGAAGGCGTTCAGCGCTTGCGTGAGGCGGAAGGGTTTGAGCAGGAAGTCGCTGGCGCCGGCGCGCAGCGCCTCGATCGCGGTCTCCAGGTCGGCGAAGGCCGTCATCAGCACCACTTCGCAGGGGTTGCCTTGTTCGCGCAGCTGCTTGAGCAAGGCGATGCCGCTCTTGCCGGGCAGCGCGATATCCAGGATGAGCAGGTCGAAGCGGTGCTTTTGCAGCAGCAGTTCGGCCTCCTCGGCGCTGGCGGCTTCGAGCACCAGACCGGCGCGTGGCGCGAGCGCCTTGTGCAGGAAGTTCAGCATGCCCGGCTCGTCGTCGACGAGCAGCACCGCGGCGTGGGGCCAGCGTTCGTGCTCGGCGGGAGGATGGCTTGGCATGGTGTCCGATGATTCCAGGATTCGCGGTGGTTTACGCTCGCGGGATGACCCGCACCGTGATCCCGATCGCCGCCGCCGCCGCCGACGAAGGACAGCGCCGTCGCAAGCGCGAGCGCCCGCGCGGCAGGACCGTGGACGATGCGGCGCTGGCCGAGGTGCGCGCGCTGCTCGGCGATGCGCCGCTGCGGCGTGACCTGCTCATCGAACACCTGCACCGCATCAACGACCGCTTCGGCCACCTGCACGTGCGCCACCTGGCCGCGCTGGCCTTGCTGATGAAGCTCTCGCAGACCGAGGTCTACGAGGTGGCGAGCTTCTATCACCACTTCGACGTGCTGCGCGAGGGCGAGGACCCGGCCGCACCGCTGGCGGTGCGCGTCTGCGACGGCCTGGCCTGCGAGATGGCCGGCGCGCAGGCGCTGCTGCACGAGCTGCCGGCCTTGCTCGGCCGCGACGTGCGCGTGATCGCCGCGCCCTGTGTGGGCCGCTGCGAGCAGGCGCCGGTGGCGGTGGTGCACCAGCACCCGGTGCCGCGCGCAGGGGCGGCCGAGGTACTGGCGGCGGTGCGGGCCGGCCGCACCACCGATGCACCGCCCGGCGCGCTGTCGCTTGCCGACTACCAGGCACAAGGCGGCTACCGGCTGCTGCGCGAATGCACGAGCGGGGCTCGCAACGCCGACGCGGTGATCGCCGAACTCGAAGCCTCGGGCCTGCGTGGCCTGGGTGGCGCGGGCTTTCCGGCCGGGCGCAAGTGGCGCATCGTGCGCGAGCAGCCGGCGCCGCGCTACCTGGCCGTGAACATCGACGAAGGCGAGCCCGGCACTTTCAAAGACCGCTGGTACCTCGAGCGCGATCCGCACCGCTTTCTGGAAGGCATGCTGATTGCCGCCTGGGCAGTGGGCATCGCCAAGGTCTGGATCTACCTGCGTGACGAGTACCACGGCTGCCGCGCGCTGCTCGAGCAGGAACTCGCCGCGCTGCGCGCGGCGCTGCCCGATCTTCCAAGCATCGATCTGAGGCGCGGCGCCGGCGCCTACATCTGCGGCGAAGAGTCGGCGATGATCGAATCGATCGAAGGCAAGCGCGGCATGCCGCGGCTGCGTCCGCCGTACGTCGCGCAAGTCGGCTTGTTCGGCCGCCCGACGCTGGAGCACAACTTCGAGACGCTGTACTGGGTGCGCGAGTTGCTCGAGAAGGGCGCTGCGTGGTTCACGTCGCAAGGCCGCCACGGCCGCCAGGGCCTGCGCAGCTTCTCGGTCAGCGGGCGCGTGCGCGATCCCGGCGTGAAGCTGGCGCCGGCCGGCATCACCGTGCAGGAGCTGATCGACGAGCACTGCGGCGGCATGCTGCCCGGCCACGACCTGTACGCCTATCTGCCCGGCGGTGCCTCGGGCGGCATCCTGCCGGCTTCGCTGAAGCAGATTCCGCTGGACTTCGACACCTTGCAGGCGCACGGCTGTTTCATCGGTTCCGCCGCGGTGATCGTGCTCTCGCAGCACGACCGCGCCAGCGCCGCGGCACGCAACGTGATGCGCTTCTTCGCCCACGAGTCCTGCGGCCAATGCACGCCCTGCCGCGTCGGCACGGCCAAGGCGGTGGGGCTGATCGAAGGCCCGCAATGGGACCGCGCGCTGCTCGCCGAGCTTTCGCAGGTGATGCGCGATGCGTCGATCTGCGGATTGGGGCAGGCGGCGCCGAACGTGGTGGACGGCGTGATCAAGCACTTTGGGCACGAACTGTCATGACGATCACTTTCACGCTCGACGGCCGCGACGTGCAGGCCGCAACCGGCGAAACGCTGCTGCAGGTGGCCGATCGCGAGGGGGTAGCGATCCCGCGGCTGTGCTGGTCCGACGGACTCGCGCCCGCCGGCAACTGTCGCGCCTGCGTGGTCGAGGTGGCCGGCGAACGCACGCTGGCCGCGTCGTGCTGCCGCCAGCCGAGCGCGGGCATGCAGGTGATGACCGCCAGCGCCCGCGCCCGCGTCTCGCAGCGGCTGGTGCTCGAGCTGTTGCAGTCCGACCTGACGGAGGCAGCCTACACGCGCCACAACGAGGTCGACGAGTGGTCGCAGCGCCTGAACCTGGGCCGGCCTCGCTTCGCCCCGAGACAGGCGGTGGCTGCCGACTCCAGCCACCCCGCCATCGCCGTCAACCTCGACGCCTGCATCCACTGCACGCGCTGCCTGCGCGCCTGCCGCGACGAACAGGGCAACGACGTCATCGGCCTGGCCTCGCGCGGCAGCCACACACAGATCGTCTTCGACATGGGCGATGCGCTGGGCGGATCGACCTGCGTGGCGTGCGGCGAATGTGTGCAAGCCTGCCCGACGGGTGCTTTGTCGCCGGCCGGCGGCGTGGCGATGCAGCTGGCCGACAAGACCGTCGACTCGCTGTGCCCCTACTGCGGCGTCGGCTGCCAGCTCACCTACCACGTCAAAGACGACCACATCTTCTTCGTCGAAGGCCGCGACGGTCCGGCGAATCACAGCCGCTTGTGCGTGAAAGGCCGCTACGGCTTCGACTACGCGCGCCATCCCGAGCGTTTGACGCAAGCCTTGATCCGGCGCGAAGGCGCGCCCAAGGGCGAACTGCCCGAAGGTGTCGATCCGATGTCGCTGTTCCGCCCGGCGAGCTGGGACGAAGCGCTGGCACTCGGCGGCGGCAGCTTGCGCCAGTTGCGCGACCGACACGGCGCGAAAGCGCTCGCCGGCTTCGGCTCGGCCAAGGGCAGCAACGAAGAGGCGTATCTCTTCCAGAAACTCGTGCGCCTGGGTTTCGGCAGCAACAACGTCGACCATTGCACGCGGCTGTGCCATGCGTCGAGCGTGGCGGCGCTGCTCGAAGGCATCGGCTCGGGCGCTGTGAGCAACCCGGTGGCGGATGTGCAGCACGCCGAAGTGGTGATCGTCATTGGCGCGAACCCGACCGTGAACCATCCGGTGGCCGCCACCTGGATCAAGAACGCCGTGCGCGCCGGCACCAAGCTGATCGTGATCGACCCGCGCGGCAACGACCTGGCGCGTTTCGCGCACCGCTTCCTGCGCTTCACGCCCGACACCGACGTGGCGTTGCTGAACGCGATGATGAATGTCGTGGTCACCGAGGGCCTCGTCGACCAGGCGTTCATCGCCGATCGCACGACCGGCTACGAAGCGCTGGCGAAGAACGTGCAGGCCTTCAGCCCGGAGGCGATGGCGCCGATCTGCGGCGTGGACGCTGCAACGATCCGCGAGGTGGCGCGGCTGTACGCCACCAGCCGCGCGTCGATGATCCTGTGGGGCATGGGCATCAGCCAGCATGTGCACGGCACCGACAACGCGCGCTGCCTGATCGCCCTGTCGCTGATGACCGGCCAGATCGGCCGGCCGGGCACCGGGCTGCACCCGCTGCGCGGCCAGAACAACGTGCAGGGCGCGAGCGACGCCGGGCTGATACCGATGATGTACCCCGACTACCAGCGTGTGGCCGACCCGGCGGCGCGCGAGCGCTTCGCCAAGGCCTGGGGCGTGGCCGCCGAATCGCTGGATGACCAGCCCGGGCTCACGGTGGTGGAGGTGATACGCGCCATCGATGCAGGCCAGGTGCGCGGCATGTACATCCTCGGCGAGAACCCGGCGATGAGCGACCCCGATGCCGACCATGCGCGCGCCGCGCTGGCCAGGCTGGACATGCTCGTCGTGCAGGACATCTTCCTCACCGAGACGGCGCTGCTTGCCGACGTGGTGCTGCCGGCGTCGAGCTTCGCCGAGAAGAGCGGCAGCTTCACCAACACCGACCGCCTCGTGCAGTTCGGCCGCCAGGCGCTGAATCCTCCCGGCGACGCACGGCACGACTTGTGGATCCTGCAGCAGATGGGCGAGCAGTTCGGCTTGCCGTGGAACGGCTACGGTCAAGGCGAAACGGCAGTGGCGGCGGTCTTCGACGAGATGCGCCACACCATGCCGAGCATCGCCGGCATCACTTGGCAACGATTGACTTCACAGGGCGCGGTGACCTACCCGTGCGAGCACGAAGGCGATCCGGGCACCTCGGTGGTCTTCACCGAACACTTCCCCACCGAGAGTGGCAAGGCGCGTTTCGTGCCCGCCGACTTCCTGCGCGCCGACGAGCAGCCCGATCACGAGTACCCGCTGGTGCTGATCACCGGCCGCCAACTTGAACACTGGCACACCGGCAGCATGACGCGCCGCTCGGGGGTGCTCGATGCGCTGGAGCCCGATGCGGTGGCGATGCTGCACCCGCAGGATCTGGCGCGACTGGGCGTTGCCGCCGGCGAGCGCATCACGATCGTCTCGCGCCGCGGCGAGGTGACGCTGTACGCCCGCGCCGACGAAGCCTCGCCGCCCGGCGCGGTGTTCGTCGCCTTCTGCTGGTTCGAAGCGGCGATCAACAAGCTGACGAACCCGGCGCTGGACCCGGTGGCGAAGATTCCGGAGTTCAAGTATTGCGCGGTGCGGGTGAGGCGCGCTCGAGTCTGACGTAAAAGCCTGTGGCGCCTGCGTTTTTCGCGCCGAAGATGTGTTGCATGATGTGATACATTGAACGCTCCCTAGCGCTTCTGGAGGCCTTCATGGGTGAGCGCACTCTGTCAACCACCGCACGCGAGGCCGTCCACAACTTCACCCACTACGCAGCCATGGTGGACGCGGGCGCTGAGGTCATCATCACGCGGCGCGGCCGGGCTTCGCTGAAGCTGGTGCGCGCCGAGCCCGTGCTGGCGGCCGAGACCCGCGACGCGCTGATTCAGCGCGCGCTGTCCGTCCGTTGCGCCAAGCCGTTCAAAGGCAAGTTCGTGCGCGGCGAGGCCTACGAAGAGTGAACTCGCTGGACACCAACGTGTTGGTTTACGCCGTCAGCGCGTCTGGCGGCAGCCGGGAGCACACCGCGAGAGAACTGCTGACCCGAGCCTGCAACGCGGCCTGGCCGATTGCCGCTCAGGTGTACGGAGAGTTCTTTGCGGTGATGATCCGCCGACAGCTCATGACGAGAAAGGCGGCGCGGCTGGCAGTTGAAGCCTTTTGCGCCGTCATGCCGCCGTTGGGCTCGACCACCACTGCGCACGCTGCGGCGCTGAAGCTGGCGGCGGACAAGCAAGTGCAGTACTGGGACGCGCTGATCATCGCGGTGTGCGCCGAACACGGCGTTTCGCAGCTGTTCACCGAGGACGCGCCGTCGGCGGCGAAGCTGCTGGGCGTGAGATGCGTTTCACCGTTTGCGGTGAAGTAACAGCGCCCGGCGAGGAGATCGTCGTCGACCGTGCCGATCAGGTGCTCCTGGCGCTGCGCAGCGGCCGGGGCGACGGGCCCCAGTCTCAGCGTTGCGGCTGTTTCAACTCCTCCCGCGTGTTGACGTTGAAGAACGCCGCGGCATCGTCGAAACGAACGCAGGCACAGCCTTGCATCGTCGACCAGCGGTCGATCTTTCGCCCACCGTCGCGCACGTAGGCCGCGAGGCTTCTTGCCAGACTCGTGCGCAGAATCGTGAAGACGGGCTGGGTGCGTGGCTTTCCGTCTTCCATGGTTTCAGCCATCGCGAGTTCAGCGCCCGAGCTGCGAACGGCATTGGCCAGTTGCTGCACCAAGTCGAGCGGAAAGCGCGGCGAATCGCAAGGCACCGTCACCAGCCACTCGGTGCGGCATTGTTCGAGCCCCGCCAGCCACCCCGCCAGCGGCCCGGCGAAGTCGGGCACGGTGTCGGCGACCACCGGCACGCCGAAGGCGCGATAGGCTTCCAGGTTGCGGTTCGCGTTGACGAGCAGCGTGCCGACCTGCGGCGCCAGGCGCTCGATCGCGTGCTGCACCAGCGGCTTGCCGTCGAAGAGCTGCAAGCCCTTGTCCACCCCGCCCATGCGTTGCCCGCGCCCGCCGGCGAGCACGAGACCGGTGATCTGCTCGCGGGGGATAGGCGCATGCATCGTGAAGATTGTGGTCCACTCGCGCCCCGTGAACCCGCTGCCCACACTCACCGCCGCCACTTGCGCGTGGACGCGCGAGATCGAGGTCACCGATGCCGACAGTGAGACGCGCCGGCTGCTCATTCCGCAGGAGCGGGCGCTGGTGGTCTACATCGACAAACAGGAAGTCGTGACGCTGATGACGCTCGGCCAGCGGCCCGAACTGCTGGTGCTGGGATACCTGTACACACAAGGGCTGATCGACGACGCGGCCGAGGTCGAATCGATCAGCGTCGACTGGGACGTGTCGGCGGCTGCGGTGCGCTTGCACCGCGCGCCCGAGGCGCTGGCCGAGAGGCTGGCGCACCGCATCGTCACCACCGGCTGCGGCCAGGGCTCGGTGCTGGCCGACACCATCGACCGACTCAAGCCCGCCGCCGCCGGCGCCACGATCGCCCACGACACGCTGTGCGACCTCTTCGACCAACTGCGCCGCCAGCCCAGCGTGCACCGCGACGCCGGCTCGGTGCACGGCACGGCGCTGGCTCGCGGCGGCGCGATCCTGTTCTTCGTCGAAGACGTCGGCCGGCACAACGCCGTGGACACGATCGCCGGCTGGATGCTGATGAACCGGCAGGGCGGCGCCGACAAGCTGCTCGTCACCACCGGGCGGCTGACGAGCGAGATGGTGCAGAAGGCGGCGCGCCTCGCGATCCCGATTGTCGCCTCGCGAAACGGCGTCACCGCGATGGGCCATGAGCTGGCCGAGCGGCTGAACCTGACGCTGATCGGCCGCGCCAGCGGGCAGCGCTACATCGTCTACACCGGCGCCGATCGCGTCCAGCGCTGAATGCAGCCGTCAGGCCGACCGGGCGCGACAACTTGTCGCAACCCCCGCTCGTCCATCGAGGATTCACCCTGATTGCCCCGCAGGCAAGCGCAGGCAATAACTTCGCTTGTTGCTGCCTGTTGGCGGGCAGTGGCGCACATGCCAAGGAGATCGACGATGGACATGAACCGGAGGCATTTCTTCCGGGTCAGCGGAGCAGGGCTGGTAGGTTCCAGCCTGGTGGCACTCGGCTTTTCGCCCACCGCGGCGTTGGCTGAGACACGCAGCTTCAAACTGGCCAGGACGACGGAGACGCGCAGCACCTGCCCGTACTGCTCGGTGAGCTGCGGGATGATCATGTACACGCTGGGCGACAGGTCGAAGAACGTCAAGTCGACGATCATCCACGTCGAAGGCGACCCCGATCACCCGGTGAACCGCGGCACCTTGTGCCCGAAGGGCGCCGGCGTGCTCGACATGATCCAGTCGACCAGCCGCGTCACGTTCCCGCAGGTGCGGGAGCCCGGCGCGGCCGACTGGAAGCGCATCTCCTGGGACGAAGCGCTGACGCGAGTGGCCAAGCACATGAAGGCCGACCGCGACGCGAACTTCGTCAAGGCCAACGACAAGGGCGTGACGGTGAACCGCTGGAACTCCACCGGTTTCCTGCTCTCGTCTGCTGCTTCCAACGAATCGGGCTACATCAGCGTCAAGGTGGCGCGCAGCCTGGGGATGGTCGCACTCGATACACAAGCGCGTATCTGACACGCACCGACGGTGTCCAGTCTGGGCCCGACTTTCGGTCGCGGAGCGATGACGAATTCTTGGACCGATATCAAGAACACGGATCTCGTTCTCATCATGGGCGGCAATGCCGCAGAAGCCCACCCTTGCGGCTTCAAGTGGGTCACCGACGCGCAGCAGCACCGCAAAGCGCGGCTGATCGTCGTCGACCCGCGCTTCACGCGCAGCGCGGCGGTAGCCGACACCTACGCGCCGATCCGCGTGGGCACCGACATCGCCTTCCTCGCCGGTGTCATCAACTACCTGCTCGCGAACAACAAGATCCACACCGACTACGTCAAGTTCAACACCGACGCGACGTTCCTGACCAAGGCCGACTACAAGTTCGACAACGGCTTGTTCAGCGGCTACGACGAAGCCAAGCGCAGCTACAACAAGGCGACCTGGGGCTACCAACTGGGTGAAGACGGCTTCGTCAAGGTCGACGACACGATGCAGGACCCGCTGTGCGTCTTCCAGCAGATGAAGGCGCACTACAGCCGCTACACGCCGGACCTGGTGAGCAAGATCACCGGCACGCCCAAAGACGCGTTCCTGAAGATCGCCGAGCAGATGGCGGCCACGTCGGCACCCGACAAGGTGATGACGATCCTCTACGCGCTGGGGTGGACGCAGCACAGCGTGGGCAGCCAGAACATCCGCACGATGGCGATGATCCAGCTGTTGCTCGGCAACATGGGCCGGCCGGGCGGCGGCGTGAACGCGCTGCGCGGCCACGCCAACGTGCAAGGCATCACCGACATGTGTGCGTATTCCGAGGTGCTCTCGGGCTACTTGAGTGCGCCTACTGACGCCGATGTCGATCGCGAGACCTATCTGAAGGCGAGAACGGGCAAGCCGCTTCGCCCGGGCCAGATGGCCTTCACGCAGAACTTCCCGAAGTGGCACACCAGCCTGATGAAGGCCTACTACGGGCCCAACGCTATTGCCGAGAACAACTTCGGCTACGACTGGGTGCCCAAGCGCGACACCGCCTACGACGTGATGGCGATCTTCGAGCGCATGCACCAGGGCAAGATGAACGGCTTCCTCTGCCAGGGGTTCAACCCGCTGGCGGCGCTGCCGAACAAGAAGAAGGTCTCCATCGCGTTCGCGAAGCTGAAGTACCTGGTCGTGCTTGACCCGCTGGAAACCGAGACCAGCGAGTTCTGGAAGAACTTCGGGCCGCTCAACGACGTCGATGCGTCGAAGATCGCCACCGAGGTGTTCCGCTTCCCGACCTCGTGCTTCGCCGAGGAGACCGGCACGTTCACGAATTCGAGCCGCGTCATCAGCTGGAAAGAAAAGGCCGTCGACCCACCCGGCGAAGCCAAGGCCGACAGCGAAATCATGGCGCGGCTGTTCGTCAAGCTGCGTGACATGTACGCCAAGGACGGCGGCGCGGTGCCCGAGCCGATCACCAAGCTGGCGTGGCCGTACCTGAACGCCAACGTGCCGCACCCGACGGAGGTGCTGCGCGAGATCTCCGGGCGGGCGATCAGCGACGTGTTCGCGTTGCCGGCGCCGGCCAAACCCACGGCGCTCGTCGCGGGGGCCAAGCCCGCCGCACCTGCACCAGCGGCAGTGCCCGCAGCACCGCCTGCGGTGCTGGTGAAAGCCGGTGACCAGGTGGCCGGCTTCGCGCAGTTGCGCGACGACGGTTCCACCTCCTGCGGCAACTGGATCTACGCCGGCTGCTGGAGCCAGGCCGGCAACCTCACCGCACGGCGTGACAACAGCGATCCGTCGGGACTGGGCGTGTTCCAGCAATGGGGCTACGCGTGGCCGGCGAACCGGCGCATCCTCTACAACCGCGCCAGCGCCGACAAGGACGGCAAGCCCTGGGCGGCATCCAACGCCTACATGCGCTGGAATGGCACGGCCTGGAGCGGGCCCGACATCCCCGACATGCGGCCCGACGCAGCGCCCGATCAGAACGTCGGCTCGTTCATCATGAATCCCGAGGGCGTGGCGCGGCTGCACGCGGTGGGCATGAACGAAGGCCCGTTCCCGGAGCACTACGAGCCGTTCGAAACGCCGCTGGGCGTGAACCTGATGTGCCCGAACAACCCGAAGGCCGTCAGCAATCCGGCGGCGCGGGTCTACAAGGGCGACCTGGAGGCCTTCGGCAAGGCGGCCGAGTTCCCGTACGCGGCCACCACCTACCGCCTCACCGAGCACCTGCACTTCTGGACCAAGCACTCCAAGAGCAATGCCATCACGCAGCCCGCGCCTTTCGTCGAGATCGGCGAAGAGCTGGCGAAAGAGAAGGGCATCAAGCAGGGCGACAGGGTCAAGGTGAAGAGCAACCGCGGCGAGGTCATCGCGGCGTGTGTCGTCACCAAGCGCATCAAGGGCCTGGACGTCAACGGCAGACGAGTGCACCACGTCGGCATCCCCATCCACTGGGGATTCAAGGGTGTGACGCAGAACGGGTATCTGGCCAATGCGCTGACCCCTTACGTGGGTGACGCGAATTCGCAGACGCCGGAGTTCAAGGCGTTCCTCGTCAACATCGAAAAGGCGTAGGAGAGCACACCATGAGTCTGCAAACCCAGAACGTGGTCGCGCGCAGCGCCACGACGACGCCTTCGCCGCAGGTGCGCAACGCCGCGCCCAAGGTCGCCAAGCTCATCGACGAGTCCAAGTGCATCGGCTGCAAGGCCTGCCAGGTGGCTTGCATGAGCTGGAACGACCTGCGCGACGATGTCGGCCACAACGTCGGCGTGTACGACAACCCGGTGGACCTGACGCCCAGCAGCTGGACGGTGATGAAGTTCTTCGAGGTCGAGCCCAAAGACGGCAGTCTCGAGTGGCTGATCCGCAAGGACGGCTGCATGCACTGCGAAGACCCGGGCTGCCTGAAAGCTTGCCCGGCGCCGGGCGCCATCGTCAAGTACGACAACGGCATCGTCGACTTCATCAGCGAGAACTGCATCGGCTGCGGCTACTGCGTGAAAGGCTGCCCGTTCGACGTGCCGCGCATCAGCGAGAAGGACAACAAGGCCTACAAGTGCACGCTGTGCTCGGACCGCGTGGCGGTGGGCCGCGAGCCGGCTTGCGTGAAGACCTGCCCCACGGGTGCCATCTCGTTCGGCACCAAGGACGACATGGTCGAGTACGGCAACAAGCGCGCCGGCGAGCTGAAGGAGCGCGGCTTCAAGGGTGCGGGCCTGTACAACCCGGCTGGCGTCGGCGGCACGCATGTGATGTACGTGCTCAAGCACGCCGACAACCCGGAGCTGGTGGACTTGCCGCGCGATCCGTCGGTGAGCCCGATGGTGTCGCTGTGGAAAGGCATCGCCAAACCGCTCGCGGTGGCCGGCATGATCGGCGCGGTGGTGGCCGGGTTCTTCCACTACATGAAAGTGGGCCCGGTGGAAGAGAAGGCAGAGAAGGAGGAGGCGTGATGGCACCGCGTTGGCTTCAGCGTTACAGCGATGGCGAGCGCATGAACCACTGGTTCATCGCGCTGATGTTCGTGCTCGCCGGTCTCTCCGGGCTGGCCTTCTTCCACCCCAGCCTCTACTTCCTCACCAACTTCTTCGGTGGCGGCGCATGGGCGCGCATCCTGCATCCCTTCATGGGCGTGCTGATGTTCGCCGCGTTCCTGGTGCTGTTCCTGAAGCTGTGGCGCGAGAACGTCGTCAACGACGCCGACCGCGAGTGGAAGAAGCACATGGGCGAGATGCTGCGCGGCAACAAGGCCGGCATGCCGCCGATCGGCAAGTACAACTATGGCCAGAAGCTCGTCTTCTGGGCCATGGCGGTGAGCCTGATCGTGCTGATCGTCACCGGGGTGATGTTCTGGCGGCCCTGGTTCGCACCGTACTTCCCGGTCGTCGCGCTGCGTGCGGCGGTGGTGCTGCATTCGATTGCCGCGGTGGTGCTGATTGCCGCGACGATCATGCATGTCTACGCGGCGATCTGGGTCAAAGGCACGGTGCGCGCGATGACGCGCGGAACCGTCAGCGACAGCTGGGCCAAGGCGAACCATCCGCTGTGGCACGGAGAACAGACTCGCGGGCGCTGAGGCGCTGACCGATACTTCGGCGGGCGCCGCGGATTGCGGCGCCCGTTTTCACTTCGCGAACCCTTGAACCGATGTCCGCACAAGCCACCGTCCGCGTGATGTCCGCCGAAGAGATCGCCGCCCGCAGTGGCGGCGAGATCGTGCGGCTGATCTTCCCCGAGCGCAGCACGGTGTTTGCCGAGCGTGCGATGCGGCTGCGCCAGCTCGCCAACGGCCATTCGATGGCTGACTTCCTGGTCTTCCTGTCGGCGCTGGCACAGGCACAGCAGGCGGCGTTGACGGCGCTTTGCGGCAGCACGGGGTGGGCGGTGCCCGATGCCGCGGCGATCGACCGCGCGTCGCGCGACGGGATGCCGCCGCTTTCCGCCGCCGATTGGCCGCGCGATGTGCGCTGGCAGCAGCTGCTGGCAGGCATCGTCGCGCAGATTCAGCCCGCCACCCCGAGCGGACCGGCGACCGACGCGCTGGCGCGGCTGGCCGCAGCCGACGAGGTGTTCCTCGAGCGCCAGGCCGATGCGCTGCTCAACGGCGTGATGGCCGGGCTCGACCTGGCCGCTGCGCCAGTGGTGGCCGCCGCGCTGCAGGTGGTCTGGACGCACCTGGCCGGAGAGCTCGGCCAGCCCACGCTCGGCCTGCTCGACGATCCGGGCATCTGCCCGTGCTGCGGCAGCCGCCCGGTGGCCAGCATCACACGCTCGTCGGGCGAATCCACCGGCCAGCGCTACCTGCACTGTGGCCTGTGCAACACCGGCTGGTACCTCGAGCGTGGCAAGTGCTGCCACTGCGGCAGCGGCAAGTCGATCGCCTACCAGTCGCTGGACCGCGCCGACGTCGAACTCGGCAGCGAAGAGAGCGCGTCGCGCGCCGCCAAAGCCGCGATCCAGGTCGAGACCTGCGACGACTGCGGCCATTACCTGAAGATCGTGCACAGCGATCGCGACCCCTTCGTCGACCCGGTCGCCGACGACTTGGCCAGCCTGACGCTGGACCTGCTCGTCGCCGAGACCGGCAAGCTGCGCCATGGGGTAAACCTGATGCTGCTCTTCGGCGAGCCCGAGCCACCGGGGCCAGCGTGACCACGCGGCCTGCCGAATCCGTCGTCGACGGTTCCGCGGCCCCCGGTGAAACAGCCGGCCCGCAGGAGCTGCCTTCCGTCGACCGTTTGCTGCGCTTGCCCGAGGTGGCGGCGTTGCTCGCAGAACACGGCCATGGCTTCGTCGCCGGGCAAGCGCGCGAGCTGCTCGATCGCTTGCGTCGACAGGCCGTGGCGGGCGATCTGCCGCGCGCATCGGTGCAGCCGCAGGCACTGGCCTCCGCGTTGAACGAGGCCGCCGCCGCACGCCTCGCGCCCCGGCTGCGCGCCGTGCTCAACCTCACCGGCACGGTGATCCACACCAACCTCGGTCGAGCGCTGCTCGCCGATGCCGCCGTGCAGCAGGTGCTGGCGACGATGTCGGCGCCGAACAATCTCGAGTACGACCTCGAGAACGGTGGCCGGGGCGACCGCGACAGCGTCGTCGAAGAATTGCTCACCACGCTCACGGGCTCTGAAGCCGCGACGGTCGTGAACAACAACGCCGCCGCGGTGCTGCTGACGATCGCCGCACTCGCGCGCGGCAAGGAAGCCATCGTCTCGCGCGGCGAACTGGTCGAGATCGGCGGCGCCTTCCGCATGCCCGACGTGATGGCCGCCGCGGGCGCCACGCTGGTCGAGGTCGGCACCACCAACCGCACCCATCCGCGCGACTACGAGCAGGCAATCGGCCCGAACACGGCGCTCGTGATGAAGGTGCACACCAGCAACTACGCGGTGCAGGGCTTCACCGCGGCGGTGGACGAGGCCGAACTCGCGCGCATCGCCCATGCGCACGGCCTGCCGCTGGCCAGCGATCTGGGATCGGGCTCGCTGGTCGACCTGGCCGCGTACGGCCTGCCCGCCGAGCCGACGCCGCGCTCGAAGATCGACGCCGGCTGCGACGTCGTCACCTTCAGCGGCGACAAGCTGCTCGGCGGCCCGCAGGCCGGGCTGATCGTCGGGCGCAAGGCGACGATCGGGCGCATTCGCGGCTTCCCGCTCAAGCGTGCGCTGCGCATCAGCAAGCTGCCGCTGGCCGCGCTCGAAGCCACGTTGCGGCTGTACCTGCGGCCCGAGCGGCTGGCGCAGGACCTGCCGACGCTGCGGCTGTTGACGCGCCCGGTGGCCGAGATCCGCGCGCTCGCCGCAGGTCTTCGTCCGCTGCTGGTGGCAGCGCTGACGCCGCGTTACGAGGTCAGCGTGGTCGATCTGCTCGGCCAGATCGGATCGGGTTCGTTGCCGATCGAGCGACTGCCCTCCGCGGGCCTGGCCATCGTGCCGATGCAGCGCAAGGGCAGCGGCCGAGCGCTCGACCATCTGGCCGCCGCGCTGCGCGCCTTGCCGCTGCCGGTGATCGGCCGCATATCCGACGATCGGCTGCTGCTTGACCTGCGCTGCCTTGAAGACGGCGCATCTTTCGAGTCGCAACTGCCGGCACTCGCTGCGGCGATGAGTTCATGATCGTCGGCACCGCAGGTCACATCGACCACGGCAAGACGACGCTGGTGAAAGCGCTCACCGGCGTCGACACCGACCGGCTGCCAGAAGAAAAGAAACGCGGCATCAGCATCGAGCTGGGCTACGCCTTCCTCGACGATGGCCAGGGCGAGCGCATCGGCTTCATCGACGTGCCCGGCCACGAGCGCCTGGTGCACACGATGCTCGCCGGCGCCACCGGCATCCACTTCGCGCTGCTGCTGGTGGCCGCCGACGACGGCCCGATGCCACAGACGCGCGAGCACCTGGCGGTGCTGTCGCTGCTGGGCATCGCCCAGGGTGCGGTGGTGGTGACGAAGGCCGATCGCGTCGACGCCGCACGTCTGGCCACGGTGATCGAGCAGGCGCGCGACTTGATCGAAGGCACGCCGCTGGCCGCCAGCCCGGTGCTCGCCGCGTCGGCAATCAGCGGGCAGGGTGTGGCCGAGCTGCGCGCGCTGCTGATCGAAGCAGAACGTGCCCACGCAGGTGCCGGCGTCGACGGCCGCGCCTTCCGCCTGGCCATCGACCGCGCCTTCACGCTCGACGGCGTGGGTACGGTGGCCACCGGCACCGTGCACGCCGGCCAGGTGGCGGTGGGCGACGAGCTGCGCCTGGTGCCCGGCGAGCGCTTGCTGCGCGTGCGCAGCGTGCACGCGCAGGGTCGCAGCGTGGCGCGTTCGATCGCCGGTGAGCGCTGCGCGCTGGGCCTGGCCGGGGTGGCCAAAGACGAGGTGCAACGCGGCCAGTGGCTGGTGGCGCCCGAGGTGGCCTTGGCAAGCACGCGGCTGGACGCGCAGCTCACGCTGTGGCACGGCGAAGCCGCGCCGCTGCGCTCGGGCACGTCGGTGCACGTGCACCTGGGCGCGGCGAACGCGATGGCCACGGCGGCCGTGCTGCAAGCGCAGGGTCAGGCCGACCACCTCGCACCGGGCGCCAGTTCGTTCGTGCAACTCGTGCTGCGCGCCCCCATGGGCGCCTGGCACGGTGATCGCATCGTGCTGCGCGACGCCAGCGGCTCGCGCACGCTGGCCGGCGGTGTGGTGCTCGATCCGTTCGCCCCCGCGCGCTACCGCCGAACGCCCGGGCGGCTGGCCGAACTCGCCGCGCTGAATCTGCCGCAGGCCGCGGCCCGACAGGCGGCTCTGCTGGCTTGTTCGCCGAACGGGCTCGATGTGCGCCGCTTCGCCGCAGCGCAGGGCGGTGCCGTCGAAACCGCTCCGGCCGATGCGCTTCATCAAGGCGACTGGCTGCTCGCTGTGCTACCCGCCGAGGCCGCTCGCGAAGCGCTGCTGCTCGCGCTGGCCAACCACCACGAGCGCCATCCCGACGAACTGGGCCCGGACGCCGCGCGCTTGCGCCGCCTGGCGCTGCCGCGTTTGCCCGAGCCGCTGTACCGCGCGCTGCTCGTTTCGCTGCAGGCCGAGGGCGTGCTGGCTGTGCGCGGCGCCTTCGTGCACCGGCCCGAGCACGCGGTGCGCTTGTCCGCGGCCGAAGAACGCATTGCGCAGAAAGCCGGCCCCAAGCTGGCCGGAGCCGGCTTCGAAGGCGCCTGGGCGCGTGACCTGGCGCGCGATTGCAGCGAGAGCGAGCCGCTGATGCGCACGACACTCGCGCGCCTGGCGCAGCGCGGCGAGCTGCATCAAGTGGTGAAAGACCTCTACTACCCGCTGGCGACGATGGCCACACTCGCGGCCATTGCACGCCGGGTCGCGCAAGAGAACGGCGAGGTGACTGCCGCGACCTTCCGCGACGCCACCCAGCTCGGTCGCAAGCGTGCGATCCAGATCCTGGAGCACCTCGACCGCATCGGCGTGACGCGCCGGGTCGCGGACGCGCACCGCGTGCGCAGCGACGCGACGGTGTTCATGACATGACAAACATGGAGAGGAAACGATCCTGGTGGGTCGGCCGGGCTTCAAACCCGGTGGGTGGCGCCACGCGCCGCCGGGAGGGTTCGACTCCCTCTCCTCTCCGCCACAGGCACTCGCTCGGCTGCTGCGCGGCCGCATCTTGCGCCTGCGATGCTCGCCGTACCTGCGTACGGCTGCGCTTCTCGACGCAACCTGCGGCCGCTCGCGACGCCGATCGAGCACCTGTGACCAACAGACAGCCATGACCAACAGCGGAATGACCTGTCCTGACGACCTGCACGTGCTGATCGAGCACCAGGTCTGGGCGCGGCTGGA
>JANNQO010000307.1:0-16748 GCA_031400795.1 Rubrivivax sp. | reverse complement strand
GGTGGACTTCACGAATCGCGTCATCTACTACGTCGGCCCGGTCGACCCGGTGCGCAACGAGGTGGTCGGCCCGGCCGGCCCGACGACGGCCACGCGCATGGACAAGTTCACCGAGATGATGCTGGCGAAAACCGGGCTGATCGCGATGATCGGCAAGGCCGAGCGCGGGCCGGTGGCGATCGAGGCGATCAAGAGACATCGCAGCGCCTACTTGATGGCGGTGGGCGGTGCGGCGTACCTGGTGGCCAAGGCGATCAAGGCCGCCAAGGTGGTGGGCTTCGCCGATCTGGGCATGGAGGCCATCTACGAGTTCGAACTCGCCGACATGCCGGTGACGGTGGCGGTGGATGCACAAGGCACCAGCGTGCACGACACCGGGCCGAAGGAGTGGCAGGCGCGCATCGGCAAGATTCCGGTGGCGGTGGTCTGAACCTGGCCTGAACCGATGCCGTCATCTGCAACGTTGGAAGCCTTCATCGCCATGGTGGAGGCTGGTGAACATGTCGCCGCCATCGAGCGCTGGTACACCGAACACGCGACGATGCAGGAGAACTTGCACCCGCCGCGCGTCGGCCGCGATCTGCTGATGGTCACGGACGTGCCGCGACAATGCCCGCGTGTCGCAGTACTTCGAAATCCACCCGCAGAACCCACAGGCGCGCTTGCTCAAACAAGCCGCGCAGATCCTGCATGAGGGGGGCATCGCCGCGGTGCCCACCGATTCGAGCTACGCGCTGGTCTGCCACCTCGACGACAGGACCGCCGCCGAGCAGATGCGCCGGCTGCGCGGGATCGACGACAAGCACCCTCTGACGCTGCTGTGCCGCGACCTCTCCGAGCTGGCCAGTTACGCGCGGGTGGACAACCGCCAGTACCGCTGGCTCAAGCTCGGCACGCCGGGCCCGTACACGTTCATCCTCGAGGCGACCAAGGAAGTGCCGCGGCGCCTCTCGCACCCCTCGCGCCGTACCATCGGTTTGCGCGTGCCCGACCACCGGGTGACGCAGCAGTTGCTGGCCGAGTTCGGCGAACCGCTGCTCGCCACCACGTTGATCGCGCCTGGCGAGCGCGAGCCGATGAACGACCCCGAGCAGATTCGCCGGCGCTTCCAGAAGCAGCTGCACGCGGTGCTCGACGCCGGCGGCTGCCCGATGGAGCCGACCACCGTGGTCGACCTGAGCAGCGAACAGCCGCTGTTGATACGGCAAGGTCGCGGGGATCTGGCGCGGCTCGGGCTGTAGCGCTCAGCGCGGCTCGACGCCGCTCGACATTAATGCCGGAAGTGCCGTGTCCCGGTGAAGACCATCGCCACACCACGCTGATCGGCGGCGGCGATGACCTCTTCGTCGCGCATCGAGCCGCCGGGTTGGATGACGCTCGTGGCACCCTGGTCGATGACCACGTCCAGCCCGTCGCGGAACGGGAAGAAGGCGTCGCTGGCCACCGCAGAGCCTTGCAGCGAGAGGCCCGCGCCCTGGGCCTTGATCGACGCGATGCGCGCGCTGTCGACGCGGCTCATCTGGCCGGCGCCCACGCCGAGCGTCATGCCGCGTGCCGCAAACACGATGGCGTTGCTCTTCACGAACTTGGCCACCTTCCACGCGAACAGCAAATCCGCGAGTTGATCGGGTGTGGGCTGCAGTTTTGTCACCACACGAAGCTCTGCCGTCGCGACGTTTTTCGCGTCCTGTGATTGCAGCAGCAAGCCGCCGCCGACGCGCTTCATGTCCAGCGCGTTCATCGCCGTGGAGATCGGCACCTGCAACAGGCGCAGGTTCTGTTTGCCCGACAGCGCAGCGCGGGCTTCTTCGGAGAACGCCGGCGCGATCAACACCTCGACGAACTGTTTGTTGGCCAGCATGCGCTCGGCGCAAGCGGCATCGAACTCGCGGTTGAAAGCGAGGATGCCGCCGAAGGCCGAGGTCGGGTCGGTCTGGTGCGCCTTGGCGTAGGCCTCGGCAGCGCTGGTGCCGATCGCCACGCCGCAGGGGTTGGCGTGTTTGACGATGACACACGCGGCGCCGAAAGCGCCGCCTGCTGATCCGGGCCCGTCGAAGCTCTTCACGCATTCCCACGCCGCGTCGGCATCGGCGATGTTGTTGAAGCTCAAGCCCTTGCCCTGCAACTGCGTCCACGCCGCCAGCAGCCCCGGCGCGATCTGTGCCTCGCGGTAGAAGGCGGCACTCTGGTGCGGGTTCTCGCCGTAGCGCATGTCCTGCACCTTCGTCACCTGAAGGTTGAAGGTGTTCGGGTAGGCCTGGCGTGCCGGCACCGTGGCGCCTTGTTGCTCGGCCCCTTCGGCCAGTGCGCCGAGGTAGTTGCTGATCATGCCGTCGTAGGCCGCGGTGTGCGCGAAGACCTTCTTCGCCAGGCGGAACTTCGTTGCGCGCAGCACCACACCGGCCTTCAGCTCGGCCAGCACCTGCGCATAGTCGGCGGGGTCGATCAGCACCGCCACGTCGGCGCAGTTCTTCGCCGCGGCACGCAGCATCGCCGGGCCGCCGATGTCGATGTTCTCGATCGCGTCGTCGAGCGTGCAATCGGTGCGCGCGGTGGCCTGCGCGAAGGGGTAGAGGTTGACGACGAGCAGGTCGATGGTGCCGATGCCGTGCGCGCGCAGCGCCGCCATGTGCTCGGGCAGGCCGCGCCGCGCCAGCAGGCCGCCGTGGATGCGCGGGTGCAGCGTCTTCACCCGGCCGTCGAGCATCTCCGGGAATCCGGTGACCTCGCTCACCTCGGTGACGGGCAGCCCGGCGTCGGCGAGCAGCCGCGCAGTGCCGCCGGTGGAAAGCAGCTTCACCTCCAGGGCGTGCAGCGCGCGCGCGAAATCGACGATGCCGGTCTTGTCGGAAACGGAAAGCAGCGCGGTGGTCATGTCAGTCGCTCCACCACCCTCGCGAAGGCGCTGCGGGGCTGGTCATTTGATCAGCTTGTGCTCGAGCAACTTGCGGCGCAGCGTGTTGCGGTTGATGCCCAGCCATTCGGCGGCCTTGCTCTGGTTGCCATCGGCCTTTTGCAGCACCGCGTCGAGCAGCGGCTTCTCCACCGCTTCGAGGATCATCTGGTGCATGCCATGCGGCTCGGCGCCGCGCAGGTCGCGGAAATACTGGTCCAGACTCGCGCGTATGCACTCTTCGATGTGCTTTTTGCTCATCTTGCCCCCTTGACGATTCGCGTCGTCCCCCCGAGGGGTAGCGAGCGCCTTCGGAGCGGCCGTGCGGCGCTCATGCGGAAAGTCGCGCCAAATCGTCGTTGGCCGCAACCGTGGCCGGTTGTGGCAGCAGCGGATGCGCGTCCGCCAGCTCGTCGAAGAACATCGTCACCGCGCGCAGTTGCGCTTGCGCGTCGTCCAGAGTGTTCATCACTGCTCGGAAGGCCTCGCCGCCGGGCAGCGCGCGCACCGCCCAGCCGATGTGCTTGCGCGCGCTCTTCACGCCGGTGAATTCACCGTACAGGTTGTAGTGGTCGGCCAGGTGCTCGACCAGCCAGCGCTGCACGTCGCGTGTGGCCGGCGGTGCCAGCAACTCGCCGGTGGCGAGGAAGTGCGCCACCTCGCGGAAGATCCACGGCCGGCCCTGCGCGGCGCGGCCGATCATCAGCGCGTCGCAGCCGGTGGCGTGCAGCACCTCGCGCGCCTTGTGCGGTGAATCGATGTCGCCGTTGGCCACCACGGGGATCGAGAGCGCTGCTTTCACCGCGGCCACTGTGTCGTACTCTGCCGAGCCCTTGTAACCTTGCTCGCGCGTGCGGCCGTGCACGGTGATCATCGCCACGCCGGCACTCTGCGCGGCGCGCGCCAGGCGCAGCGCATTTCGCTCATCGGCGCACCAGCCGGTGCGCGTCTTCAGCGTCACCGGCACGCCGCGCGGCGCGCAGGCGGCGACCACGGCTTCGATGATCGTGATGGCCAGCGGCTCGTCCTGCATCAATGCCGAGCCAGCCCAGGCATTGCAGACCTTCTTCGCCGGACAGCCCATGTTGATGTCGATGATCTGCGCGCCGCGGTCGATGTTGTAGGCCGCGGCCTCGGCCATCATCAGCGCTGATGTGCCGGCGATCTGCACCGCGATCGGAGCCACCTCGCCCTCGTGGTTCGCGCGACGCGAAGTCTTCAGCGAGGCCCACAGCTCACGGCGCGAGGTGATCATCTCGCTCACCGCATAGCCCGCACCGAGCTTCTTGCACAGCTGCCGGAACGGGCGGTCGGTGACGCCTGCCATGGGCGCGACGAAGAGCCGGTTCGGCAGCTCGATGTTGCCGATGCGCATGGAGGTCTCGGGCGGAGGTGTGCCTAAAAATGAGGCGCGAGTATAGCCCTCGAGAGGCTCGGCCGACCACCGAAAAGCGCCCGCCGCGGCGTGCCGATAATGGATCGGGATGGAAGCCTGGATGCAGTCGCTGATGCACACGCTGATGGCGGCGCTGGCGCTGCCCCAATACGGCCTCACCACGGTCTTCGTGATCGCCGCGATTTCGGCCACGTTGCTGCCGATGGGCAGCGAGCCGGCGGTGTTCGGCCTGGTCAAGCTGAACCCCGAACTGTTCTGGCCGGCGATCCTGGTCGCCACCGCCGGCAACACGCTGGGCGGCGCGATCAGCTGGTGGATGGGCTATGGTGTCGAGCGTGCCTACGAACGTGTCACGCACCACGCACCGGCCGAGTTGCGCGTGTTGAAGTGGCTCGAGCGCTTCGGCGCCAAGGCCTGCCTGCTCAGCTGGCTGCCGGTAGTGGGCGACCCGCTGTGCGCCGTGGCCGGCTGGTTGAGGCTGCCGTTCTGGCCTTGCGTGTTCTACATGGCAATCGGCAAGTTCCTGCGCTACGTGACGATGACGGCGGCGCTGCTGTGGGTGTTCCCGGGGCGATTCACCGGGTGAAAGACAATCGGCGGATGAACACCATCACACCCGCCTACGACGCGTTGACCAGCACCTACACGCGGCTTCACCACATCTCGCACCTGGGCGCCATCGCCGGCTGGGACCAGGCCGCCAACATGCCCAGCAAAGGCGTGGAAGCGCGCGCCTCGGCGATGGCCGAACTGGCCGCGCTGCTGCACCGCATGCGCACCGACCCGAAGCTCGCCACCGACCTGGAACGTGCCGAGCAGGAGCCGCTGTCGGGCCCGCAGCGCGCCAACCTGCGCGAGATGCGTCGCGACTGGCGCGCCAGCAATGCGCTGCCCGAAGCGCTCGTGCAGCGCATGCAGATCGTCAGCGCACGTTGCGAACATGCCTGGCGCGCGCAACGCCCGGCCAACGACTGGGCCGGCTTCGTCGCCAACTTCCGCGAGGTGCTGGCGCTGAAGCGGGAAGAGGCCCAGCTGCTCGCCGAACAGACCGGCCTCTCGCGCTACGACGCGCTGCTCGACCAACACGAACCCGGCATGCGCTGCGCGCGGCTCGACCAGATCTTCGGCGACGTTCGGCAGTGGTTGCCCGGGCTGATCCAAAAGGTCGTCGACAAACAATCGCGCGAGCCGCTGATCCGCCCGGTGGGCCCGTTCCCGGTGGCCGCGCAGCGTGCGTTGTGCGAGAAGGTGGTGCGCCTGCTCGGCTTCGATTTCGAAGCCGGGCGGCTGGATGTCTCCACGCACCCGTTCTGCGGCGGCGTGCCTGAAGACGTGCGCATGACGACACGCTTTCGCGAAGACGATTTCCTGATCGCGCTGATGGGCACGGTGCACGAGACCGGCCATGGCCGTTACGAGCAGAACCTGCCGCGCGACTGGCTCGGCCAGCCGATGGCGCATGCGCGCTCGATGGGCCTGCACGAGAGCCAGAGCCTCGCCTTCGAGATGCAGCTGGGCAGCCACCCCGGTTTCATGGCCTTGATCGCGCCGCTGGTGCGCGAGGCCTTCGGCGACCAGCCGGCCTTCGAGCCCGCCAACCTGCACCGCCTCATCACGCGCGTCACGCCGGGGCTGATCCGCGTCGACGCCGACGAGGTGACCTACCCCGCGCACATCATCTTGCGCTACGAGATCGAACGCCCGCTCGTCGAAGGCGAGATCGAGCCCGAGGACGTGCCCGCGCTGTGGGACGCGAAGATGATGGAGCTGCTGGGCCGCGACACGCGCGGCAACTTCAAGGACGGCCCGCTGCAGGATGTGCATTGGCCGGAAGGTCTGGTCGGCTATTTCGCTTGTTATTCGCTGGGCGCGATGTACTCCGCGCAATGGTTCGCCGCGATGCGGCGCTCGATGCCCGACCTGGACGCGCGCATCGGCCGCGGCGAGCTGGTGCCGGTGTTCGATTGGCTGCGCGACAACATCTGGAGCCAGGCCTCGCGCTGGACCACCGATGAGCTGGCCGTGCGTGCCAGTGGCGAGGTGCTGAACCCCGCCTTCTTCAAGGCGCATCTGGAGAAGCGCTACCTCGGCTGAGGCCGATCCCGCCCCCGGGCATGGCCGTGGAAATCGAACTCAAGTTTCAGGTGCCCAGCGCCGCTCGTGCGGCGCTGCGGCGGGCGGTGCAGACGCCGAGCGCGCAGTTGACCCGGCTGCGTGCCGTGTATGTCGACACCTCGGACCGGCGCCTGGCCACCGCCGGCATGGCGCTGCGCCTACGCCAGCAGGGCAGGCTGTGGGTGCAGACCGTCAAGGTTGGCGGCGGGCTCGTGCGGCTCGAGCACGAGGTCGCTCTGCCGCCCGTTCGCGGCCGGCCAACGATCGACCTGACCCGACACAACGGCACACCGGCCGGGCGGGTATTGCAGGAGGCTCTTGGTGCCGACGCGTCGCCGCTCGAGCCGGTCTTCGAGACCGACGTGCAGCGCACGCACCGCGTGCTGCGCAGCGGCGATGCGGCCATCGAGCTGGCGCTGGACCTGGGCGAACTGCGCGCCGGCACGCGGCGGCAGCCGCTGCACGAGTTCGAGCTGGAACTGAAGTCCGGCAGCATCGGCGCGCTGTTCGCGCTGGCCGATCGTTGGGTCGAGCGCCACGGCCTGTGGCTGGATGTGCGCGGCAAGTCCGAACTCGGGCACCTGCTCGCGCGTGACGAGCCGGCGGCTGCCCCCGTGTTGGCGAGCACACCGAAGCTCGATGCGCATCAGCGCCACGACGCTGCGCTGCGCGCGATGGTGGCGAGTTGCCTCGCGCAACTGCTGCCCAACGCGGCAGCGGTGGCGGCCGAGACGGGCGGCGCCGAGCACTTGCACCAGCTGCGTGTGGCGATGCGGCGGCTGCGCGGCGTGCTGCGGCTGTTCGGTAGCGGCGCGCCGGGTGTCGATGCAGGGTGGGAGCCGGCGCTGGCCGCGCTTTTCGACCAGCTCGGCGCGGCACGCGACGCCGATGCGCTGCGCGACGACGTGCTGCCCGCGATCGTCGAGGCCGGCGCGCCACCCTTCGATTGGCCAGCGGCGGGCGGCACCACGCCCGCGTCGACGCTGTTGCGTGCCACGCCGAACAATCGCCTGTGGCTGTCGCTGATGGCCTACGCCCATGGCGCGCCGGCCGTCGAGGCCGACGAGGCAGATCGCAAGTCGCTGCTCGATGCCTTGGCCGCGCCGCTGCGCCGCCTGCACCGCCAGGTGAAGCGCGATGCACGCGACTTCACCAGTGCCGACATCGAGCAGCGCCACCGCACGCGCAAACGCATCAAGCGCCTGCGCTACGGCGCCGAAGCGATTGCCGCACTGCTGCCGGGCAAGGCGATGCGCCGCTACCTGGCCGGGCTGCGCCCCGCGCAGGAAGCCCTGGGCGACTACAACGACCTGCTCGTCGCCGAAGCCGCGTTGGCCCGCGATGAGCTGGCCGAGCCCGGCCACTGGTTCGCGCGCGGCTGGCTCGCCGCACGCCGCGAGGTGGCGCTGTCGGATGCCGCCGCCGCGCTGTGCCTGCTGCCGCCGCTGCCCGCCGCGCTGAAGCGCTGACGAAGCGTGGCCGAGAGGCGGCTACCGCGCCGCCTCCAACCGCGGCCCTTCCATCACCTGCCCGCCTTGCCGCAGCACCGCCGCGTGCACCACGCCCGCCGCATCGCGCTTGAATTCCAGCACCGCGCCGAAGCGCGCAACCTCGATGCGGTCTTCGCCGATCACGGCGGCCTCGAAGGCAAGGCGGCCGCGGCCAGCGCCACGGTGTAGAGAAGACGAACGATCACACAGGGCCTGCGAGGTTCAGGCCGCCAGTATCCGCTCCAGATCATTCAGCACCTCGTCCAGTCGCTTGAAGGTGCGCGCGGCGCGCGTCTGCCCCTGCTTGCCGCGCTTGATCAGCACGCGCTTCGGGTCGTCGAGCATCGCCGCGTTCAGCGCGAGGCCATGCCGCGCCAGCACCGGGCCCAGGCTGCTGCGCCGTGAGCGCAGATCGGCGCGCGTCTGCTGGTACGCATGCTCGGCCAGCGCACGCCGATTGGCGTAGCTGAAGATGTTGGCGAAGAACATCTCAGGGTCGAGCCGGTCGGGTTCGAAGAGCAGGATGTCGGTCTCGGGGTGGCTGGCTTCGTAGCCTTTCATGCCGAGTTCGAGGCGCGAGTGGATCAACGAGCGAAAGGTCTGGCTCAGCACCACCGGCAGCCCACCGTCGACCATGCGCGGGATGCGGCCCGTGCCGAGCACGCGGTGCCGCGGGCGCGCGTCGAAAGGCACCAGCGGGTTCAGGCACAGCACCAGGTCGCACTGCATGTCCAGCAGCACGCGTGCGTGCAGTGTTTTCTTCAGCGCGCCATCGACATACCAGCGGCCGTTGATCGCCACCGGCGGGAACAATCCCGGCAGTGCGGCGCTGGCCACCACGGCCCGCGAGATGGGCACATGGTCCCAGCCGGGCCGGCCGAAAGGCGCCGATTCGCCGCTGTCCAGATCGGTGGCCACGATGACCAACTTGCGCTGTAAGCGGCGGAAGTCGTTGCTGCGCCCCGGCGCGCCCAGCACCTGCTGCAAGCGCGCTTCCAGCGCCTGGTTGCTGAACAGGCCCGTGGGCAGCGCGCGGCCCAGCCGTTCGAGCGAAGCGAGCAGCGAGCGCTGGCGCAGCGTGTAGCCGAGCACGGCTTGCGCCGCCAATCCCGGCACCGCGGCCAGGCGGCGCGCGAACTCGATCCACGCCGGCCGGATGAACAGGCTCGGGCGGATGATGTCGTCACGCGGGCCGTCGTTCTCGATGAACGATCGGCACAGCTCGCGCGGCGTCAGGCCGTTGGCCAGCCCGGCGGCGAGCATCGCGCCCGCCGAGACGCCCACGTAGCCGTCGAGCTGCGTGAACGAGAGCCCTTGCACGGACTCTTCCAGCGCGCACAGCGCGCCGATCTCGTGGATCGCACCGAGCGGCCCGCCGCCGGCCAGCGCCAGGCCTATCGTGGGCATGCGCGCGGCATGGGCGGGCTGTTGTCAGCTCAGGCTCAGGCCGCCTTGCGCACGGCGCGCTTGGCCGGGGTCTTCGCGGCGGTCTTCGCCGGCGCGCTCTTCGACAGCTTGCTCACCGCGGCGGCCAGCGTGTCCACACGCTTCACCAGCACATCCAGATCCTTCGCGGTGGGCACGCCCAGCTTGCCCATCGCCTTGGCGGTGCGCGTTTCGAAGATCGATTCGAGCTTGTCCCAGTTCTGGCCGGCCTTGGCGGTCACGGTGCCGGCCATCGCGCTCATCTTGCCGGTGACTTCGCTGATCTTCTCTTCGGCCATGCCTTGGGTCTTCTTCTGCAGATTCAGGCCTTCCTTGACCAGCGTCTCGAAAACCTTGCCGCCTTCGGCCTGCGCCTTGGCGAACGCGCCCATGCCGGCGAGCCAGATCTGCTGCGCCGATTCCTTCACCGATGCGGCGAGGTGGCTGCCCTGCAGTCCGGTGGCGGCGGGGGCCTTCTTGGCGTCGGTGGCATTGAGCTTCTTGACCATGGTGATGTCCTTCGATGAATGAAGCCGCCAGTGTGGGCCGAAACTAGGGTTCACCCGTGGAGCGAGCTGCCTAAAACGCTAGGGAGACGGCTCTATCCTCATGGCCACAACCGCTGCGCGCCACCCGCGCTCAACCAGGAGACTCGCATGCAGTACTTCGTCACCGGCGCCACCGGTTTCATCGGCAAGCGCCTCGTCAAGACCCTGCTCGCGCGGCGCGGCGCCAGCGTGCACTTCCTGGTGCGGCCGGGCAGCGAAGGCAAGCTCGATGCGCTGTACCGCTACTGGGGCGTGGGCAAGGCGCGCGCGATGCCCGTTAGCGGCGACCTCACGGCCAAGAAGCTCGGCGTGGCCGCCGACGACATCAGGGCCCTGAAGGGCAAGGTCGACCATGTCTACCACCTGGCCGCGGTGTACGACCTGAGTGCCGACGAAGCCAGCCAGGTGCAGGTGAACATCGACGGCACGCGCAACATGGTGGAGTTTGCCAAGGCCATCGACGCCGGCCATGTGCACCATGTTTCGAGCATCGCCGCCGCGGGCCTGTACGAAGGCGTGTTCCGCGAAGACATGTTCGAAGAAGCGGAAGGCCTCGACCACCCGTACTTCATGACCAAGCACGAGAGCGAGAAGATCGTGCGCAAGGAGTGCAAGGTGCCGTGGACCGTGTACCGCCCGGCGATGGTGGTGGGCGATTCGAGCACCGGCGAGATGGACAAGATCGACGGGCCGTACTACTTCTTCAAGGCCATCCAGCGCATGCGCCAGTTCCTGCCGCCCTGGCTGCCGACCATCGGCCTGGAAGGCGGGCGCGTGAACATCGTGCCGGTGGATTTTGTCGTCGCGGCGCTCGACCACATCTCGCACAAGGTGGCTGAAAAGGGAGGCAAGGGCGGTGGCTGCTACCACCTGGTCGACCCGGTGGGCTACCGCGTCGGCGACGTGCTCGACATCTTCAGCAAGGCCGCGCATGCGCCGAAGATGAGCCTCTTCATCAACGCCGCGCTGCTCGGTTTCATCCCGAAGGGCGTGAAGAAAGGGATGATGGCGCTGGCCCCGGTGCGCCGCGTGCGCAACGCGGTGATGAAAGACCTGGGCGTGCCCGAAGACATGCTCACTTTCATCAACTACCCGACCCGCTTCGACCGCCGCGAGACCGATGCGGCGCTGAAGGGCTCCGGCATCGACTGCCCGAACCTCCACGACTACGCCTGGCGGCTGTGGGACTACTGGGAGCGCCACCTCGACCCGGCGCTGTTCGTCGACCGCAGCCTGAAGGGCACGGTGGGCGGCAAGGTGGTGCTGGTGACGGGCGGCTCCTCGGGCATCGGCCTCTCGGCGGCGTGCCGATTCGCCGAGGCCGGTGCGATCACGGTGATTTGCGCGCGTGGCGAAGACAAGCTGGCGGAGGCGGTGAAAGAGATCGTGGCCTACGCGCGCGAGAAGGGCAACAAGGACCCGCAAGTCTTCAGCTACTCGGTGGACGTGGCCAACGAGCAGAGTTGCGGCGAGTTCGTGCAGAAGCTGAACGACCAGCATGGCGGCGTCGACTTTCTCATCAACAACGCCGGGCGATCGATTCGGCGTGCGATCGAGAGCAGCTACGACCGCTTCCATGATTTCGAGCGCACCATGCAGCTCAACTATTTCGGCTCGCTGCGCGTCACGATGGGCCTGCTGCCCGGCATGGTGGCGAAGAAGAAGGGGCACGTGGTGAACATCAGCTCGATCAGCGTGCTGGTGAACGCGCCGCGGTTCTCGGCCTATGTGGCGAGCAAGGCCGCGCTGGATGCGTGGACCAATTGCGCCGCCAGCGAGTTCGCTGATCAGGGGGTGACCTTCACCACGGTGAACATGCCGCTGGTGCGCACGCCGATGACGGCGCCGACCAAGATCTACGACAGCATGCCACTGCTGAAACCCGAAGAAGCGGCCGACATGATCGTGCAGGCTTGCATCGACAAGCCGGCGCGGGTGGCGACCAGGCTGGGGGTCTTTGGCGAGATATTGCACGCGGTGGCGCCGCGAATTACGCAGATCGTGATGAACACGACGTTCAGGATGTTCCCGGACAGCGCGGCGGCGAAGGGCGACAAGTCGGTGAAGGCGACATTGTCACCGGAGGCGATTGCGATGTCGCAGATGATGCGGGGGGTGCATTTCTAGATTCTCAAATCTGATCGAACGGGCTTCGCACACCCCGGCCGCCACGGTTGAGTACGTGGGTGTAGATCATGGTCGATGCGGCGGAAGGGCAAGATGAAGCTCGCTCAGGTCCGCCGCTACGCCTTGGGCCTTGGCGAGGTCACCGAAGAGCCGCACCACAATTTCTCGTCCTTCCGCGTGCGAGGCAAGATCTTCGTCACCATCCCTCCAGACGAAGTGCACGTTCATGTATTCCCGAACGAGACCACTCGCGAGCAAGCCCTGGCCGTACACCCCGAATTCGTGGAGAAGCTTCTGTGGGGTGCCAAGGCCGTCGGCGTGCGCGTCAAGCTCGCGGATGCGGACGCCGGCGCGGTCAATGCTCTCGTCCATGCCGCTTGGCAGCACAAAGGCGAGGCGCCGGCTTCCAAAGCGCCGTCGCGCCAAGCCGTCGCCAGCCGAGAAAGTGCACGCAAGCCGACCACACGCTCGCCTCGGAGCTACTGAGCTTCGAGACACCAGCGAGGGAACCCACGTGGCGCTGTCCAGAGTCGAGCTGGCCGTTTTGAACAACACGTGCTGGTACGAGGCTGTCTTCGAGGCGCACGGTTTGCCGAACGAAGGGGATGAACTGGTTTGGCTTTCCCATGGAAGCCCGCCGCCCTTCCACTCGAATCTCGTGGTCCGGTCTCCAAGCGCGTCCCAAAGCGATGTCGAAGGCTACGTTCGCGAGCTCGATAAAGTGCGGCGGCCCGCAGGCTGGTCGCTGAAGGACAGCTACGCGTGCCTCGATCTCTCTTCGCTCGGCTTCAGTGAGCTGTTCCGGGCCGAGTGGATATGGCGCGATCCGCTCGAGCCGGCAACGCACGCGGTGACTTCGCGTCTCGTCTGGTCCCGCGTGGCGACTGCAACCGAGCTGGTCGAGTGGGAAGTTGCCTGGGCGCAAGACGTGCGGAACGAATCGGCAGCCCGTACCGCCCGCCAGTTCCCTGATCGATTGTTGGCGAGTCCCGATCACGCGTTCTATGCAGGCAGGCTGCGTGGCAAGGTCGTCGCAGGAGGCATCGCGAATCGGTCGCCTGGCGTGGTCGGCCTATCGAACCTGTTCGCCATTGCGGCCTGTGCCGAAGAGACCTGGACGGCTCTGGTCAGCTGCGTGTGCGCCGCGTTCCCGGGCATGCCGCTGGTAGGCTACGAACGCGGCGACGCTCTCGATCTCGCCAAGGGCGTCGGGTTCGAGCCCATCGGTGCGCTGCGTATCTGGCATCGGCCCGAGAGAGGTTGACCCGTGCGATTGCGCCACAGAGATGCAGCCGCCACAGAGCTCCCGAGGATCGCCGAGATCTACAAGCTCGCGGTGGCCATCCGCGAAAGCAGCTGCGATCTCGAGCCGACCACCGTTGCCGCGCGCCAACCCGAAGCCTTGCTGTTCGACCTCGGCGGTGTCGTGATCGACATCGACTTCAAGCGCGCTTTTCGCGGCTGGCAAGCCATCTCGCGCTATTCCTTTGCGGAAATAGAGCGCAATTTCCAATTCGACGATTGTTATGCACAACATGAACGCGGCCAGATATCGACGGCCAGGTATTTGGCCCACCTGGCGGCTCCCCTCGGGCTGATCGGCAGCATCGAGCAAATCACAGCTGCCTGGAACGACATCTTCGTCGGCGAAATCGCGGAAACGACAGCGCTGATTCGGCTGGCGCGGGCACAGCTGCCATGTTTTGCTTTCACAAACACCAACGCAGCGCATCAGCAGGCCTGGTCGCGCAGGTTTCCGCATGTCGTGAGTTTGTTCGACCGTATCTTCGCGTCTCACGAAATGGGCTGCCGCAAGCCTGAATCAAGGGCATTCGAGTTCATCGCACGCCCCACCGGCCATGCGGCCGGTGCCATCATGTTCTTCGATGACCTGGCCGAGAATGTCGAGGGAGCGAGGCTTGCGGGTCTGCAAGCCGTCCATGTGAGTTCACCGATGGACGTGCGGCTCGCCCTGCGCAGAATCGGCGTTGCGGCCTGACCCGAACAGGAGTGAGATGAACAGCATGTCTGCCCCCAACCGGTCCCTCGCGGCCCTCGGCAGCATCGCTGCGCTCGCGGCCGGCTTGCCAGCGTGCACCACTGCGCCAGCCGAGGCCAAGTTGGTTCGCCTCGTGCTGGCCGACCGCACTTACCTCGAGTTGCAGCTGCCCAAGGGCTGGACGCTGGAGCCCTCGTTCGCCGATGGGCCGCGACTGTCTCAGGCGCGCTTGTCGGCCCGCGAACCCGGTTCGACGCAGATGTGGATCATTCCGCGCCTGGACACCGTGCGCGGTGCGCGGGCGAACAGCACCGGGGCCCGCGAGCGCGCCCGGCGCGAACTGATCACCGGCAAGGATTGCGAAGGCATCGGCCCCATCACCCAGGAGCGCGGCACCGCATATGGGGTGGCCGTGTTCTGCTCGCGGCCCCAAGACAGCGCGGCGCCGCGGCTGCTGCCCAGCACCGCCGGTGCCGTGGCAATTCCCGATCTGGTGGTGCGCTTTGCGATGCTCGGCGTCAGCAACGAAGAGAACGCCGCCGCCTGGTCGATCCTGAATTCGCTTCAGCTGGCCACGATCGAAAGCTCTCCCTGATGATCGTCCGCAAGGGAACCGCTGCCACCGAGGACGCGTTTCTCTACATGCTCGCCGGTGAGGTGACCGTCACCGAGTCGGGTCGGGTCTGAGCACTCGATACACAGGTCGGTCGCGAATGCCCATCATCGACGTTCAACTCGTTCTCGACGCCGATGCCGGCGCTTCATCCGGCCTGGACTCGGTGTTGGCAGACGATCTCGGCCGGCTGCTGCACGCAGCACCCGGCCGCCTCTGGCTGCGCCTGCACCTTCTGCCCGCGTCGCAGTACGCGGAGAACGCGGTCTCGATCGCCGATCAGGATCTGCCGGTCTTCGTCGCGGTTCTGCACGCCCGCTTGCCCGAGGCTGGCGAACTCGCAACGCAGGCCGAGGCCATCGCGCGGTTGGTGGCCGCGGCCGTCGGCCGCAGCCCCGAGCGGGTGCACGTCGAATACGCGCCCGCGGGCGTGGGTCGTGTCGCTTTCGGTGGGAGGCTTGTTGGGTAGCGGTGCGGTCCGCCGCGGCCGAACGCCGCCTCGAATCAATCCGCCAGGTGCAGCACCAGCTTGCCGAAGTTGGCGCCGGAGAAGAGCTTCGAGAGCGCATCGGGGAAGGCCGTCACGCCGCCCTTGACCACGTCTTCCCTGCTTTTCATGCGCCCGTCTTTCAGGTAGCCGGCCATCTCGGTGATGGCCACCGGGTAACGATCGGCGTAATCGAAGACGACGATGCCTTCCATGCGTGCGCGGTTCACCAGCAGCGAGAGGTAGTTCTTCGGGCCGCTCACCGCGCCGGTGTTGTTGTACTGGCTGATCGCGCCGCAGATGATGATGCGCGCCTTGCGGTTGATGCGTGTCAGCACGGTGTCGAGGATCTCGCCGCCGACGTTGTCGAAGTAGATGTCAATGCCGCCGGGGCAATGCTGTTTCAGGCCGTCCTTCACCGAGCCGCCCTTGTAGTCGATGCAGGCATCGAAGCCGAGCTCTTTGACGACCCAGTTGCACTTGTCGGTGCCGCCGGCAATGCCGACCACGCGGCAGCCCTTGATCTTGGCCACCTGGCCCACGGTCTGGCCCACCGCGCCGGCGGCACCCGAGATCACCACGGTCTCGCCGGCCAAGGGCCGCCCCACGTCCATCAGCCCGAAGTAGCCAGTCATGCCGGGCATGCCCAGCACGTTCAGCCACTGCGTGATGCTGCCGGCGCGCAGGTCGATCTTCGCCAGGCCACTCTTGCGGATCATCTCGGCCGGCACGAGGCAGTACTCCTGCACGCCGGGGCCGCCGGTGACGACATCGCCCACCGCGAAGGCCGGGTTCTTCGAGGCAATGACACGGGCGATGCCGCCGGCACGCATCACCTCGCCGATGCCCACCGGCGCGATGTAGCTCTTGCCCTCGTTCATCCAGCCGCGCATCGCCGGGTCGAGCGACAAGGCCAGCGTCTTCAGCAGCACGCCGCCCTCGGCTGGCTCGCTCACCGCTTCTTCGGTGTGCTGCCAGTCGCTGGCCTTGACCATGCCCACCGGGCGGGCGGCCAGGCGCACCTGGTGATTGACGAGAGAGGCAAGGGTGGTGCTGCTCATGGCGGATCCTGTTCGGTGGGGCGAAGCGAAGCCGGCATTCTGCGCCGCCGGCCCGTGCCACAGCGTCACACGGGCGACGCGTGGAGCGTGTCAGCGGCGGGGCAGCGGTGCACTTCCACCGTCACGTGGCGCAGCCTGGTTAACGCGGCCAGGCGCTGGCGGTACTCGGTGGCGGCCAGCGGGCGGTCGGCCACCACCGACAGCGCGGCACTCCAGGCGCTGCCGCCCACCTGCCAGACATGCAGGTCGGCGACCTTCGCGTCGCCGTCGGATTCGATCAGCGCGCGGATCTCGCCGGCGAGTGCGGGGTCGGCGGTGGCGTCCACCAGCGCCCGCGCACTGCTGCGCAGCATGCCGAACGACCACTGGGCGATGATCACCGCGCCCAGCAGCGCCACCGCGGGGTCGAGCCAGCGCCAGCCGGCGAGCGCACCGCCGGCCAGTGCCAGCAAAGCCAGTACCGAGGTCAGCGCATCGGCCATCACATGCAGCAGCGCGGCGCGGTGGTTGGGGTCGTCGTGGTGATCGTGTGGGTGGTCTTGGCCGTGGCCGTGGCCGGGGCCGTGCGAGTGTCCGTGGTGTTCGTCGTCACCG
>JANNQO010000306.1:0-7693 GCA_031400795.1 Rubrivivax sp. | reverse complement strand
TGCGCCACCAGGTGCTGCATCTCGCTGGGGTGCTGCGTCGAGCACCAGACCTTCATGCCCAGGTCCTCGGCGGGCACCGCGTACGAGATCTGCCCTTCGAGATAGAACTGCTCCTGGCCGCCAACGTCCAGTGCGGTCTCGAAGCGGTGCGGTGCTTCGTCGATGGCCCGTCGTGCATCACCGCGCGCGAGGTGCATCGGCGGCAGCACGTACTGCTGCGCGGCATGGGCCTGCTGCGGGGTCAGGATCGGCGGCAGCGGGTCGGCCTCGATGATCTCCTTGGCCAGCGCCGCAGCGCGGCGAGCCGCATCGCGGGTGGTGGCGATCACCGCGAAGACCGGCTGGCCGAGGTAGCGCAGCGTGGCACCTGCCTCGCCGGCCAGGATCGGATCGTCCTTGACCAGCGAGCCGCAGTCGTTGACGCCGGGGATGTCGCGTGCGCTGAAGACCCACACCACGCCGGGCATCGCGCGGATGCGATCGAGGTCCAGGTGCTTCAGTGTGCCGTGTGCGACCGGCGACAAGCCCAGCGCCGCATGCAGCGTGCCGGCGAGTTCGGGCAGGTCGTCGGTGTAGGGCGCGCTGCCCTGCACATGCAGGTGCGCGGATTCATGCGCGCACGGTGCGCCTACGACCGCAGCCGTGACAGGCAGTTCGATGGGCTTGTTCATACCAGCACCTCCCGAGCGAAAACGCTCACCGCACGCTCCGGCAGCGCGTCCTGCGGCCGGGTCTCGAGCCAGAAACGCTGCAGCAGGTTCTGCGCCACCTGCAAGCGGTAGCCGGCCGAGGCGCGCATGTCGGTGAGCGGCTTGAAGTCCTCGGCGAGTGCCGCCATCGCCGCTCGCATCGTGGCCTCGCTCCAAGGCTGGCCGAGCACGGCGGCTTCGGTCTGCGCTGCACGCTTGACGATCGCGGCCAGGCCGCCAAAGGCGAAGCGCACCTCGGCCACCCGCTCGCCTTCCAGGCGCAAGGCCAGCCCCATGCTCACCGCCGAAATGTCGCAATCGAAGCGCTTGCTGATCTTGTAGGCGCGCACCGCGACGTCGGCACGCGGCGCCGGCACCACGATCGCCTGCACGAACTCGCCGGGCTCGAGCGCGTTTTTCATGTAGTCGAGATAGAACGCCCCCAGCGGCAGCCGGCGCTGGCGTGCACCGCGCGCCAGGATCAGATCGGCACCGAGCGCCATCAACACCGGCGCGCAATCGCCGATCGGCGAGCCGTTGGCGATGTTGCCGCCCATCGTGCCGGCAACGCGGATCGGCAGCGAAGCGAAGCGCAGCCACAGGTCGCGCAGCACGGGCCAGCGCTGCACGAGCGCCGTCCAGGCAGCTTCCAGCGACGCCGCGGCACCGATATGCAGTTCGCCGCCGATCACCTCGATGCGCTGCAACTCGGCCACCTCGCCGATGAAGATCATTTCAGGCAAGGGCTTGAACTGCTTGGTCACCCACAACCCGATGTCGGTGCTGCCGGCGAGCACGCGCGCCTGCGGCAAGGCTTCGCGCAGCGCGGCGAACTCGGAAAGCAGGCGCGGCGCGTGGAAACCGCGCCAGTTCGACAGCGGTGCATCCCGGCGCAGTGCCGTCAAAGCCTGCACCACCGGCGCGGTGTCGAAGTCAGGCGCGGGCAGATCGAACATGCGCTCGCCGGCGTCCAGGATCGGCCGGTAGCCGGTGCAGCGGCACAGGTTGCCCGACAGATCGTCTGCAAGCTGCTGACGCGTGGCGCGTGTGCCGGCATCCTGGTGCCGCCGGTAGCAGGCCCACAGCGACATCACGATGCCCGGCGTGCAGAAGCCGCATTGCGAGCCGTGGCAGTCGACCATGGCTTGTTGTGTCGGATGCAGCGGGCCGTCGGCGGCGAGGTCTTCGACCGTGAACAGCGCCTTGCCGTCCAGCGTGGGCAGGAACTGGATGCAGGCGTTGACGGGCTGGAGCTGGAGCTGGTCCGCCTCGTCCAGCCGGCCGACCACGACCGTGCACGCGCCGCAATCACCCTCGGCGCAGCCTTCCTTGGTGCCGGTGCAGTGGGCCTCTTCGCGCAGCCATTCGAGCACCGTGCGGGTGGGCGCTGCGTCGGCGACCTCGACCAACTCGCCGCGGTGGAAAAAACGGATCGGACGGGTGTTCATGCCGGTCATGCCTTGTGCTCGGGACTAACCCGAAAGGTAGCGCGGTCCGTCCCCGCTGGTATACGCCGCGGCGCATACTTGGTATCCGGAGTTGCATATGGTCAAGCGCCTCGAATTCGACACCATCGACCTCTACCTCATCCGGGTCCTGCACACCTTGATCACCGAACGCAGTGTTTCGCGTGCCGCGATGCGGCTGGCCAGCACCCAGCCCGCCGTGAGCGCCCAACTGAAGCGGTTGCGCGAGCTGACCGGCGACCCGCTGCTGGTGCGCTCGGGCCACCAGATGCAGCCCACCGAGCGCGCGCTGCAGCTCGTCGCCCCCGCCACCAACCTGCTGCACGAGGCCGAACGGCTGTTCTCCTCGCGCATGCGCGCCACGACTTTCGATGCCACGCACAGCCAGGCGATGTTCCGCGTCGCCGCCAGCGATTACCTCGACCCGCTGTTCCTGCCGGCGCTGGTGGCGCACCTGAAGCGCGCCGCCCCGAGCGTGCGCCTGGAGCTGATGCCGTTGTCGCAGGACTACGACTACCGCCGCCACCTGGCCACCGGCGATGTCGATCTGGTGATCGGCAACTGGCTGCACCCGCCGGACGAGCTGCACCTGGCGCGGCTGATCAGCGACGAGATCGTCTGCCTGATGGCCGCAACGCATCCCGCCTCGAAGAACCCGCGCGCGTTTACGGTGGCCAGGTACCTGGCCTGCGAGCATGTCGCACCGATGCCCACGCACCCGGGCGCGGCCGGCGTGATCGACGAGCACCTGGGCGCACAGGGACTGGAGCGCGACATCGTGGTGCGCGCCTCGCACTTCAGCCTGATCCCGCTGATGGTGGCCGGCAGCTTGCTGGTGCTGACGACGGGGCGGCTGTTCTGCAGCCGCTACGTCGACGCTTTGCCGGTGAAGGTGGTGCGCTGCCCGGTGAGCTTCCCGCCGCTGAACTACTACCAGCTCTGGCACGACCTGACGCACGCCGCGCCGGCAATGCGCTGGTTCCGCGAACAGGTGCGCGACGTCGCGCGCCAGCTCGGCACACGCGCGTTGCCGCGCCGCGCCGCATGACGAAATTCGCGCTGCGCGGCGACCTGCTCGACTTCAACGCCGCGCCTGCCTGGGGCAGCACGGCGATGGACGGTGTGCGCTGGCGCCCCGACCACTGGCTGCTGATCGACGGCGAACACATCGCCGGCACGCTGCCCGGCGGCCAGCCGCCCGGCCCCGACTGGCAGGCCGTGGACCACCGCGGCCGGCTGCTGATGCCGGGCTTCATTGACACCCACGTGCACTGCCCGCAGCTCGACGTCATTGCGAGCTACGGCGCGAACCTGCTCGACTGGCTCAACACCTACACCTTCCCGGCCGAGCGCCGCTTCGCCGACCCCGAGGTCGCCGCCGCCGGTGCCGCGCTGTTTCTCGATGCGCTGCTGGCCCACGGCACCACGGCCGCGGTGGTGTTCCCCACCGTGCACAAGGCATCGGTCGAGGCGCAGTTCGCGGCCGCGGCGCGGCGTGGCATGCGCATCGTCACGGGCAAGGTGCTGATGGACCGCAATGCGCCCGACGGCCTGCGCGACGACGTGGCAGGCGCACAGGCCGACTGCGAGGCGCTGGTCCAGCGCTGGCACGGCCAGGGCCGCGCCGCCTACGCCGTGACGGTGCGCTTCGCAGCGACCAGCACCGACGCCCAGCTCGCGATGGCCGGGCAGCTGCTGGCGCGCCACCCGGGGCTGTACATGCAGACCCACGTCGCCGAGAACACCGACGAAGTGGCCTGGGTCGCGCAGCTCTTTCCGCAAGCCCGCAGCTACCTCGACGTCTACCACCGGCACGGCCTGCTCAACCCGCGCGCCGTGCTCGCGCACGGCATCTGGCTCGACGCCGACGACCGCGCGCTGCTGCGCGACAGCGGCGCGCAGATCGCCTTCTGCCCCAGCAGCAACCTGTTCCTGGGCAGCGGCTTGTTCGACTGGCAGGGCGCGGTCGACGCCGGCCACCGCGTCAGCCTGGCCAGCGACGTCGGCGGCGGCACCAGCCTGTCGATGACACGCACGCTCGCCGAAGGCTACAAGGTGCAGATGCTGCGCGGCACGCGGCTCTCGGCCTGGACGGCGCTGCACACCGCCACGCGCGGCGCTGCCGAAGCGCTGGGCCTGGGCCACGAGATCGGCCACTTCGACCGCGGCGCCATTGCCGACCTGGTGGTCTGGGACTGGGCCGCCGGGCCGGTGGCCGCGCACCGCGACGCCGTTGCGCGCGGTGCCGTGCCCGGCCTGCCGGCGCAGGACTTGCACGCCCGGGTCTTCGCCTGGATGACGCAGGCCGACGAACGCAACGTGGTTGCCAGCTACACCGCCGGTGTGCAGCGCCATGCCGCCTGAAGGAGAACGCGCCATGCTCCGCCTGGAATTACTTGGCATAAGCAAGCAGTACCCCGCCGTGCGCGCCAACGACGGCGTCAGCCTGCGCGTGAAGGCGGGCGAGATCCACGCCGTTCTCGGCGAGAACGGCGCCGGCAAGAGCACGCTGATGAAGATCATCTACGGCGCCGTGCAGCCCGACGAAGGCGAGATCCGCTGGAACGGCCAGCGCGTCACGGTGCGCAGCCCGGCCGAGGCGCGAACGCTCGGCATCAGCATGGTCTACCAGCACTTCTCGCTGTTCGACACCCTGACCGCGGCCGAGAACGTCTGGCTCGGCCTGGACAAGGCGATGGCGCTGCCCGACGTGACACGCCGCATCACCGAGGTCGCGCACACCTACGGCCTGGACGTCGACCCGCTGCGCCCGGTGCACTCCTTGAGCGTCGGCGAGCGCCAGCGCGTGGAGATCGTGCGCGCGCTGCTCACCGACCCGCAGCTGCTGATCCTGGACGAACCGACCTCGGTGCTGACACCGCAGGCGGTGGACAAGCTCTTCGTCACGCTGCGCGCCTTGAGCGAGCGCGGCACCAGCATCCTCTACATCAGCCACAAGCTCGACGAGATCCGCGCCCTGTGCCACCACTGCACCGTGCTGCGCGGCGGCAAGGTGACGGGCGAGGTCGACCCCACGCTGGAAAGCAACGCCAGCCTGTCGCGGCTGATGATCGGCGCCGAGCCGCCGCAGCTGCAGCACCAGGCCTCGAAAGCCGGCGCCGTAGTGCTGGCGGTGAAGGGCTTGTCGCTGGCGCAGCGCGACCCCTTCGGCACGACGCTGAAGGACATCGCCTTCGACGTCCGGGCCGGCGAGATCGTCGGCGTCGCCGGCGTCTCGGGCAACGGCCAGCAGGAGCTGATGGCGGCGCTGTCGGGGGAGGACACGCGCGCGCCAGCCGGCAGCATCACGCTCTTCGGCCGCGACATCGCCGCGCACTCGCCGCGGCACCGCCGCCACGAAGGCCTGCACTTCGTGCCCGAGGAACGGCTGGGCCGCGGCGCGGTGCCGACCCTGAGCCTGGCGATGAACACGCTGCTCACGCGCACGCAGACGGTGTCGCACAGCGGCTGGATCTCGACGGCGCGTGTGCAGCAACTGGCCGAGCACATCATCGCGCGCTTCAACGTCAAGGCCGGCGGCGCCGGCGCGGCGGCGAAGAGCCTGTCGGGCGGCAACCTGCAGAAGTTCATCGTCGGCCGCGAGATCGACGCCGACCCGAAGCTGCTGATCGTCAGCCAGCCGACCTGGGGCGTCGACGTCGGCGCTGCGGCGCTGATCCGCGGTGAACTGCTGAAGCTGCGCGACGCCAGCTGCGCACTGCTGGTGGTAAGCGAGGAGCTCGACGAGCTGTTCGAGATCAGCGACCGGCTGATCGTCATCGCGCAGGGCCGAATGTCGCCCTCGCTGCCCACCGCCGCGGCGACGATCGAGCAGATCGGCGAGTGGATGTCCGGTCTGTGGACCAAGGAGCCGCACCATGCTGAAGCTTGAGTCGCGGCCGCAGCCGTCGCAGTGGATGTCCTTCGCCAGCCCGGTGCTGGCGCTGGCGATCACGGTGGTCATCGGCGTCGGCCTCTTCGTGCTGCTCGGCAAGGATCCGGTGCGCGGGCTGCAGGTGTTTTTCGTCGAACCGGTGAAGAGCCTGTACGCGCTGTCGGAACTGAGCGTGAAGGCGACGCCGCTGGTCCTGATCGCGCTCGGGCTGGCGGTGTGTTACCGCAGCAACGTCTGGAACATCGGCGCCGAGGGGCAGTTCGTCGCCGGCGCTCTGGCCGCGGGCTACGTGGCGATGCAGGCCGGCCCCGGCACCGGGCGCTGGATCGTCGTTGCCGTGCTCGTGGCCGGTGTCCTGGGCGGCATGCTCTGGGCGGCCATCGTGGCCCTGCTGCGCGACCGCTTCAACGCCAGCGAGATTCTCGTCAGCCTGATGCTGGTGTACGTGGCCGAGATGGTGCTCAGCTACCTCGTCTACGGGCCCTGGAAAGACCCCAAGGGCTACAACTTCCCGCAGACCATCACCTTCGACGCCGTGACCAAGGTGCCGCGGCTGGTGGACGGGCTGCGCGCGAACATCGGCGTCGTCATCGCCGCGGTCGCGGTGCTGGGCTTCTGGGTCTTCCTGTTCCGCACCTACAAGGGCTTCCAGCTGCAGGTGGGTGGGCTGGCGCCGGCGGCGGCGCGTTATGCGGGCTTCTCGTCGCGCAGCGCACTCTGGACGGCGCTGCTGCTGTCAGGCGGCATGGCCGGCCTGGCCGGCGGGCTCGAAGCCGCCGGGCCGCTGGGCCAGCTGACGCCCTACGTGCCGGCCGGCTATGGCTTCGCCGCCATCATCGTGGCCTACGTCGGCCGCCTGCACCCGGTGGGCATCGTCTTCTCGGGCGTGCTGATGAGCATGTTCTACATCGGCGGCGAACTCGCGCAGTCGCGCATGGGCCTGCCGAAATCGCTGACCGGCGTCTTCCAGGGCCTGCTGCTGTTCACGCTGCTGGCCTGCGACACGCTGATCCACTACCGCATCCGTGTCCAGCACGCGCCGCGTGCGAAGGAGGCTTGAGATGGAACAGCGTCAACAGGTTTCGTGTGCGGCGGCTTGCGGCCCGATGCTGCCGTTCGTGGGCGTCCGCTTTGGCGTGCGACGTTCGAGGCGGGCGCGGCGAGCGGTGCCCGCTGAGGGCTCGGGGTTCGTCGGTCGGCCCTGCGGGCCGACTGCGCTGCGATGCTCGTCATCGGGCGGCCCCGGGGCAACTCGCTTCGTTCGCTGCGCTCTCTGCGCTCAGACACTCCCCGGGGAGTCAGTTGACGAGGCGCGCTGCGCGCGCTCCGCCCGATGCCTGCGCTTCTCGCCGACTCTCTACTCACCCTCAGCGGGCACCGCTCGCCGCGCCAACCACCAGCGGTGGCGTGCCACCTGCGAGCACGCCAACACTGTTGCCGCAAAGCCGGCCCGGGCAGGCCAGCGGCGCGCATCTGAGGCGGCGAGGAACGGAGGATTCCCGGCCCGCGCGCGCAGCGCGCTTCGTAAACTGACTTCGAGGCGGGCACGTCGAGCGGTACCCGCCGAGGGCTCGGGGTTCGTCGGGGGGGCCCGCGGGCCGGCGGCGCGGCGATGGGAGGACACGGGCGGGCCCCGGGGCACA
>JANNQO010000305.1:0-7535 GCA_031400795.1 Rubrivivax sp. | reverse complement strand
TGACAGCGGCGCCAGCGGCAGCCCCGCCGCCGCGGCGGCATCCGCGGCCATCACGCCGGCACCACCGCCATTGCTGACGATGGTCAGCCGTTCGATGGCGTCGAGTTCCTGCGCATCGCCGCTTCGCAGCGGCGCCTGGTCGCGAAAGCGACCCAGCGCCTGCGCGGCAACGAAGAGCTCGGGCAGGCTCACCACGCGCAGCATGCCGGCGCGTTTCAGCGCGGCGTCGAAGACGATGTCTTCGCCGGCTAACGTTCCACTGTGGGTGGAAGCCGCCTGCCGGCCGATCGCCGAGCGGCCCGACTTCACCACCAGCACCGGCTTGTTGCGCGCCGCGGCACGTGCTGCCGACATGAACTTGCGCGCGTCGCGGATCGATTCGATGTAGAGCAGGATGGCGCGCGTGCCGCTGTCGCTGGCCAGGAAATCGAGCATGTCGCCGAAATCCACGTCGGCACATTCGCCGAGCGAGACGATCTGCGAGAAGCCGATGCCGCGCCCGCGCGCCCAGTCGATCATCGCCGCCAGCAGCGCCCCCGATTGCGAGACGAAGGCGAGGCTTCCCGGCTGCGCGTCACCCGGTGCGAAGCTCGCATTCAAGTGCTTGCGCGGCACCAGCAGGCCCAGGCCGTTGGGCCCGAGGATGCGCATCAGCGCCGGCCGCGCGGCGTCGAGCATGGCTTGCTTTTGCCCGGCATCGAGCCCGCCAGTCAGCACCACGGCCGCTTTGGTACCGCGCGCAGCCAGTGCCGCGATGAGCCCCGGCACCGTGGCCGGTGGCGTGCAGATCACGGCCAGATCGGGCGCCTGCGGCAGCGCGTCCACGTCGCGGTAGACCGGTTCGCCATCGAGCCGCTGGTGTTTCGGGTTGACCGCAAAACACGGCCCCTCGAAGCCCCCTTCGCGCAGCCGCCGCCAGACCATCGCGCCTACGCTGTGTTCGCGCGGCGACGCGCCGATCACTGCCACCGACGAAGGATCGAACAGGTGCTCGAGGTTGCGGATGCTCATCTGTGCATCATGATGCCAGCCCCGATGTGACACTGATGCAACGCTTCGCCCGCCTCTACGCCGAGCTCGACGCCAGCACCGCGACGAACGACAAGCTGGCCGCGTTGCAGCGCTACTTCGAGGCCGCGCCGCCGCACGATGCCGCCTGGGCGGTGTACTTCCTCGCCGGCGGCAAGCCGCGCCAGGTGCTGCCCACGGCCGTGCTGCGCCAGGTGGCGATGCGAATGGCCGCCATCGACGAGTGGCTGTTCGAAGAGTGTTATCAGGCGGTGGGCGACCTGGCCGAGACCATCGCGCTGGTGCTGCCGCCGGGCCGCGGCGGTGACGATGCGGGCCTGGCGCGCTGGATCGAAGAGCGGCTGCTGTCGTGGCGCGGCCTTTCGCCGGCCGAACAGAGCGCGCGCCTTCGCGAGGCTTTCGAGCTGCTCGACGCGCCGGGCCGCTTCCTGCTCGTCAAGCTCATCGGCGGCGGCTTTCGGGTTGGCGTCAGCAAGCTCCTCGTGCAGCGCGCGCTCGCACAGTGGTCGGGGCTCGATGCCAAGTTGCTCGCGCAGCGGCTGATGGGCTGGACCGACGCGCGCAGCACGCCCAGCGCCGAGCGCTTCCTGGCGCTGGTGAGCCGCGACGGCGCGGCGGCAGCGACCGCGGGGCAGCCGTATCCCTTCTTCCTGGCTCATGCGCTCGAAGCGGCGCCCGAGGCGCTGGGCGACGTGGCCGATTGGATCGTCGAGTGGAAGTACGACGGAATCCGCGCCCAGCTCGTCAAGCGCGCGGGCCAGACCAGTCTGTGGTCGCGCGGCGAAGAGCTGATCACCGAGCGCTTCCCCGAAGTGCTGGCCTTGGCCACGGCCTTGCCCGAAGGCACCGTGCTCGACGGCGAACTGCTCGCCTGGCCGCCCGATGCGCCGCACCCCGCGCCGTTCCAGCGCCTGCAACAACGCATCACACGCAAGATCGTGACCCAGCGTGTGCTGCAAGACGTGCCGGTCCGCTTCCTGGCCTACGACCTGCTCGAAAGCGACGGCCGCGATCACCGCAACGAGCCGCAAGGCGAGCGGCGCGCGCGGCTCGAAGCACTGCTCGCCGGAGGCCCGTTCGAGGTCTCGCCGCGCGTCGAGGCACCCGATTGGCCGGCCTTCGCGGCCTTGCAGCGCAGTGCACGCGAGCGCGGTGTCGAAGGCTTCATGCTCAAGCACCTCGGCGCGCGCTACGGCAGCGGCCGCACCAAGGCCGACGGCGTGTGGTGGAAGTGGAAAGTCGACCCGCTTACGGTGGACTGCGTGCTGATCTACGCGCAGGCCGGCCACGGCCGGCGCGCCGGCGTCTACACCGACTACACCTTCGCGGTGTGGAGCCGCACACCGCACAACGCCGACGAAGCGCGAGCAGTGGTCGAGGCGATCGCGCGGCGCGAACCAGCGGCCAGCGGCGCGCTGCAACTCGTGCCTTTCGCCAAGGCCTACTCGGGCCTCAGCGACGACGAGTTCGCCGCGGTGAGCCGCGTCGTGCGCGAGACCACGCTGGAGAAGTTCGGCCCGGTGCGCAGCCTGCGTCCGACGCTCGTATTCGAACTCGGCTTCGAGGGCATCCAGGCCAGCGCGCGGCACAAGAGCGGCATCGCGGTCAGGTTCCCGAGAATGCTGCGCCAGCGCCCCGACAAGGCGCTGTACGAGGCTGATACCTTGCAAACGTTGCGCAACTTGATGGCTTGAGAATCACTTCATGCCACTGCCCACCCGAGACCAGCTGCAAGCTCATTTGTCGGCCCTCGAAGGCGGTCTGCTCGAACGCGGCACGGCCGTGCGGCTGCTGCTGCTGGCGGCGCTGGCGCGCGAGCATGTGCTGCTGATCGGGCCGCCCGGCACCGCGAAGAGCGAACTCGCGCGCCGCTTGCACAAGGCCTTCGCCGGCCTGCGCTACTTCGAACGGCTGCTGACGCGCTTCTCCACGCCCGAGGAGTTGTTCGGCCCGCTGTCGCTGAAGGCGCTCGAGGCGGATCGCTACGAACGCTTGATCGACGGCTACCTGCCCACCGCCGGCGTGGCTTTTCTCGACGAAGTGTTCAAGGCCAACTCGGCGATCCTGAACACGCTGCTCACGCTGCTCAACGAGCGCGAGTTCGACAACGGTGCCGGCCGCCAGGGCACGCCGCTGGTCACGCTGGTGGGCGCCAGCAACGAGGTGCCGGCCGACGAGTCGCTGCTCGCGTTTCACGACCGCTTCCTGGTGCGCGTGCCGATCGCCGCGGTGGGCGACGAGTCGTTCATGGCCTTGCTGAGCTTGCGCGATGCAGCGCCGGCCATGGCCACCGTGCCGATCAGCGCACCGGCCTTGCAGGCGCTGGCCGAACACGCCGCGGGCATTGTGCTGGGCGAGGATGTGCTGCGCACGCTGGCCGCGCTGCGAGCCGAGGCGGCGACGCAGGATCGGGCGGTGTCCGACCGGCGCTGGCGGCAGATCGTCGCGCGGCTGCGCGTGCAGGCCGCCAGCGACGGCCGCGCCGAAGTCGACGCCCTGGACCTGTGGCTCGCGCCTTACGTGGTGTGCAGCCACGCCGCGCAGGTGGTGGCGCTGCAGGCCTGGTTCGACGCCCGCATCGTGCAGGCGGTGCCGCAGCCGCTGCCCTGGTTGGGCGCCGCGGTGGCGGCTTTCCAGGCACAGCTGCGCATCGAAGAATCCTTGCCTGCCGATGACAGCCCTGGCGGCAGCGGCAAGCTCGCGCTGGCGCGCGCGATCGGCGGCGCACAAGAGACTTCGGGCCTGCTGCGACTGCGCTCGGCCAAGCTCGAGCAGCTGGCGCGGCGGCGCTTCAGCAGCGTGCACATCGCGGCGCGGCTGGCGCAGCTCGACGAGGTGCTGGCGGTGCTGGACGCCGCGCGCGAGCCGCTGCAACTCGATTTCGCGCGGCTGCAAGCACGCCTGGCCGGGCGGCTGTGGCTGCCGCCGTTGCAGGCGGCGCGCTGGACCGCGGCGCACCGCGACACGCTGGCGTTGTTGGACGATCTGGCGGCCCGCCTGGCCGATTGCCGCGCCGGCTTTTCGGCGCTGCGCATCGACGACCTGGCCGACACGCCGGCGGCTCCCGCGGTGGCCTGGGCGTGAACGGTTTGCGGCGAAGGCGGCTTTCGCCGCGCGTGAAGGCCCGTGCAGGCGCGCCACGGTCGCTCGGCGGCACCGGTTTGGGGGAACCTACAGCAGCCCGCTGAGCCCGCACGCGCCTTCCTCGATCCGGCTCGCAACTGGACTTAAACAAAGTTCGAATCTGGCCATGCCGCGCCCGGAGTCCTCAGGTTAGGTTCAACGACCGCCGTTGTGCAAACGGTTTCGCTCCATTGCATCGGAAGCCACATGCCCGCCGAGTATCTGAAGAAGGCCCCGCCCCGGCACGAGCGTGTCGACCCGGGCACCCGCGAGCCGGTGCTGCGCATGTTGGAGGAGTTGACATGAAGAGCCCGAACATCCTGTTCATCATGGCCGACCAACTGGCGGCCAGCGCGCTGGCCGCCTACGGCCACAAACTCGTCAAGACCCCGAACCTGGAGCGCATCGCAGCGCGCGGCACGGTGTTCGAGAACGCCTACAGCCCCAACCCGATCTGCGCGTCGTCGCGCTTCGCGATGATGGCCGGGCAATCGTCGTCGCGCATCGGCGCGTTCGACAACGCGGCCGAACTGCCGGCCTCGGTGCCCACCTTCGCGCACTATCTGCGCGCGCTCGGCTACAGCACCTGCCTGGCCGGCAAGATGCATTTCGTCGGCCCGGACCAGCTGCATGGTTTCGAAGAACGCGTCACGACCGACATCTACCCCTCGGACTTTGGTTGGACTGCTGACTGGGAGCGCCGCATCGAGCCCTATGCGCCCAGCCAGATGAGCATGCGCGGCATCGTCGAGTCGGGGCTGTGCGTGCGCTCGCTGCAGATGGACTACGACGACGACGTCGCCTACCAGTCGGTGCAATGGCTGTACGACCATGCGCGGCGCCCCGAGCGCAAACCCTTCCTGCTGGTGGCCTCGTTCACCCATCCGCACAACCCGTTCACGATCTCGCGCGAGTTCTGGGACCTGTACGAGCACGCGAAGATCGAGATGCCGGCGGTGCCGTTCATCCCGTACGAACAACGCGACCCCTGGAGCCAGCGCTACTACAAGTTGATCCGCCAGGACGAGCACCGGGTGACGGATCAGATGATCCTGTCGGCCCGGCACGCCTACTACGGCATGGTCAGCTACGTCGACCACAAGGTCGGCCTGCTGCTCGAAGCGCTGGAGAAGACGGGTGCCGCGGACAATACGGTCATCGTGTTCACCGCCGACCACGGCGAGATGCTCGGCGAGCGTGGCATGTGGTTCAAGTTCAACCCCTACGAGCCCTCGGTGAAGGTGCCGCTGATCATCCAGGCCCCGGGTGCGAAGGTCGGGCAGCGGGTTGGCGCGAACTGTTCGCTGGTCGACCTGCTGCCCACGCTGGTCGACCTGGCGAGCGACGGCAAGCCGCCCGCACTGGCCGATCACTGCGACGGCCACACCTTGAGTGCGCTGCTGCACGGCAGCGACCCCGACTGGGCCGACGAGGCCTTGATCGAGTTCACCGGCGAAGGCGTGTTTGCGCCGGCGCTGATCCTGCGCCAGGGCCGCTACAAATACGTCTACTGCGAGGGCGACCCGGGCATGCTGTTCGACCTGCAGCAAGACCCGTCGGAACTTCGCAACCTGTGCACGGAGGCGGCCTTCGCGCCGGTGGCGCAGCGCTTCGTCGAACAGATCGAGCAGCGCTTCAAGCCCGCGCAGATCAAGCAGCAGGTGCTGGCCAGCCAGCGCCGGCGTCTTTTCCTGCACGCCACGCTGACCCAGGGCACGTACACGCCCTGGGACTTCCAGGTTCGCAAGGACGCGGCCAAGCAGTACGTGCGCAGCGTGTCCACCACCAGCACCACGGCCACCAAGGCCAAGGCGCGTTACCCGTTCGTGCCGACGGTGCCACCGGACACACCGCGCCCAACTGGCAAGTCAACCGGCAAGTCCTGACCGTTTGGTCCCCATCCTGGAGATGCCATGAATCCGACCCGATCCCTGAAGCTGACCGCTGCCCTGTTGACATGCGCGTCGATGCTGGCCAGCGCCAACGTGTGGGCGCAGAACTATCCCGCCAAACCGGTCAGGGTCGTCGTGCCCTTCCCGGCCGGCGGCATCGTGGACATCCTGGCGCGGGCAGTGATGGACAAGGTGGCGGCGAACTGGGGCACGCCGATCATCATCGACGCCAAGCCGGGCGCGGGCGCGCTGCTGGGCACCGACATCGTCGCCAATGCGCCGCCCGACGGCTACACCTTCCTGGTCGCCAGCATCACGGGGTCAGTCGGCCCCTTGATCAACCCGAACTTCAAGTACGACCTTCGCCGCGACTTTGTCGCCGTCGGTTTGTTCGCCACGGCGCCCAACATCGCGGTGGTGCCGCCGGACTTGCCGGCTTCGACGATGGCCGAGCTGGTCGAGCTGGCGCGCAAGTCGCCGGGCAAGCTGAACTACGCGCACTCCGGTGTGGGCTCGACCAACCACCTGCCGGTGGAGTTCCTGAAGCACAGCCGTGGCCTGCAGATCACCTCGGTGCCCTACAAGGGCCAACCGCCGGCGATCACCGACGTCATCGGTGGCCAGATCCAGCTCTTCATCGGCGCCCCTGCGCTGCTGGTGCAGCATGTGAAGGGCGGCAAGCTCAAGGCGATCGCCGTCACATCGAACACACGCCTGGACGACGTGCCCACCGTGCCCACGCTGGCCGAAGGCGGCTTCGGCGATGTGCTCGGCGGCTCCGGCTGGTTCGGCATCGTCGCACCGGCCGGTACGCCGGCCAGCGTGGTGATGCGCTTCAACCAGGAAATCAACGCCGCGCTGAAGTCGCCGGAAGTCATCGAGAGATTGCGTCGGGCTTATGCCTTCCCCGAAGGCGGATCGCCGGCTGAGTTCACCCGCTTTCTCGCCGACGAAGGGGCGCGCTGGTCGAAGCTGGTCAAGGACGCGAACATCAAGCTGGAGTGAGGCGCCGCGCCCTCGCGGTCAGCGCCCCGACCGCGGCGTCACGACCATCAGGCCTTTGAAGTAGTGTGCGGGCTCAGCCTTCGAGCAGACGCACCTTCACCGCACGCCCCTTGACCTTTGCCGACGACAGCCTGCGTTGCGCCTCTTTCGCCGCGCCGCGCTCGACCGCAACGTACGTACGTATGTCGAGAACTCGTCGACATTGATCTTGCCGATTTGCACTGCGGCGTAACCCAGCCTTGGTCAGCGCGTCCGACGTGGTGCAGACCGGCGTGGTCGGCGCCGACACCTGGGCGACCGAGGTCATCCCCCAACAAGGAGCCCGGCTGCGCCTTCTGCATCCATTCGCACCTGCTCACGCGCCATGGCATCGTGAACCAGGAGAACATGCACCTCGACGAACTGGCGGCCGACAAGGCCTGGCGCTTCATGTACGTCTACAGCCCGGTGCCGATCGTCGGTGCCACCGGCTCGATCGGCGCGCCG
>JANNQO010000304.1:0-11153 GCA_031400795.1 Rubrivivax sp. | reverse complement strand
TGGAGCTGGAACAGCCGCATCTTCCCGGGCATCGACCCACTGGTGGTGAGGAAGAACGACAAGGTGCGCATCCGCATCGGCAACCTGACGATGACCAACCACCCGATCCACCTGCACGGCCACGAGTTCCTGGTCACGGGTACCGACGGCGGGCCGACCCCGAAGACGAGCCGCCAGTACGAAGTGACCACCGATGTGGCGGTGGGCCAGATGCGGCAGATCGATTTTCTGGCTGACGAAGAGGGCGACTGGGCCTTCCATTGCCACAAGAGCCACCACACGATGAACGCGATGGGCCACGATGTGCCGACCATGATCGGCGTCGATCACCGCGGCGTGGTCAAGCAGATCACCAAGCTGATCCCCGACTACATGGTGATGGCCGAGCGCGGCATGAAGGACATGACCGAGATGGAGATGCCGCTGCCCGACAACACCGCGGCCATGATGACCGGCACCGGGCCTTACGGCGCGGTCGGCATGGGCGGCATGTTCAGTGTCGTCAAGGTGCGCAAGGACCAGCCGGCGGGCGACTACAAGGACCCTGGCTGGTACAAGCATCCGCCCGGCACGGTGGCCTACGAGTTCACCGGCGCGCTGCCCGACCCGGCGCGCTTCAAGTCCGAAGGCAGCGGCTCGATGCCACCGCTGGCGCGGCCCAAGACCGACACCGAAGTCAAGGTCCGCAAACCCGCAGGCGGCCACTCCAGCCACTGACTCTTCTTCATCCGATGAAAGCGAACCAACCATGAAAACCCATTCGGTTCACGGCCGGCACGAGCATTGAATGGTGCGATCGTGAGCCACCCCACGCCGACGACGCAGGTCGTCCACCCCCCGAGGGAGTCGAGGAAAGTGGCAAAGCCACATTTCCTGGTAGGCGTTTCGCTTCTGGAGAACCTGAAGGCGCGTCCCGATGCCGCGCGAGCGCTGGAGAACTATCGCCGGCTGGCCCCGGGGTACGAGAGCACCTGCGCGCGAATCGAGCCGCTGAGACAACGGGCCGTCCGCGAACTTGCGCTGCGCCAGGGAGAAACCGTGTTCGATGTCGCCTGCGGCACGGGCCCGACGTTGCCCATGCTTGCATCCGCGGTCGGGCCCACCGGCAGAGTCGTCGGCATCGAGTTCAGCCCAGAGATGGCGGCGCTGGCCCGCCGGCGCGTCGACACTGCAGAATTCTGCGCCTCGGTCGAGGTGATCGAAGCCGCCGTCGAAACACTGCGCGTCAACCGGCAGGCCGAGGCACTGCTGCTGTGCTACACGCACGACGTGCTGCAGTCGCCGCCGGCGCTGGACCGCTTGATCGAGTCCGCGAAGCCAGGCGCCCGGATCGTTTTGCTCGGAATGAAGACACTGCCCTGGCTGTGGGGATGGCCGGTCAACATCGTCAATCTGTACCGCGCCCGCCACTACCTGACCACCTTCCGCCATTTGCGGCGCCCTTGGCAATTGCTCGAAGAGCGCGGTGCCCGGCTGCGCGTGGTGCATTCAGCCCTTTGGGGCAGCGCCTACATCGCCGTGGGCAACTTGCCTGGCGCACGACCGACAGGCTGACAAGCCGATTCATCGACCACCCGTTCCCACATCCCGCGCCAGGCGCGGCTTCACGAAAGGCAACTCCATGCAATCACGAAAACGAACCCTGATCCTCGGTGGCCTGGCCGCCGGTCTGTTGAGCAACGCCGCTCGGTCCCACAGCGGCACGAAGCACCCCAAAGCGACCGGCCCCGTCAAGAAGGAACAGAAAGACTGGGGCATCGCCGGCGATGCGAAAGCGGTCAAGCGAACCATAACAATCAAGATGCTCGACACGATGCGCTTCTCGCCGGACCGCATCGAGGTCATGCATGGCGAGACGGTGCGATTCACCGCCAGGAACACCGGCAAAGTCATGCACGAGTTCGTCATCGGCACGAAGAAGGAAAACGAAGAACACGCCGCGCTGATGATCAAGTTCCCGACCATGGAGCACGACGAGCCTTACATGGCGCATGTCGCTCCCGGCAAGACCGGCGAGATCATCTGGAACTTCAACCGCGCCGGCGAATTCGACTTCGCCTGCCTCATTGCCGGCCACTACCAGGCCGGCATGGTGGGCAAGCTGAAGGTGCTGGCATCTGCCGGCAGCAAAAACAACGATGGCCACTCCGACCACAAGAACTGAGCGTCTCGACACCCACAACTCTCACCCCTTGCTGACCAGGAACCAAATCATGAAGACCTGTCTGAAGATTCTGCTCGCCGTCTCTACTCTTGCGCTGCTCTCGCCCCTGCCAGCGCTCGCCGATAAAGATCACGGCAAGCACAAACTCGCCGCGGGCGCGACGGCCGCGGCCGCCGACATGACCGATGGCGAAGTGCGCAAGATCGACATGGAGGGCGGCAAAGTCACTCTCAAACACGCTGAGATCAAGAGCCTGGAAATGCCCGGTATGACGATGGTCTTCGTCGTCAAGGACAAGGCCATGCTGGAAAAACTCAAGGCCGGCGACAAGGTGAAGTTCAAGGCCATCAACGATGGCGGCAAGTTCACCGTGACTGAAATCCAGCAGGCACACTGAACGCGGGCGCTGCGCCATGACGCCGCGTCGCCTGGCGGACACAGCCGGCACCTGCCTGGTGGTGGCCATGGCCTGCGCCGCGTGGGCGTGGCGCGATTGTTTGTTGCTCGCCACGAGCGTGGTGCTGGCGTATCGCTTCTTCTTGCTGCGCATGGACCGTGGTGCGCCGTGGCGAGCACTGGCGGTTGCCATCAACGCGCTGTCCGCGGGCGTGCTGACGGGTGGCGCTGGTATCGCACTGATGTCCGGCATTGCTGCTGCGTGGCTGGGATGGTGGCGCCCGGCGGCCATGCATCCTGCGGCGTCGCTGCTGATGCTGATTGCCGGCGCTGCGTGGTGTTGCCTGGCCAGAAGCAGCCGCGAAGAATCTGTCGAGGAACTTCGGCTGTGGATGTGCGTCCTCGGCGGTGCCGTCCTCTCGATGGAAGCGCACCGCAGCGGATTGACGCTTGCGCCCTGCCTCTTTGTGTCGGCTGTCGGGATCGCGTTGCTGTGGACCGGCTGGCGCCTTGCCACTGAGACTGCATCGGAGCTGCTGCGCTGCGGCAGCGAATTGCGCTGAAGCGGCAATCATCAGTGATTGCCAATGCATTGCGTTCGAGAGGAGCAACCCCATGAACGAATTTCGACCCGCAACCCGCTTTGGACGCCGCCCGGCGGTGGGCCTGACGCTGGCGGCCATGGCCACTGGCGCCTGGGCGGACATCGTGGACATCGCGTGGGATGGCAGTGGGCGTTTCGAACGCCGCGTGAGCGTGGCGCCGGCCAAGTTCGCCGAAGTCTGCGGCAAGCTGCCCGCTGGCCTGAAGGTGCGCTGGGATTTCAAGTCCGGCACGCCGCTGGATTTCAATGTGCACTACCACGTCGGCAAGGACGTGGTGTTTGCGTCGAAGCTGGCCGCCGTCACCACCGCCAAGGGCACCCTCGCCACGAAGATCGATCAGGACTACTGCTGGATGTGGAGCAACAAATCCGCCGCTGCCGCCACGATCTTGGTCAAGCTGCAGCGCTGATGCTGGAGCTTGCAGACGGTATCCTCGATCCGCCCATGCAAACTACCTGACGAGTGCTGCAGACGATGACCATGACACCCCGCCTTCGCAGGTCGCGCTCACCGCGCATGTCACATCATCGGTCGGCTGGATGGGCGCGGTCGCGTCCTTCGGGCTGCGAATTCAGCTCGTGGCCGATGCCGGGGCTGCGCTGCCGGTGTTGTTGATCGCCACGACGCTGGCGATGTACAAGCCGCAGGGCATGACCCCGTACGGAGCGCGCAAGCAGCATGATCAACGCGGCCCCGACGACGCCAGCGTGGTGCGGTCGCAGTTTGCCCATCAGCACACCGCGATGGCTGACGGTGTTCAAGGCCATCGCCATCGCGTTGGGCCTGGTATTTGTGGTTCTGCATCTCACCGGCAATGGCCTTGGCGGCCACAAGCCGTGACGGATCAGGTCCGCACACCGGGCCTTCGTCTACAACGTGGTGGGCATTCCGCTGGGCCGTGCGGCGTCAGCGTTGGGCGGAGCGAGCGGACTCGACCCGCCGCGCACGGGCCTGGGCCGACGAAGCGTCCTTGTGGCTTGCGTCTGCGGAATAGGTCCAACCCATTTCGCCGCCGACGAATGCCCAGCCATCGGCCTGTACCGGGTTGCGGCGGAAGTCTGCGAGCTCTCGCAAGACTTGCGCTCGGCTCGCGCCGGCGCCGCTTCGCCCGACGTACAACCAGCCACCATCGCCTTCGACTTGCCGCCAGCCATCGGAGGTGACGGGGTTGCGCCGCCAATCGGCAAGCTCGGCGAGCACCTGGACGCGCGTCTGGGTCGAAGGCATGGCGTGGTAGCTGCCGCTTTCCTCGCCACTGCCCGGCGTGAATCCGGAAGTGGCGAATGCGGGCAGCGCAACGGCGCAGGACGAGAGAAGAATGGACGAGCGCGTTTTCATGATCGAACTCCTGAGTGACGCGGGACCGCGGGTACCCGTGCCGGCGGTGCATTGTTTGCACCGCCACATCACTCTAGGAGATCAAGACCGACAGGAGCCTTGCGACCTGATGACGGCCCTGTCACCTCGACGGGGCGCTCAGAACCGGTGCGTCATGCCGATCTCGAGACCGGTCGATGTCTGGCCGCCGAGCATGCCGGCGAGCGGGCCCGAACTGCTCACCGTGCTCGTGCGTGCGCCCTTGTTGCTCAAGCGCGCATAGGTCGTGTACCAGAGCGTGCGCTTGGACAGAATGTACTGGTAGGCCACGGCCATCAGCCGCGCGTCGTCGGCTTTGCCGAAGCCGGATCCCACCGCACCGCCCGAGCGGTCGGCCCGGGAATAGGCAAAGCGCATCGAACCGAGTTCGCTCAATGGAACCGATGCACCGACCATCACGACCTTCTCTTCACGTGGATTCCACTTCCTCACGTCGTACAAGGTGTGCAGCTTCGCGAAGCCGAAGTTGTATTCGAACAGCACGTTGTACTGCTTGAAGTCGGGCGTGGAGCCGGTGTCGGTGTTGCCCCAGCCGAAGGCCACGTCGATCGGCCCGGCGGCGTAGCCCAGCCGCGCGCCACGGTACTGGTTGCCGGCCACGCCTTCGCCTGCAGCCACCGTGGCCTGGCCATAGAGGCCACCCATGGCCGGCAGGAAGTAGCTGATCGCGTTGTCGGCGCGCAGCACCGTCGTCGCCGTGCTGCCGAGGTTGGAGCCGGTGCCGTAGGTGAACGCACTGCCGATCGAACCCACGCCGACCAGGCCGAACGGGTCGGCGACGGTGTTCCAGAAACTCGGCACGTAGTCCCGGCCCAGGCGGATTTCACCGAAGCGGCTGAACAAGCTGACGGTGGACCGGCGGCCCCAGAACTTGGCGTCGGGGGTGCCGGTGTCGGCAGCGATGCCAGCCTCGAGGTGGAAGCCTGCGCGCATGCCGCCTCCCAGGTCTTCCACGCCTCGCATGCCGAAGCGGCTCGTCGAACCAGCTCCCGAGGCAAGCTGTTTCTGCGAGCCGGCACCGCCATTCTTCACCTGCCGCACTGCCGCGTCGACGATACCGAACAGCGTCACCGATGACTGGGCGGCAGCAGTTCCGGCGGCAAGCACGGCCACGGCCAGGACGAGCAGGGACTTCTTCATTGCGACGATCTCCAGGGTTAGAAATGGTTAGAAAGGCAAGTCACGCCTCGACGGCGTGCGTTGGACCGAGGTCACGCCGGAGACTAGGCATCGCGGGCGATGAATTCACCCGGTGTGCGACAACCCGTCGGCGAGCGCATGCGCCGCCCCCACCGAACCGGCACGGCGCGTTTGTCCAACACCACGAGCAGCCGTGCCGTGGAATCGCGCGATCGGGAAGACGCCTCGCGCACGGTGCGATGCCGCAGCGGCCGGCACATATCGGGTTCGTCATGTGCCGGCAAGCCCGCCGTCATGAAGCGATTTCTATCGTCGCAGCGCGCAATCGATGACTGGCGCGCGATGTTCCTCACCGGGTTCCGGATGGGCTCGTGCCAGCAGCGCAACACACACCGGAGCAGCCATGCGTCGCCTCAACATCCTCCTGCTGGCACAGGCCAGGCATGACCCGGTCGCGAGGTGCGAAGTCGGGCGTCGCTATCTGCTGGGCATCGAAGGCTTCACCCGCCATGTCGGCACGGGCATCGAATACCTCACACATGCCAGCCTGAGCAACATCGACAAGGCGGCAACGATCTTGTGCGAGTGCCTGACGCTGCAAGAAATCGTGTCGTTCCATCAAGAGTCTGCGCTGCTGCGCGCCGCCAAGAGCGGCAACGCAGTGGCTCAATTCAAACTGGCGCTGTGGCTGTGCCTGCGGCATGGACAGGTAGATGCCTGCGCACGCTGGCTCGACATGGCTGCCCACGGCGGCCACGCGCTTGCGCGTCGTGCCGGTGCTGCCTTGGGCGGCAGTTCGAATGAAGACGGTGTGCTCGAGCTGGCGCGCGCGCTGTCTCGCGGCGGCACCGTCGACATCGAAGGGGTCGCCACGCTCGCAGCCACGGCGCTGGCCGAAGAGGGCGACCTGGATCGGCTGGCTCACTGCCTGCGTGTCGCATTGGCGGTGTCGCCGCGCTTGACGCCTTCGCTGGCACGACTGGTCGTCCAGGCAGTGCATCTGGCCGAGTCGAATGCGCAAGCCTCGCCCGGAATCGATGCCGAATATGTGGAAGCCTGCCTGGACATGATCGCGAGCGATGGTGATCCCGCGGCCGACTACGTGATGGGTCGTGCCCTGTGCAGCATCAACTGTGAATCTTTGGCGCCGCAATCGCTCGTCACCGGAAGCAACCTGCGCAAGGGAGCTGCCTTGCTGCTGCGCGCCGCCGATGGCGGTTGCCGTGGCGCATGGATGCATCTGTACAAAGTGCACGCCGATCATCGATGCAGCGTCGCCAACCCGCAGATGGCGCGCTTCTTCCTCGAAAAGGCGGCGACTCTGGGCGATGCCGAAGCGCAGCGCAGGCTGGGCGCGCTCATCCTTCGATCCAGCGCCGATCTGAAGGATTCAGAGCACGGCATTCATTGGTTGTACGAATCGGCCAGGCAAGGCGATGCGATCGCCGCGAGGCTGCTGAAGTCCCTCGTGCTGTCCTTGCCGGGCGAGAACGACCAGGCCGAGCACGCGATCGAATCGGTTCGCCGCACCGACCCGTGGCTGGCGATCAGGCTGCGCCTGTCGCGCGACTTCGGCCTGACGAGGCTCGAAGCGCTGTGCACCGACCCGAGTGAAGGCAAGCGATCCTGGGGGCTCGTCGTCGGCAAGAACCCGTTCATTGCGCTGAGCAAGCTGTCGGCGCCCCGGGCCGTGCCCGCCGTGTCTGCGGCGGCGCTGGACAACCTGCACCGCGCCGCGCTGTTCTTCGAGGAAGCGCGGCGCAATGGCAGCGTGTTCGAAGGTGACTGGCGCCGCCGCTCGCTGCAGCAGCGGCGCGTGTTCGCCCAGCACCACATCGACGAGGACATGTTCTTCGCGCAAGCCAACTCGAAGACGCTCGAAGCCCTTCGTCAAGGGGCCAAATGGGCATTGCGAGCCAAACACCCACTGCAGTTGGCACTCGCGGCCTGAGAATCCGTTCATGCGCATCCTGGTCGTCGAGGACCAGCACAAGCTGGCCGAGTACTTGAGGCGCGGCTTGACCGAGCGGGGCAATGTGGTGGACGTCGCGCGCGACGGCATCGACGGACAGCACCTGGCGCTGGAGGGCGACTACGAGCTGATCGTGCTGGATGCCATGCTGCCGGGGATCGACGGCTTCGACGTGCTGCGCGCACTGAGAAAGCACAAGCGCACGCCGGTGATCATGCTCACTGCCCGGGACAGCGTGGAAGACCGGGTGCGCGGCCTGGAGGCCGGAGCGGACGACTACGTAGTGAAGCCGTTCGCTTTCACGGAACTGCTGGCACGCATCCATGCGGTGGCGCGGCGCGGCGGCACCGGTGCCGTCGAGAGCGGACCGATGACCTTGGGTGACCTCGAACTGGACCCCGTCAGGCGCCGCGCCCAGCGTGCCGGCCAGCGACTGGATCTGACCGCCCAGGAGTTCACGCTGCTATCGGTGCTGCTGCAGCATCGCGGTGTCGTGCTCTCGCGCACCGAACTGACGGAACAGATCTGGGACATGAACTTCGACAGCGACTCCAACGTAGTCGAGGTAGCCGTAAGGCGCCTGCGGGCGAAACTCGACGATCCGTTTGCCGAAAAGCTGCTGCACACCGTGCGTGGCATGGGATACGTGCTCGAACGCCGCGAACCGCAAGAGGACGTGCCGCCTTGATGCTGTACCCGGGATCGATCGCGGTCCGCCTGACGCTTGGCCTGGGACTGATCTCCGTGCTGATGTTCACTGCCGCTGGCTTGCTGCTGCAGCGAACCTTGGCCGGCCAACTCCAGCAGGCCGATTGCCAGGAACTTCGCGGCAAGGTGGGCGTGGTTCGGCACTTCATCGACGAGTTCGCACGCGAGCGCGATCTTGCGGCACTGCGCCATCATTTCGATGATCTGTTGATTGGCCACAAGCGCCTGTCGATCCGCGTGCGGGCATCCGATGCCAGTGACGTCTACCGCGGCACCGGATTGCCGGTCGATGGCGCCGCCGATGCCGATGGTTTCGGCTTGGCCGTGAGCGCCGACGGGACGCCTTTCGAGACGCTTCACGGGAGGCTGGGAACCGACTCGCCGTGGCCGGGCGGGATGATCGTTCTGGGCCTGGACATGCGCCCGCGCGACGACCTGCTGTGGCGCCATCGCAATGCCCTGGTGGGCATCTGCGCCCTTGGCGTGGCGCTGACCGTGGCGCTGAGCGCCATGGCCACCTGGCGCGGGCTCGCGCCGGTGAAGCGCCTGTCGCAACAGGCGAGCCGCATTACGGCGCACTCGTTGGACATGCGGCTTCTCGACCATCACAACGCCACCGAACTGGACGGGCTGGTCGAGGCGTTCAACGCCGTGCTCGACCGCCTCGAAGCGGCCTACCGGCAGATGGAGGCGTTCAGCGCCAACGTCGCGCACGAACTTCGGACACCGTTGGCGACTCTGGTCACCGGCAGCCAGTTGATGCTGAGCGGCCCGCGCACGGCGTCCGAACTGAAGGAGGCCATCGGCTCCAATCTCGAAGAGTTGCAGCAGATGAGCCAACTCGTCAACGACATGCTGTTCCTGGCGCGCGCCGACCAGGGCAATCGTGCGAGCGGGCTGACGCCGGTCGACCTGGCCGCCGAGGCCGACCGGACCTTGAAGTACTGCCAACCGCTGCTCGACGATGCCGGGCTCACAGCCACGCGGGTCGGCGCAGCGGTGCTCGATTGCAACGCCGCGCTGATGCAACGGGCGCTCGTCAACCTGCTGGTCAACGCGATCCGGCATACCGATCGCGGGCAGTGCATCGTCGTCCGGATCGAGGCGCAGGGCGCCCGCGTGCGCCTGTCAGTCGAGAACCCGGGGCCCCCCATCCCCGATCACATCCGGGCACGCATGTTCGACCGCTTCTTCCGTGGCGACGATGCCCGAGCGCGTGCCGGCGAAAGCCACGGCCTGGGGCTGACGATCGTTGCGGCCATTGCACGGATGCACGGGGGAACCGTGTTTGCCGACCATGCCGACAACAACAACCGTGTCGGCCTGGTGATTCCCTCGGGGTCGACGGGCGCTCGGGGATGAACATGGCCAATTCGTCTTGCGCCACGTCGCATCGAACACAAGGCGCCCGGGCAACGGCCTTGTTACCGGCAGTCTTTCGGCACGATGCACCGCAGGTCGCCCTTGGGGAGCAGCCAGTACCTGGGCTTGCACCGGTCGGCATCCGGTATCGCGCTCGCCGGTTCGGCAGGCGGCATCGCGCTCGCCGACCCGGCATCGGAGGCCGGGCGCTGCTGCTTCAGGTGGCCGAGTCTGGAGTGCAGCCAATAGCTGCTGTCGCGATCGGCTGCGAGCGTCGAGAACGAGGTGGAAACGATGGCCGCGATCGGGCCCCAGCAGTGTCTTCCACCTGCATGAGCGCCCCGATCAACGGACAGCTGACCTTTCGCCGCGAGGTCGCGCACTGACTGACCAGTTGCTGCAGCGCCGATTCGAGCGCCTGAAGTGTCTTGATCCGCTGCCGTACGTCGGCGAGTTTGTGTTCCCCGATGGCTTGCGCCGACCTGCAGGACTGACCATCGTCGAGCGACAGCAGCGCCTGGACGTCGTCCAGTGAAAAGCCGAGCGACTGGGAGCGCTTGATGAAGCGCAGGCGAGTCAGCGCGCCAGGGGGATACCGGCCAATGCTGCCGACCTCGCGCTGTGGTGGCGGCAAAAGCCCTCGGCGGTGGTAGTAGCGAACCGTCTCGACGTTGACGCCAGCCGCTGCCGCAAGCTGGCCGATAGTCATCTGTTCCATGGTGGGCTTGACTCCGTACTCAGGTACGTACCTAGACTCGCGCCAATCTATCTGAAAAAGGAATCGACGTGTCGCAACGATGGGCTGCACCGGGCTCGCTGCTCGCTGGCGCCGCAGCGGCAATCGGGGCCTCAGCCTGCTGCGCCGGGCCGCTGTTGCTTGTGGTGCTGGGCGTGGGCGGCGCGTGGAGCTCGCGTCTGCTGGCGCTGGAGCCCTACCAGCCGTACTTCGTAGCGATGGCGCTCGCGTTCTTCGGCTTTGCGTTCTATCGCCTCTATCGCGCGCAGGACGCCTGTGCTTCCGGCGAGGCATGCGCCGTTCCTGCCGTTCGGCGCCGCCAACGCGTCATCTTCTGGGTTGTCGCGGCATTTGCCGCGACATTCATGACCTTGCCCATGTACGCGCCTCTCTTCTACTGAAGGTACCGCCATGAACAAACCTCTCGCACTCCTGCTTGCCGCCGTGACAGCCGCGTCCGCATCGGCTGGTGCAAGCCGAACGGCCACGCTGGCCGTGGACAACATGGACTGCGCCGTCTGCCCGATCACGGTCCGCAAGGCACTGGAAAAGGTGCCTGGTGTCGACTCCGCCAAGGTCGACTTCAAGAGCAAGCGTGCGGTGGTTGCATACGACCCCGCGAAGACGACGCTAGAAGCGTTGACCAAGGCCACCGCGGACGCGGGCTTCCCGTCGTCCGTAAAGCAGGTCGAG
>JANNQO010000303.1:0-11861 GCA_031400795.1 Rubrivivax sp. | reverse complement strand
GTTGGCGATCTTGTAGCCATTCAGATGCAGGATCGGCAGCACCGCGCCGTCGCGGGCGGGGTTCAGGAACTTGTTGGAGTGCCAACTCGCCGCCAGCGCGCCGGTCTCGGCCTCGCCATCACCGACGACGCAGGCGACGATCAGATCGGGGTTGTCGAATGCCGCGCCATAGGCGTGGGCCAACGAGTAACCCAGCTCGCCGCCTTCATGGATCGAGCCGGGCACTTCGGGCGACACGTGGCTGGGGATGCCCTGTGGCCACGAGAACTGGCGAAACAGCCGCTGCAGGCCGTTGCGGTTGCGCTCAATGGCGGGGTAATGTTCGGTGTACGACCCTTCCAGATAACTGTGCGCCACGATGCCCGGCCCGCCGTGTCCGGGGCCGATGACATACATCATGTTCAGGTCGTTCTCTTTGATCAGCCGGTTCAGGTGAACGTAGAGAAGGTTCAGGCCCGGTGTCGTGCCCCAATGGCCCAACAGGCGCGGCTTGATGTCTGCCAGCGCGAGCGGGCGCTCCAGCAATGCGTTGTCTTGCAGATAGATCTGCCCGACCGACAGGTAGTTCGCCGCGCGCCAGTAGGCGTCCATCTTCTGCAGGGTGTCGGGGGTCAGGGGCTTGGACATGGAGGACCTTCGGATTCAATGACTCTCAAGCGGACGGCGCGGAAGAATCGCCGCATCGACGATGGTCTGGGCCTGCTGCAGGACGATCAAAGACTCCCTTGTTGCCCCCCGCACACACGATCTGGTCGTCGGTCGGCGGCACCAGCAGCTCGAACATGAACCTCCGCTGGCTGCGCCGACAATATTCGGACAACTCCCTCAGCCGGCCTACTTGCCGCCGATTCAGCGCGGGGTCACCGTCAGGGTTGTATCGCACCAGCACCTTGGCAAAGGTGGAATCGAAAGCCTCGATGTGGCTGGCAAAGTCGACCCCGTATTCAAACTCGAATTCTTCAGTGCCACTGCGCTCGACAGACAGCGCGGTGACGTAACCCCGTTGGCTTGGCGCGTCAAGCGGCGGCTCAAAGTGGAACATTTCCGTCACGTACGACTGCCTGTGGTCGAACGGCAGCAGGTAGAGCGCTTTGTCGTAGCCGAGGTTCATGCCACCCCCGCCCCTTCCGCTGCCGCTGCCGCTGCCGGCTGCGAACTCTTTTCCCGAATCCGCGCCATCAAGCCGCTCCACGATTTGGCAAAAGCCTGAACGCCCTCGCGCTGCAGCCGCGCGGCGAGCGCTTCGTCGTCAACGCCTTCGCGTTTGAACTCGTCGAGCACGGCCTGCGCGTAGCCGCCGTCGGCTGGCAAGGTCGCGCCAACCTTGCCGTGGTCGGCGAAGGCGAGCAGCGTTTTTTCCGGAATCGTGTCGATGGTCTCCGCCGCCACGAGGGCTTCGACGTAGAGCGTGTCAGGTGCGGCAGGGTCTTTGGTGCAGGTGCTGGCCCAGAGCAGGCGTTGCGGGCGGGCGCCGGCAGCCGCCAGGAGTTGCCATCGTTCGGACGCGAGCAAGTCGCAGTGGGCCTTGTAGGTTCGCATGGCGATGGCGACGCCGAGGCGGTTGTGCAGTTGCGGCTGAACGTCTTCCTTCACCACGACATCCCATCGGCTGACGAAGACCGAAGCGACGGATTCGACCTTTGGATCGAGCCCGGCTTCGACGCGTCGCTCGATACCGCGCAGATACGCTTCGGCCGCCGCGATGTAGTGCTCGCGCGAGAACAGCAATGTGACGTTGATCGGCACGCCGTCGAAGGTCGACTGCTCGATTGCCGAAATGCCTTCAGGCGTGCCGGGGATCTTGATGAAGAGGTTCGGACGCGCGGCTCGCGCGTGCAGTCGAGCAGCCGCCTGGATGGTTCCCGCAGTGTCGTTCGCCAGCAGCGGCGAAACTTCCAGCGACACCCAGCCGTCGGCGCACCCGCTGGCGTCGAATATCGGCCGGAACAGTTCGGCGGCTTGCGTCAGGTCTTGCAGCGCGAGTTCGAAGAAGATGTCCTCGCAAGGCAGACCCCTGGCCTCCAGCTTCTGGATCGCTTTGTCGTAGAGCTCACCGCTGCCGATCGCATGTTCGAAGATCGTGGGGTTCGATGTCAGCCCAGTCACCGAAAGCTCCGCGATGTAGCGCGCCAAGGTCCCGTTGTTCAACATCTCGCGAGTGATGTTGTCGAGCCAGATGCGCTGCCCCAGATCGTGCAGCTTGCGGGTGTTGGTGTTCATTTGGGGTTCATCACTCTTTCCTGGGGCGCGAACAGGCTGCGAATGTCCGCATTCAGCAGATCCCCGATGCGTTCAATGCCGAGGTCTGCGGCCGGGTAGGCAGCAATCACGGCGGGGTCCAGCGCATAGTGGCCTTGGCGCGGGAAGACTGTCGTCAGGTGATCCTGCAGGACCTGCTTCATGGCAGTGAGGATGTGGAGCTTGTCGTCGACCATCACGTAGCGTCGCGCCGGGTGGTTGCGCTGGACGACCTCGAGCATCTGTTCCTTGTGGATGTAGATCAGCACCCGGCCGGACACGGCATCCCACAACCCCGAACGCCGGACCTTGCGAGGCTGAAACACCACATCGCCATCGGACAGGATCACTGTGGGCCCGAAGGTGTTCAGGTGCTCGATGACTTCAAGGGCGCGCGGGTAGAGGCGATCCGCGAACCGGTAGTCGATGAGGAACGTGGACATCTGCAGCAGACGCGGGTCACTGCCTTGACCGAGTTCGGCGTCATGACGGTAGCGTTGCAGCGCGCCCAGGTAGTCCGCATAGCCGAGTTCGCTGCGCAAGCCCTCGAAGATCGCCCAGTAGCGCGCCGCACTGGCGGCGCCGAACTCGAGCTCCAGGTGGGCGCGCAGGTCCGCGATGACCCGGTCGTTGTCGAGCAGCGTGTTGTCCACGTCGAGCAGGAACACCAGTTCGTGGGACGCTTTCATGGCGCAGGCTTCTCGACGTGGCCGCCGAACTCGTGCCGCATCGCCGACAGGATTCGATTCGAAAACTCGGTTTCGGCATCTTGCTCGGGCTGGTGATCACGCTTGCCCAGGTTGGCGTTGCGCAGGATGTTCAGCCCCTGCGCATACGCCGCCATGACGCCGTACTCGATGCCGTTGTGAACCATCTTGACGAAGTGCCCTGCCCCATGCGGGCCACAGTGCAGGAAGCCTTCTCCATCCGCTTCGCCGCCGATCATCAAACAGTAGCCTCGTTCCAATCCGGCGACGCCGCCACTCGTTCCGATGTCGAGGTAGTGAACACCGCGCGTGCGCAGTTGGGCTCCACGCCGCATGTCGTCGCGGTAGTACGAGTTGCCTCCATCGACGACGCTGTCGCCTGCGTCCAGCAGCGGTACGAGATCGCCAAGCGCCTGATCGACGACTGCCGCCGGCACCATCAGCCAGATGGCGCGCGGCTGCACAAGCCGTACAACCATCTCCTGCAGCGAAGCGGCTCCCGTGGCACCGTCCTCGACGAGACTCGCTGCCGCAGACGGCTGCAAGTCATGAACGACACACTCGTGACCATTCTTCAGCAGCCGCCGGACCATGCTGGCACCCCTCCGACCCAATCCGATCATGCCGAGTTGCATCTGGCGATTCTTTCGATGCGCAATCAGCGCGAATGGGTCATGGTGGCGTGAGCGCTGGAGCGAAATCGCGATGGACTCCTTCTTGCAATATCGTTCAGAGGAAGTGCCCGCGGATATGCGCCGAGCCGGACCCCGTGGCGATCAGGTCATGGCAACGGCCAGCTTGCACGGTGCGCCCGGCGCAGGGCCCGCGTCTGTGCGTTGACGCACTCACGGGCACGACGTTCCACGTCTCGAGTGGCCGTCTCTGCCAGAAAGCAATCCGACCTACCTGGCCCAACATCTGGTCATGCGGTACTCGAGATGCCGTGGCCACCGCGTACGCTGCCGCACAGACGGCACAGCGCAACTCGCGTAGCTTGAAGCTGACGAAGAACGCAAACGCAGCCCGGGCAGGGGGCGGGAGGCCATGAATGCAGGGCGCGCTCAGCGGTTCAGCGCTTCGGCTAGCGAACAGGTGAACGCGGGCGCTGCGCGCCGCAGCTTGGAGTCTTCGGTGACCAGCGGTTCGCCCAGGGCTCTGGCAACGACGAGGAAGCGCGCGTCGTAGCCGCTGATGCCAAAGTGGGCAGCGGCATTCAACACGTCGCCGTCGTCCACGTTGCGCAGCCCATCCGACATGAGGTTTCGCGCTACTTTCAAGGTTTCAAGCGTCGCGGCGAGCGGGCGCTTCGCGGTGCGCATGGCGGTGGCCAGGACGTTCACGAGTTCGACCATCAGGAACGACTCACTGTGCCAGTCGCTGTCGGCCGCGTGCAGCGCGCGCGCCGCTTCGCTGTGCGGCCCTTCCAGCAGCAGATAGACGACGATGTTGGTGTCGACGACTTTCATCGCCGCCCGTCAATCGCGGCCTTCGGTGATGGCGGCTTCGATCCACTCGGTCGTCACGGGTCCGGTGGACAGGCGGACCAGCGGCGGCAACGGCCGCTGTGGGGCGCGGGACGCTGGCGGCGCCAGGACCCCTTGCTCGATCAGAGCGATCACTTCCTTGCTCATGGAACGGTGGTGCTGCTGAGCCTGCACCTTCAGACGCTCGTGCAGCGGCTCGGGAAGGTTCTTGACGACGAGGGTGGGCATGGCGGGCTCCCAGGAAGCAAAACGGAAGCCAAATGGTAACAGGCGTCCCGATCTCGTGCGGCCCGTCGGTCGAGGGAACGATCAGCCCAGCCGGCCCGTGCGCAGGCTTTCCAGTGCCTCGAAGAAGCCCTCGTCTTCGATACCGTCCGGGTTGAAGTAGCTGCCGTCGGGCATGCGCTGAAGGCTGGACTCGAACGCCTTCAATGCTGCTTCGCTCGCCGCCAGTGCACGGGCAACCTCTTCGTGAGCCGCAGCTTTTGCCTCCACGGCGAGCGCCACCCAATCCTCGAGCGGACGGCATTCGTCAGCGGCAGGTGCCGGCGGCCAGCGGCTGGCTGTATCCGCGGCACCGGCAGTCTCGTAGACTCTTCGTGCCGATCGTGCACACGGAGGCTTCATGGCAGACGTTCTCGACCCAGCAGTCCGTGCCGTCGGCAGCGACTCCGGCGCCAGCCGCAGCCGCCTGCGCGGCTTTCTCTCCGGCGCGCGCGAAATCGATGACGGGCCTGTCGCAGTGACCGGTGATCTGCCGTCCTGGCTGCGCGGTAGCCTGCTGCTGAACGGGCCCGCGCTGTGGGAGCTTCCCAGCGGCAAGCTCGAGCACTGGTTCGACGGCTACGGCATGTGGCATGCGCTTTCCATCGGCGAGCGCGGCGTGCGCTATCGCAGCCGCTTTGCCGTCAGCGAGGCGTACCGGCGCAGCGTCGCTGCCGGGGCGCCGGTTTTCGGCGAGTTCGGCACTGCCAACCCTGCCGGGTTGCTGGCCCGCTTGCGCGCGCCCCAGGTCACCGACAACCCGGCGGTGGTGATGTCTCGCCATGGCGAACGCTGGCTCTCGGTGACCGAGACGCCGTTCCTCACCTACTTCGACCCGCGATCGTTGCAGACGCTCGAACGGGTGGGCCTGAGCGGCAACGGCGAGGCCATGCACCTGATGAGCGCGCACGGCTTCACGCTGGCCGATGGCAGCTACCTCAACGTGGCGGTGGCGCTCGGGCCGAAGTGCGAGATGAAGCTGTTCAAGCTGGCGCCGGGCGCAACGCGGCCCAGCGTGATCGCCAGGCTGAAAATGCCCAAGTCGGGCTACACCCACGGCTTTGCGTTGGCCAGCGGCCACGCCATCCTTTGGGAGACCGCGCTGCGCGCGCAACCCCTCCCGTTTCGCTTCGGCGCGAAGTCCTACGCGGAGAACTTCAAGTGGGAACCCGAAGGCGGGTCGGTCTTGCACGCCGTCGCGCTCGATACCGGTGCGGTGCGCAGTTGGCGCATCCCGCCGATGATGGCCTTTCATGCCACCCAGGCCTGGGCTGACGGCACCGACCTGGTGCTGGAGATCGCGACCTATGAAGACGGCCAGGTATTCGACGACTTGAGGCTGGAACGCCGTCGCCGCGACGATCCGATGCGTTGTCCGGTGCGGCATGTGCGCTACCGGCTGCGCGACGGCCGCGCCGATGCCGAGCCCGAAACGATTGCCGGCGCGGCGATCGAATTGCAACAGGTGCATCCCGACCGCATCGGCCGCGGCCGCGCCGCCGTGTGCTGGGGCGCCGGTGGTGGCGATCGCGGCGAGTTCAACGACCGCACGCTGCGCATCGACCTCGACAGCGGCGACGTGATCCGTTGGCAGCGGCCCCGTGCGATCCAGCTCGAGCCCTTGTTCGTGCCGCGGCCCGGTTGCGCCAAGGACGACGATGGCGTGCTGCTCGTTCCGACCCTGGCCGACGGCGACGACACCACCGTCATCGGTGTGATCGATGCACGCGCCATGCAGTGCCTGGCCGAACTGCGCACGCCGCAGATCGTGCCGTTCGGGTTCCACGCAGTGTTCAGGCCGGGTTAGTGGCCGCCGCCGCAGCCTGCTGCGGTGCTCCCAGCGCGCGCAGCACCTCGCGCACGAGTTGCGCGCGGTCTTTCGCTTCCGGTAGCGCGCGCTCGATGCGGAAGATAGGGAATTCGAACGCCCTTCTTCTCGCCCCTGACCCCGCCGGCCCTTTCAGCGGCCGATGACCCGACCGGCGCTGCGGCAAAGGCACCCGCGCGGGCCACGGCGGCCGCGTTTGCCGCTACCGTCGCCCCTCATGGATGCCTCGTTGTTGTGGATCGTTGCCGTGCTGGCCGTGCTGGCCGGCCTGGCTGGGCTGGTGCTGCCGGTGTTGCCGGGCACGCCGCTGCTGTTCGGCGGCCTCTGGCTGGCCGCCTGGATCGACGGCTATGCAAAAGTCAGCGTGCCCATCGTCGTGCTGCTGGCGGTGATGGCGCTGGCCGCCTGGGCGATGGACTACGTCGCCGCGGCGCTGGGCGTCAAGCGCGTGGGCGCGAGCAAGCTCGCGATGGTCGGCGCCGTGCTGGGGGCGATCTTCGGCCTCGCGCTGGGCCTGATCGGCCTCGTCATCGGCCCCATCCTCGGCGCGATGGCCGGCGAGTGGATCGCACGACGCGACGCCCGGCAGGCCACCAAGGCGGGCCTGGCGGCCGGCTTCGGCTTCATCGTCGCGGTGGCGGCCAAGCTGGGCATTGCCGTCGCGATGCTGGTGACTTTCGCGTTTGCATACCTGGTGTGAGGAGGCGGTGACGAGGCCGATGGCCGCGTAGCCCGAAGCCCCTCAGGCTCCGCCGCGCCGCGCCTTCCACCGCTCCTCGAATCCAGCCACCGCGCGCAGCGCGTTGGCATCGCCGGCAAAGCGCTGCTTCAGCGCCGGGAACACCCGCTCGGCATCGGCGTCACCCAGCGTCGCGAGCATCTGCACGTTGATGAAGACGTCGTTGATCTCGCCCTCGCTCATGGCCCGGTCGAAGCGCTCGAGCGCCTGGGCCGTGGCCGGCGCGGTGTGCTGTCAAGCCCTGCCCCTGCGCCACCTGGCGCGCGACCTCAAGGCCCAGCTGGCGCGGCCGCAGCGCGAAGGCTGGGACGATGCGAAGGACGAAGGGCTCATCGACGGCCGGCGCCTGGCGCAACTCATCAGCTCGCCCACCGAGCGCCGGCTCTTCCACCAGCCGCGCGTGACGCCGCAGCCGGCCTGCGCGATGACGCTGCCGCTTGACTGCTCAGGTTCGATGAAGCAGCACATCGAGACGCTGGCGGTGCTCGTCGACACCTGGACGCGATCAGCAGGTTCAGCCGCAGCAAGATCACCCGGCCCGTTGACCGAGTGCAGCGCGGCCTGCGCCAGCGCGAATTGCTCAAGCAGCAGGCACGGGCCGCTTGGCGCGCGCAGCGCGATCGATTGCGCTTTGCACACGCTGACTTGGCAGGGTATTCGGTGTTCGAGGCGTCGTTCACCTCGGGGGCCGACGAGACGACGGACGGTCGCCATTGCGCTGCGCTGTCAATTCGATACGATGGCCGCAGCTTGCAGGGCGCCAGACCCCGAAGCTGAGGACATGCAGTTCGTCGACCTACTTCGATCAACTTGAGGAGCCCCCCATGCCCAATTTCCTCGGCTGGCTGGTTGGCGTCTTCGCGGGCCTGGTGCTGATCATCGCGATCTTCGTCGCGCTGGCACTGCCCATTCCCCCCGTCGTCGGGTTCCTCGCCTTGGTCGTCGCGGCGGTCAGCGCCGTGGTCGGAACCGTCACGCCACCCGTCGCCCTGATCCTGGCAGGTGTCCTCATCGCCGCGTTCTACCTCTGGGCCTACGCCATCGCGACCTCGAGCGTGGCGGTCGGTCTGCCCGTAGTCACCTTGCCGCTGGCCGCGCCGGTGCCCACGCCCACCGGCGCGCCGGTGCCACTGCCGGCCTTTGCCGGCGAGCTGTTCGCCCGCGGCGTGATGATCGGGCAGACCGCCGTACTCAACGCCGCCCTGCTCAGCCTGGTCCCGGGGATCGGCCCGGTTCTGGCGGCCTGGGCCTTCATCATCGGATCGCTGGCGGCCGTGATCCTTGTCGCCCGCAATCGCGTCTTCCAGGGTTTCCTTGGCTGGTCAGCCTGGCTGTTTCCGATGTCGTACTTCGCCACCGTCGTCGGTCTGTTGCTCTTCCTGGCGAGCCTGCTGGTCGGGCCCCTGGTCGGACTGCCGTCGACGTTTCGCATCGACTGGACCACCGGCGTCCTCGAGACGAATGGCGGGTTCTGTGCCAGCACAGGGTTCTCAGGCGGTTTCTCGTTGGGGAACTTCAACTTCATCACGTCGCCCGCGGTGTCGGGCAGCTTCACTGCGCCCAGCATTCCATCGCACGAAACCGGGCACACGCTGAACACCGCCGCCATGAGTGGCGTGGTGCTGTGGATCAATGCCTTCGACGAGAACCCGCCGACGCTGCGCCTCAACCTCGCCTACGGCGAGCTGACCGCCGAGAGCCACGCCCAAACACTCGCGGGCACGGCGCGCAACGACTTCTTTGTGCGCATGTGGAGCTGAACGCAACAAGCGGCGACTGATCAACGGCTGCCAGCGACGGAGACAACGCCATGTGCGAGATCACCAGCATTCAGGTCGCCGGGCAGCTCTTCTCCGCGCAAGGCATTCCGACGCAGCTCGAGGTGGTGGCGCGGGTTGACTGCCCCGCAGTCAACATCGATGTACGCCGCAATGCCAGCGATCCGACACCGATCCTCAGCGCCACGAATGTCCAAGCGACGCCCGCGTCGCAGCCTGTCGCGGGTGAGCCACCGAATCTGGTCGTCCGAAGCTTTGCGCTCAGCGGCGGGCTGACCATCAACTGCGGCGATCTGCTGCACGTGACCATCACTTGCGCCAACGACAGCTCGTGCCGGCGCGACGAGCTGGCCCTGGTTCAGTGCAAAGGCGTTGTCGGCAGCGAGTGCCCCACCACGGTGGTGCTCAGCGTCGCGCCGCCTCTGGACCAGGGGGCCGACTGCGTCGCTGCCGGCAGCTATGTCGTCACGGTGGTCGACCCGGTGGGCTCGAACGTCACGTACTTCTGGTCCGCTGGGGCGGTGGGACTACCCCAAAGCAGCCTGCCCGGAAACGGGCCCAACCAGACTGTTCAGGTGCAGGGCGGAGACCCCCAAACGATCGTCTCGGTCATCGCCATCAAGACCGGCTGCGCACCACCGCCGCCGGGGACCGTGCTCGTTCCTGCGGGCGACGACGTTCAGTGCCCGAGCGGCTTCACCGTCGCCGTTGTCCAGGGCACGACCGTGGTCGCCGGCCCGCACACCAACCTGCAGGGCGTTGACTGGAACGTGCCAGCGCTCGCGGCCGGCGCCTATTTCGTGCGCATCACCGAGCCCGCGGGATCGGGCGAGACCTACGAATGGTTCAACAACGATGGAACGCTCGCCGCCACCGGTCCCGCAAGCGACCACGCGGTGACCATCGCAGCGAACCAGTCCAGCACCGCCAGCTTCAGAATCAAACCATCGGACTGCTGCCCGGCGATGATGGGAAGCGTGACGCTGACCGGACTCGGTGGGGGTGCACCACCACCACCACCACCACCACCACCACCACCACCGCCTCCGCCTCCGCCGCCCCCACCGCCGCCGCCGCCGCCGCCGCCGCCGCCGCCGTGGTGCCCGATTCTGAAGTTCGTCGTGGCCTTGGCGCTGATGGTCGCGTTGGTTGGCGTGGTCGCGACCGGCTGCTTGTTGCTTCTACCTGCGGCGTTACCGACCGTTGTCGCGGCCCTGGGGGTCGCAGTCGTCGTTGGCCTGGTCTGGCTGGCGCTGTGTTCGCCGAGTCTGTGTGCATTGCTTGGCGTGCTGGTCTGGGCGCTCAAATGGGCGATCGTGCTCGGTGCGTTAATCGCAATCGCCTGCACCAGCATCGTTTCGGCGTTCATCGTGGTGCTGTTCGGGGGAATCGTCGCCGCATTGATATGGGCCTTGATCGCCAGGGGCTGTCGCATTCCGGACCTGCTGGGGCCACCTTGAATCGGCCATGAGGGCCAGCGGCCTGCGATACGGAGCCGGCCGTCAGCCATTGGGCCTGATCGGCCTCGTCATCGGCCCCATCCTCGGCGCTTGCGCAATCGGCGTGAACTCGCCCGCGACGAAGCTCGTGCGGTAGTGCGGCTCGGGCGTGTCGGTGCGCCAGTGGTAGGTGCGCGTGCCGCCGTCGTGATGCACCACGGACACCAGCCGGCCACCGGCCACCACCTGCAGCGGCGCCGGCACGCTGGCGCGCAGCTCGCTGGTGCGCAGGTCGGCCGGGTGGTCGTGCCCGGGCAGCCACCAGCGCACGGCACCGGGCTCGCCGCTGGCCCAGACCTGGCGGCGGCACAGCGGCTCGGTGCTGCTGGGCTGCAGGAAGCGCAGGCCACGCCCGCTGCTGCCGCCGAGGTTGTTGGGGTCGCTGTGGTTGACCCAACCGGTGCGGTAGCGCAGCGTCAGCGTGAGCCGCTCGCCGCTGCGCGCCGTGCGGCCGAGGCTGATGCGCAGGGCACCGTCGGCGGCTGCAGCTTCACCCGCAGCTGCCTGGTGGACCAGTGCCGCGCCACGTTCGTCGTGCACCGACTCGATGTGCAGCATCGCGGGAATAGGTGCTCACCGAATGCTCGCGACCCTGAAAGCGCCTGACGTCGTCGCCGATGTGTACAAAGCCGGCGCGGGCCACGATGGCTTCCGTACCCAGTCCACGGCCGCGCCATGCTTGCGCGATCGCGTAGGAAATCTCCACCTCATCGTCAAGCGGGCTGAAGCCCACATGCCCGAGCAACTGGCCGGTTTCCAGATGCTCGTCACCCAGCACGTAGGGCCCTTGCTTCGGGTCGCCTGGATCAGCGTACTGGTCGCAGCGCCCGGGCCAGGATGTTGTCGAGGTCACCTGCCAGCGCATGCGCCAGCCGCACGGGCGTGGTGCCGCGCACCGCCGCGGCGCTGCGCAGGTCTTAGGCTGGATCGGCGGGTCGCTCTGGCTCTACACCATTACGCGCAACGAGCGGGCGCAGCGCTTCTACGAAGGCCGTGGCTTCGTCGCCGTGGCTCTCGGTTTCGAGCCGATATGGCAACTCGACGACGTGCGCTACGAGTGGCGGTGCCGCTCAGATGACAGCGCATGCTGACCCCGTTTGCGTGAGCTCGCCTGATCGTTTGCCGCGCCCACATCGCGAGGACTTGACACGCTGACTCCACCGTGATTAAGAGGGCCGATCAGGCAGACAACAGGGTGAACTGGGCTCTCGGAAGCAGGCGCTTGAAGTCGCCGTCGAAACTTGCCACGCATTCACCCTGGTGAATGGCCGCAGCTGCGAGCCACCCGTCGGGGATGTCATTGGCGGCGAGCGATTGGTCGATG
>JANNQO010000302.1:0-24082 GCA_031400795.1 Rubrivivax sp. | reverse complement strand
GGACGCGCGCCTGACCTCGGAGCTGGTGCTGCTGTTCCTCTACTTCGGCTACATCGCGCTGGTCAACGCCATCGACGACACTCGCCGCGCCGACAACGCCGGTGCCTTGCTCGCGCTGGTCGGTTCGGTGAACGTGCCCATCATCTACTTCTCGGTAAAGTGGTGGAACACGCTGCACCAGGGCGCCACGGTGAGCGCCAGCGCGGCGCCGAAGATGGCAGCGACGATGTTCATGGCGATGATGATCATGACCATCGCGTGCTGGCTCTATGCGTTCGCGGTGGTCTTCATGCGTGCGCGCGCCATGGTGCTGGAGCGCGAGCGCGAGGCGGGTTGGGTCGGGGCTTTGGCTGGGGAGACACGATGAACTGGGGCAGTGCGGGCGAGTTCTTCGCGATGGGCGGCTATGGCTTTTATGTCTGGGGTTCGTACGCTGTCGCGGCCGCCGTGATGCTGGCCGAGCCGCTGCTCGCGCGCTCGCGGCACCGGCAGGCCTTGCGCGCCGCCGCGCAGCGCCCTGACGAGGCGCACGCGCGATGAAACCGCGCCACCGCAAGCTCGGCATCGCCGCTGTGCTGGTGCTCGCTGCCGCTGGCGTGGTGGCGCTGGTGCTGAACGCCTTCCAGAGCAACCTGGTGTTCTTCTACACGCCCTCGCAGGTGACGGCCAACGAAGCGCCGGTGGCGCGCACCTTCCGCATCGGCGGCATGGTGCAGGAAGGCTCGGTGAAGCGCGTGGGCACGCAGGTCAGCTTCGTCGTCACCGACACCGCCAAGACCGTGCCCGTCACCTTCACCGGCATCCTGCCCGACCTCTTCAAAGAGGGCAAAGGCGTGGTGGCGCAAGGCCAGCTGAAAGACGGCGTGTTCGTGGCCCGCGAAGTGCTGGCCAAACACGACGAAAACTACATGCCGCCCGAGGCTGCCGAAGCGCTGAAGCAGGGCCGGCTGGCGAACCAGAAGCTCGGCGCCACGGTGCAGGGGATGAAGCCTTGAAGGGCGGCCCCACTCCCGGCTGCGTGCGCCACGGTTTCTTCGACCAACCACCGCTGCATCGCGCGCCTCGCGAAGCACTGGAGCCGCTGACATGATCCCCGAACTCGGACATTTCCTGCTCTGGCTGGCACTCGGTGTGTCGGTGATGCTGGGCACGCTGCCGCTGCTCGGCGCGGCCAACGGTCGAGGTGACTGGATCGCTCTGGCCCGGCCGCTCTCGCTGTGGCTGTTCCTGCTCACCGCGGCGTCGTTCGCCATGTTGATCGCGGCCTTCGTGCAGAACGATTTTTCGGTGCAGTACGTGGCCGAGAACTCGAACAGCGCGCTGCCGGTGTACTACCGCGTCACCGCGGCGTGGGGCGGGCACGAAGGCTCGATGCTGCTGTGGCTGCTGATGCAGGCGAGTTGGACGCTGGCCGTGGCGCGCTTCAGCAAGAACCTGCCCGAGCGGGAGGTGGCGCGCGTGCTCGGGGTGATGGGCGCGCTCAATGTCGGCTTCCTGCTCTTCACGCTGGCCGTCTCCAATCCCTTCGATCGCCTGCTGCCGGCGGCCGGCGACGGGCGCGACCTGAACCCGCTGCTGCAAGACCCCGGCATGATCTTCCACCCGCCGATGCTTTACATGGGCTACGTCGGCTTCTCGGTGGCTTTCGCGTTCGCCGTGGCGGCGCTGCTCAGCGGCCGGCTCGATGCCACCTGGGCACGCTGGACGCGCCCCTGGACCACCGCGGCGTGGTTCTTCCTCACCATCGGCATTGCGCTCGGAAGCTGGTGGGCCTACTACGAACTCGGCTGGGGCGGCTGGTGGTTCTGGGACCCGGTGGAAAACGCCTCGTTCATGCCCTGGCTGGTGGGCACGGCGCTGATCCATTCGCTGGCGGTGACCGAAAAACGCGGCGCCTTCAAGAGCTGGACGGTGCTGCTGGCGATCCTCGCCTTTTCGCTGTCGCTGATGGGCACCTTCCTCGTGCGCTCGGGTGTGCTGTCGTCGGTGCATGCTTTTGCCACCGATCCGAAGCGCGGTCTCTTCATCCTCGCCTTCCTCGTGCTCGTCATCGGCGCATCGCTGGCGCTGTATGCCTGGCGTGCGCCCAGGGTCGGTCTGGGCGCGCGCTTCGAGCTGGTCTCGCGCGAGAGCTTCCTGCTCGTCAACAACGTGCTGCTGGTGGTGGCCTGCGCGGCGGTGATGCTGGGCACGCTGTACCCGTTGCTGCTGGATGCGCTGGGCCTGGGCAAGATCTCCGTCGGCCCGCCGTACTTCAGCACCGTGTTCGTGCCGCTGATGGCGCCGCTCGCCTTCTTCCTCGGCGTGGGCCCGCTGGCGCGCTGGAAAGAGGCGTCGATCCCCGACCTGGCGACGCGGCTGCGCTGGGCGGCCGGCGTGGCGGTGGTGGCGGCGCTGTTGTCGGGGTGGCTGGCCGGGCGCATCGGCGCGATGTCCACGCTCGGGTTGCTGATGGCCTGGTGGATCGTCGCTGCGCTGGCCACCGATCTGCTCGAGCAGATTTCGCCGCGTCATGGCCTGGGCACGTGGTGGCAGCGCGCGCGTCAGATCCCGCGCGCCCGCGTCGGCATGATGCTGGCGCACCTGGGCGTGGCGGTGTTCATCGTCGGCGTGACGATGGTGGAAAGCTTCCAGGTCGAACGCGACGTGCAGCTGGCACGCGGTGCCAGCACCGAGATCGACGGCCTCACGTTCACCTTCCAGGGCGTGCGCGACCGCCAGGGGCCGAACTACGACGCGCTGGTCGGCCAGATCGAGGTGGCGCGTGGTGGCCAGGTGATCGCCACGCTGCGGCCGGAAAAACGCATCTACCGCGTGCAACAGAACCCGATGACCGAAGCCGCCATCCGCTCACGCCTGTCGGGCGACCTCTACGTCTCGCTCGGCGAGCCGGTGGGCGATCGCGGTGAGTGGATCATCCGCGTCTACCTGAAGCCTTTCGTGGCCTGGATCTGGGGCGGCTGCGTGGTGATGGCCTTCGGCGGATTGCTCGCCGCGAGCGACCGGCGCTACCGGGCCGAGAAGAAGGCCGCAGCGCGCGAACCGGCCGCCACCGCCAGCGCATGAAGTTTTTGAAGTTCATCCTGCCGCTGGCGCTGTTCGTGGTGCTGGCGATCTTTCTCGGCCGCGGCCTGAGCCTCAACCCGCGCGAAGTGCCATCGCCGCTGATCGGCAAACCGGCACCGGCGTTCGCGTTGCCGCTGCTGGGCGACGCCGAGAAAGTGATGAAGCCGGACGAGCTGCGCGGCCGCGTCTGGGTGCTCAACGTCTGGGCTTCGTGGTGCGTGCCGTGCCGCGCCGAACACCCGCTGCTGATGGCGCTGGCCAACCGGAAGATCGCGCCGATCGTCGGCCTGAACTACAAGGACAAGGGATCCGATGCCACCGGCTTCCTCGCCAAGCTCGGCAACCCCTACACCGCGACGGCGGTCGATGCCGACGGGCGCGTGGCCATCGACTACGGTGTCTACGGCGTGCCCGAGACCTTCGTCATCGATCAGCAAGGCGTGATCCGCTTCAAGCACATCGGGCCGCTGACACCCGACGTGGTGAAGGACAAGCTGGAGCCGCTGCTGCGTCAGCTCAATGGTTAAGATGTTCGTGATTCTGCTGCTGGGCGTGGCCGCGCTGGTGCACGCGCAGACTTCCGACGAGGTGCTCGACAAACGCGTGCAGGCCATTGCCGCCGAGCTGCGCTGCCTGGTGTGCCAGAACCAGACCATCGCCGACAGCAACGCTTCGCTGGCGCAAGACCTGCGCCGGCAGGTGCGCCAGATGCTGCAGCAGGGCAAGAGCGAGCGCGAGGTGCTGGACTTCATGACCGAGCGCTACGGCGACTTCGTGCTCTACCGCCCGCCGGTGCGCGGCAGCACCGCGCTGCTGTGGTTCGGCCCGATCGCGCTGCTGCTCGGCGGCTTGCTGCTGCTGTGGTGGATCCTGCGCCGCCGCTCCCGTCTGGCGGCCGACCAGTTCGAATCCGATCCCGACGATGAACCCGAAGCCCGCTGACGACATCGTCGCCGCAGCGAGACCCTCGACGCGCCTCGTCGCGCTGGTCGCCGGCGCGATCCTGGCCATCGCCGCGATCGGCTACTGGCGCACCGGCATGCCCGACTACGCCGAGCGCGCGGTGCTTGTTGAACAACAAGCGGCAACGCAAGCCGCCGCGACCGCCGGCACCGACGTGCAGCAGTTGCAGGCCATGGCCGGCAGGCTCGAAGAACACCTGAAGAGCAAGCCCGACGACGGCGAAGGCTGGTTCATGCTCGGCCGCGCTCAATCGATGCTCGGCCGCGCCGACGCGGCGCTGGCCGCCTACCGGCGCGCGCAGGCGTTTCGCGGTGACGATCCGAAGCTGCTCACCGACATCGCCGAGGTGCTGGGCATCAGCAAGGGCCACCAACTCGCCGGCGAGCCGACTGAGTTGCTGGCCAAGGCACTCGCCCTCGACCCGAAGGCGCCGAAGACGCTGGCGCTGTCGGGTGCAGCGGCATTCGACCGCAAGGACTATGCGCAGGCCGTCAAACATTGGGAAACGCTGCTGCAGGCAAGCCCAGCGGACGCCGCGTTCGTCGCCCAGGTGCGCGATGGCATCACCGAAGCGCGCCGCCTGGGCAATCTGCCCGCACCAGCGGCGGCGCTCGCTGCAGCGCCGGCAGCGGCGCCGGTCGCTGCCGCTGCGGCATCGATCAGCGGCACCGTCACGCTCGCCGCCGCGCTGAAGGCGCAAGCCGCGCCCGAGGACACGGTGTTCGTCTTCGCGCGTGCCGCCGAAGGCCCGCGCATGCCGCTGGCGATGCTGAAGAAACAGGTGAAAGACCTGCCGATCACTTTCACGCTCGACGACAGCCAGGCCATGTCGCCGCAGATGAAGCTCTCGGCCTTCCCGAAAGTGATCGTCGTCGCGCGCATCAGCAAGAGCGGGCAGGCGACGCCGCAGCCGGGCGACCTGGGCGGACAGAGTGATCCGGTGGCGCTGGGTGCACGGGGGCTCGGCATCGAAGTGCGCGAGGTGATGAAGTAGGTGCCGCGGCGGGCCGCCGAACGGTCGCTGTGAATCGGCTGTACAAATTTGCTATGCTCCGCGCCATGACACTTCGTAGCGCACCCGCGATGGACAGCACCAGCCAATTCGCCTTTCGCGCCCCCGAGTCTTTCATCCTCGAAACCGCCGAGGCGGCACGCCTGAGCGGCCTGAGCCGCTCGGAATATGCGCGCCGCGCGATCGAAGAAGCCAACGCGCGCGCGATGCGAGGGCGCATCACCGCGCTGTCCCTTCGCCTGGCGGTGCAGACCGCCGCCGAGGCGGACGCGCTGGACGGCTCGGCGAGCGACGGCCTGTCCACCTGAACCCCGTGGCCAAGTCGGCGACGCCCACGCCGACAACGGCGTCCCGGCCCGTTGCGCAGCGCGCGGCGGCCCGCCCGGTCGTGTTGCGCGGCGAGCTGTGGGCCGTGGATTTCGAGCCACAAAGCCACCGCGAGGAGCCCGGCAAGACTGGACGCCCCGCGCTGGTGCTGCAGACCGATGCCCTCAATCGCGCCGGCCATGCCAGCTCGATCGTCGTTCCCGGCACCAGCCAGGTTGGGGTGCTGACGAGCGACGATCTCTTTCCCCTGCGCGTGCGGCTGCCGGCCGACAAAAGCACCGGCCTGCGCCAGAACACCGATCTGCTCATCGACCAGGTGCGCGCCATCTCCAACCGCCGGCTGCTGCGCCGGCTGGGCACCGCCGATGCGGCAGTGCTGGCGCGCGTCGAACAGGCCGTGCGCCTGTTGATCGGGGTTTAGGGTCTGCCCCAGCATGCGATGCGAGGTCGGGCTGCGTACCGCGGGCATACTGCCCTGATGGACCGACTGTCCCCCGACGACGCGCGCCTGCTCTACGCCGAAACCGCGCAGGCCAACTTCAACGTCTCGCTGATCCACATCTACGACCAGAGCACCGCGCCGGGCGGCGTGCTGCGCTTCAAGACCATCCTCGCGCACATCGAAAGCCGCCTCGCGCGCTCGCCGGTGTTTCGCCGCAAGTGCAAGCGTGTGCCGCTCGAGCTCGACCTGCCGTATTGGGTCGACGACGAGCAGTTCGACCTCGAGTACCACGTGCGCCACATCGCGCTGCCCAAGCCGGGCGACTGGCGCCAGTTCTGCATCCAGGTCTCGCGCATCCACGCGCGCGCGCTCGACCTCGACCGGCCGCTGTGGGAGATCTACGTCATCGAGGGCCTGGACAGCTTCATCGACCTGCCCGCCGGCAGCTTCGCGCTGCTGACCAAAACGCACCATGCGGCGATCGCGCTGGAGGGCGGCCCCTCACTCACCGAGCTGCTGCACGACCTGGCGCCGACGCCCTTGCCGCCGCCGCCGCCCGAGCCCTGGTTCCCCGAGCCCGGGCCGAGCGCCGGCCGGGTGCTGACGCGTGGCCTGGTGCGCACGGTGACCTCGCCGTTGCGCCTGGCGGCACCGGTGGCGCGCGCGTTGGCGCAGGCCGCGCAGGCCGCGCCGTCGGCGCTGGGCGAAGCGCTGCTGCGCGGATGGCGCATGCCGGCCACGCGCTTCAACTCGGCGGTTTCGCCGCACCGCGTGTTCGAGACACGTCGCTTCGGCCTGGCCGAGTTCAAGCGCATCCGCACGCTGGTGGACGGGGCCACGGTCAACGACGTGGTGCTGGCGGTGTGCGGCGGTGCGCTGCGCCGCTACCTCGAGATTCACGACGAGCTGCCCGAACAGAGCCTGACCAGCATCGCGCCGGTGTACACGCGCGCTTCCGATACCGAGCCCGAATCCCGGTCTTCCGAGCAGACACCGGAGTTGTCGTGGCTGCACCTGCAGCTCGGCACCGATATCGCCGATGCACAGCAGCGGCTGGAATTCATCGTCGCGCAGACCGCGGCGTCGGGCACCGTGAAGCGGGCGGTGGCCGCGCGTGAGATCGTCGCCCGTCACGCCCCGGCCGCCATGCTTGCGCTGGCCAGCAAGCTGCTGGGCCGCACGCTGCAAAGCGATGGGCGCCACGCGCCGCTGGCCAACTGCACCATCACCAACGTGCCCGGTCCGGCGCAGCCGATGTACCTGTGCGGCGCGCGGCTGGCCTACTTCTCGGCGATGCTGCCGCTCACCGACGGCCTGGGCCTGGTGTTCGCGGTGACCAGCTACGACGGCCGCATCGTCATCTCGCCCACCTCGTGCCGCGAGCTGATGCCCGACCCGGCGGTCTTCGCCACGCAGCTGCGCGAGAGCTTTCAGGAGCTGCTGGCCGCGGCGACACGCCGGCCACCGCGCGCCGCCGTGCGGCGCGCTTGACGATTCGCGCCGCCGTGCGGCGCGCTTAACGTTTCACTTTACTCCGCCGCCGCCGCCTTCTTCGGCTGCACCCAGACTTCGAGCATGCCCGGCGTGGCCGGGAGGCGCGCCGACAGCGGCGCGACACGCCACGCGGGCAGCCCCAGAGCAGGGGCCAGCGCCTGGGCGCAGGCCAGCGATGCGGCGTCGTGGTAGCGCACGGTGGTCACCGGCACGGCCTGCGGGCGTGCACGGCCGGACTGGCGCGCACTGGCGTAGACGTCTTCGATCGGCGGCACCGAGAAGCCCAGTTGCTGCCAGCGCTCGCGCCAGGCGCGCACCTCGTCGCGCTGCTGCGGGCCGTAGATCTGCAGGAACACGGTCTTGCCGCGGCAATCGGGGAGGGGCGCCGCGGGCGAGGTGGGGGGCGTTGCGGGCGCGGGGCCCGGCACGGCCGCCGGTGGGGGGGGTGCTGCCGGAGTGGCCTCGGGCGTCGGTGGCGTCGCAGGCGGTGAAGCGGGGGCGGCCGCCGGAACCACGGCCGCCGGTGCCGTTCGCGTTGCTACCCACACCGCCGCTGGCCGGCCGCAGCCGCTGGGCCGGATGTCGGCAGGCGACGTGGCGCCGCTGCGCAGATCCTTCAGCGAAACACGTCCGCTGCGGTAGTCGTCATCCAATGCGCGGCGTGCTGCCGCGGCCGGGTCGCAGGGGTGGGCGCTGGCGATCGGCGCCTCGATTGCGTAGTTGTAGAAGCCGTAGCGCGGCGGTGCCGCGCGCGAGGCGCCTTCGGCTTCCTGCAAGCAGTTCGGCAATACCGATTGCAGCCCCGGCGTGGCTGATTCGAGCAACAGCGTGCAGGCCGGCGGCAGCTGCGGCAAGCGTGCGCATTCGCTCTTCGTCGCGTCGTAGATGGTGCGCGCCACCGGCGAGGTCTGGAACCAGCCGGCCTCGCCTTTCGGGCACAGCGTGTCGGCGGTGCGCACGATGGCCGCGGCGAGCTGGCCCACCGCGGCCGAGGCTGGCGGTGAAGCCGATGGCGGCAGCTTGGCCCACAGCTCGGTGAGTTCTTTCAGCGCGGCGCGCTCGTCGGTGGTCTGTTTGGCCGATGAGGTGCGCATGCTGTCGATGGCCTGCCAGGCCGACACGCCGATCGTGGCCGCCGCGCCCAGGCCGAGTGTGGCGTTGACCGCTGTGGCACCGATGCGCGCCGGCAGCCGTGCGATACCACTGCTGTTCTTCGCCGTGTCGTCAGTGCTTTCGCCCGCGGGCCGCGCTTCGAGGGGCGAACGATCGTCGGGCTCGAACCAGCTGCTGTGATCGGCGATGAGTTGATCGGCGATCAGTCGCTCGACGAAGGCTTGCGACAGCTTGCTGCCGATGAAGGTGCCGAGCTGGAAGTAGCTCTCCCACTGTGCCTCGGAGAAAAACTGATCGGCGGTGGACTGCTGCGGGAACTCGGGGTGCTCGGCTTTGAAATTCACCAGGTCCACCGGCAGCCCCGCCGAGAGGTTGGGCTTGACGACGATCAGCAGTCCCTGGCCGGCACGCGGGCCGTGGTACTCGATGCGTGCCAGAGCGAGGCAGGCCACGCTGTTGCTCGACGCCAGGTCGTTCAGCGAGCCGAAGGCCTGCATCTCCTGCGGCCATGCCGCGCTGGCCGGCCGTGGTGTGGCCGCCAGCCGGTAGCGCTGTTGCGCCTTCGTCGGCGCGGGCGTCTTCGGTGCTGCGGGTTGCTTCGGGCGCTGGAACAGCACCTCGGCCTGAAGATCGATGCGCGCCTTGCGCACCAGGTTTTCCAGGTCGCCGAAGCGGTATTGCGGGTCGGCGCCGCAATCGGCGAGCACGATCAACTCGGCACGTTCGGCGAGCAGCGCGTAGGCGCCGGTGTTCTCGAAATGCCCGCCGTCGGTGAGGAACCAGTCGGGCTTCTCGGTGCCGCGAAAGACGCCGAAAGTCTCGCGCAGCAGGCCCAGCGATTTGGCCGTGATCGGCGAGGCCGAGACCGCGGCGTTGGTGCGCGTGGCCTGGTCCCACCAGAAGCCGAGGCGCAGCCCGGCGAAAGTCGTCAGCGCGGAGATGCCGCCGCGCGTCATGCTGCCGAGGCCCGGCGCCACCGCGGCGCCGGAGATCGCCGTCCAGGTTCCGAGCGTCAGCGAGCCGCTACCGGTGAGCGGCGCCCAGCCCTGCTGCGAGACCTGCATCCAGCCGCCCGAGGCCAGCGTCAGCGCGAGGCCGCGGCGGTCTTGATTGAAGAGGCCGCCGCGTGGGTCTTTGGTCTGGTTCACGCAGGTATTGATCAGGTGCACCGGGCCGCCATGCTGCTGCGGGCGGTAAGCATCCAGCGGCAAATCGTCGTCGGGGTGTACCTCGCCCACCGGCACATGCGTCGGCACGGCCGGCATCGCTGCCGGCATGGGCCCGGCTGCGCCCATCGGCAGCGGCTGGCCGAAGCGCAGCGCGTTCGCCGCGCCGAGGTAGCTGCGCACCAGCCGCGCGCGGTAGAACGGGTGCAGCGACGAGAGGTTCAGAAAGTCGAGGTTGCGCCCGGTGAGCAGCAGGTAGCCGAGTGCCGGCGCGCCGATGATCGCCAGCACCGCGAGGGCATCGAGGTAGTTCGGCCCGGAACGCTGGAACGCCGCGCCGAGCGCGGCCTGGTAGACCAGCGACACCCACCAGGCCGCGAGCAGCAGCGTCAGCGCGTAGCCCAGCAGCCGCGCCAGCGTGAGCACGCCCTGCGCGGTGCTGCGCCCGGGCAGCCGCGTCGAAGCCAGCGGGATCAGTGCGCGCACCAGCGCCGCGGTGAGGGCCAGCACCACGCCAGCCTCGACCAGCGCCTGGAACTCGAAGGCCAGCCACCAGGCCAGCCGGTCGATCACTCCGGCGATGACGATCAGGCTGCCGGTGCGCAGGCAATTGGCGAGCCATTTGGTGAGGCGGCTGCGCACCAGGTCGGCACGGTGCGCCGGCGGCTGCGCAGCGGGGGTGGCGCTGAGCAGCCACTCGGCCAGCGGAACGGCGAACATCCACACGATGGCCAATGCCAGCGTGGCCCACAGCAGCACCTGCCGCAGCGTGGCGCCGACATCGGTGGACACCGCGTCGAGCTGGCTGAAGAGCGTGCCGAAAACGATCGCCACGACGATGCCGCCGCCGACGATCCATTTCAACGCCGCCAGCCCCGGCCGCAGCACGGGCGCTTTCACCACCCAGGGCACGCACCAGTAGGCAGCTGCCACGACGAAGCCCAGACCGGCGAGTGGCGGCAGCGCCAGGCCGACCACCGGCATCCACGGCGGCAGGTAGCGCAGCAGCGGGAAGGTCGATGGCGGCCAGGCCCAGGCAGCCGCGTCCAGCGCCGCCCATCCCGCGAGATCGATGGTCGCTAGCGCCACACCGGCCAGCACCGCGAGCAGACCCAACTCGATGTGCACACCGGCGAGGTTGCGCAGGAACAGGGCGATCGCGAAGCTGCGGTCTTTGGCGCCGCGCGGCACCAGGTAGCGGCCGTTGGCGCGCAGCCACCAGGCGAACCAGCGCGAATCGGCATCGGCGAAGGCGGCCGCGACCTGCTCGACGTCGGCAGCGCTGGTGGCGCGGCCGAACAAGCGGCCGAGCATCGCGCCGACGTAACCGCCGCCGGAGACAGTGGAGAGCAGGTCGAAGCGCAGCAGCAGGTTGCGCGCGGCCAGCGCGCGCAGCAGACCGAAGCAGAAGGTGGCGCTGCGGATGCCGCCGCCTGAGAGGGCCAGGCCCCAGAGGCGATCCGCGTTGGGCGGCAGGCTGCGCGCGGGGAGGGCGCGGCGGCGTGCGTCGACTTGTTGTTCGATGGGGTTCAACGGCGCTCCTGGTGAGATGAGCCTCGGGTCGCGAGCTTGCCTTGAAAGGCGGCGCGGCGCCAGCGCAGGCATCCGGCGCGCGGATGAGGTTGGTGGGGCGGCCCTGGCATACATTCCTGCGAATCCGATGTTTGCCACTTCGCCGTCTTCCATAGACGCCGGGTCAGCAAAGAGCACCGGGCCGCTCCAGCGGCGATGAAATTGACTGCGCTCAGGCCGCTTGCAGCGCCTGGCCGCGCGCAAGCGACAGAGGTCCTGTACGGCGCGCCTTAACCTCCCACGATGCCCACCCCGCCCACCGCGCCGCTGCCCCTGCAGCCGCCTGCATCAGAACCGCCGCAGTTGCACTGGACGGAAGCGGGCGAAGTTCGGCAAGCCCGCTGGCGCTGCGAGCGGGGCGCGGCGCCACCAGGCCGTGTGGTGATGGCCGATGACACGCTCAGCGCCGACGCCGCCTACCGCCTGGCCTGCGAAGGCACGGCGCTGCTCTGGCGCGGCGACTTCCAGAACGCGCGGCAGTTGCTGCAGGCTCTGGCGCGGCGCACCGATCGCAAACCACGCCAGTCGAAGCACCCGGGGAAGAACCCAGGGAAGACCCCGGAGGAACCCGACACCCAGCCCGGCGCAGCCTTTCACCGGCATCGGCAGGCGCAGGCCCAGCGCGCGCGGGTGCTAGCGATGTTGCTGATTCCCCTTGACGCTGACTTCGGCATCCCCTTGCGCCGCGCGCCCGACATGCGCCTGGCCTGCCGCGAGGCCTGGGGGCTGCCCGACGGCCTGGGCGGCGCGAGCGTGGCCTCGCTGCGCGAACTGCTGGGCCTTGTCAGCGCCCACGAGTGGCGCAAAAACGGCGTGGCCGTCGCAGCATTGGGGGTCGCGCCGAACAACCGCATTCATCCGCACCACGGCGTGTTTTCGCCGCTGCGTGGTGAGTATGTGCAACTCGTCGCCGATGTACCGCTGCCCGCAGGCGACGGCACGGCCTTCGACATCGGCACCGGCAGCGGTGTGCTGGCCGCCGTGCTGGCGCGGCGTGGCCTGCGCGTGACAGCCACCGACACGGATGCCCAGGCGCTGGCCTGTGCCAGTGGCAACCTCGACCGGCTGTCACTCGCCGCGCAGGTGCAACTGCTGCAAATCGACCTGTTCCCGACAGGCCGCGCAAGTCTGGTGGTGTGCAACCCGCCTTGGCTGCCCGCGCGCCCGGGCTCGCGCATCGAGCGTGCCATCTACGATGAAAACAGCCACATGCTGCTGGGCTTTCTGCAGGGCCTGGCGGCACACCTGGCGCCGGGTGGTGAAGGCTGGTTGATCCTGTCAGATCTGGCCGAACACCTGGGCCTGCGCACACGCGCCGAGCTGCTGGCCGCATTCGACAACGCAGGCCTTCAAGTGCTGGGGCGCATCGACCGCCGGCCGGTGCATGGCAAAGCCTTTGATGCACACGACCCGCTGCACACCGCACGCGCAGCCGAGGTGACGTCGTTGTGGCGGCTGGGTGCGGTGGACGGATAGAGCCCTTGTCGGGGCCTTCACTGGGACCCGGCACACCGGGACCCCAGGTACGCCTGGTACCGGCGGCACCCCCAGGACCGCAGGTACACCAGGTCCACCAGGTACCGCCGGCACACCAGGGACACCAAGGTCACACCCGATGTGTCCGCTACCGCCACCGAGAGCGGCGTATCGCTCGGCAGCGCCATGAACAGCACCTCGGGCGTGGCCGCGGGGCGGGCCTTCAGCGGATGCGCCGCGCTTCCACGTAGTAGCGCTTCTCGTGCGCCTCGCCCATCGAGAAGGTCTTGCGTGGCAACGGACCGTCGTGCACCACGCGTGTCAACAATTCGTGCTTGCCCAGCGCCGGCACGTGAAAGCCCATGCAACCGTTCTGCTGGGCCAGGCGTTCGATCACGTCGTCGCCGTGCACGTAGTCGATCCGGGTGGCGCCGCCCTGCTGCAGGAAGTCGTCGAGCATGGCTTGCAGCACGCCCCCGGCCAGTGGCGCCGGCGCGTCGGTGATCTCGATCACCGCGAAGCATGCGCCGGGCTCGAGCAGGCCGATCGCCTGCCGGCTCGCGGTGGCTGAGCGCACGCGCTCACGCATCGCTGCGGCGCTGACAGCGGGCGTGACTGTGAGCCGGCTGCCCAGGGCTGCGACCAGCGCCGCCCGCAGGTCGCCCGTCACGCCGAACAACAGGCGGTGGATGGGCGCGAAGTGCAGCGCCGGGTCGTGGATGTTCTCCACTTCCACCAGCGCCCAGCGGCTGGGGTGGTCCAGGCCGACCGTGGCCTTGACCCGGTCCCAGATGGCTTTGGCCGTGGCCAGCGAGTGGTTGCCGTCGCCCACCGCGAACAGCATCGGCGGTGTGCCGGGTGGTACACCATGCCGCTGCTCGAACACCGCCGGGCTGGCCAGTGCGGCCAGCGCCTGCTCTGCGCGCCGCAGCTGCTCGGCGCTCACCGCATGGCCGGCAACGCGACCGCCGCCCAGCATCAGCTCGGTGTCGTACAAAGGGCGCAGGCTGCCGCGCGCTGCGGCGATGGGCTCGATCACGCTGCCGTCGGGGTCGTCGATCAACACCAGGATGTGCGGCAGTTCGAGGTCGGCGTCGCGCCGCACGGCGATGCGCGGTGCCAGCCGCGCGACCATGGTGCCCTCGGTCGGCCGCACCAAGCTGGTGGCGCCGGGGCTGAAGTCGTAGTGCTCGAGGTCCAGCTCCAGCAGCAGTCCGCGGCGCGTGCGGCCGTCGACGGTGCGCTCGACCAACACCGCGCCATCGTGTGCGACGAACAACCCCTGCGCCTGGTAGGCGCGCATCGCGGCCTGGATGCGCTGGATGCGCTGCGGCGCATCGCCGTCTTCCAGGTGCACCTCGGGAAAGATCAGCTGCAGCGTCGACGGCGCGTCGCCCACGAAGGCTTCGGCGCGCCGCCAGTACTCGGGTTCGGAGGTGTACTGGTCGCAGGCGACCACGGCCCAGCGCGACAGATCGGTGCCCGGCCGCGGCAGGCACAGCCGGGGTTGGCGAAAGCCCGTGCTCATGCCGCTCAGCACTCCACGATATTCACCGCCAACCCCCCGCGCGATGTCTCCTTGTACTTGGTCATCATGTCGGCACCGGTCTCGCGCATCGTCTTGATGACCTGGTCGAGACTGACGAAATGCGTGCCGTCGCCGCGCAGTGCCATGCGCGCGGCGTTGATGGCCTTAACCGAGGCGATGGCGTTGCGTTCGATGCAGGGGATCTGTACCAGGCCGCCGACCGGATCGCAGGTCAGGCCCAGGTGGTGCTCCATGCCGATCTCGGCGGCGTTCTCGGCCTGTGCGGGGGTACCGCCCATCACTTCGCAGAGCGCGCCGGCGGCCATCGAGCAGGCCACACCCACCTCGCCCTGGCAGCCGACTTCGGCGCCGGAGATGCTGGCGTTCTCTTTGTAGAGGATGCCGATGGCCGCGGCAGTGAGCAGGAAGTCGACCCCGCTGCGGTCGTTCGCACCGGGCACGAAGCGTGTGTAGTAGTGCAGCACCGCGGGCACGATGCCGGCGGCGCCGTTGGTGGGCGCGGTGACGACGCGCCCGCCGGCGGCGTTCTCCTCGTTGACCGCCAATGCGTAGAGGTTGATCCAGTCGAGCACCTGCAGCGGGTCGCGCAGCGCTTCTTCGGGCTTCGCCGTGAGCGCCTCGCGCAGCGCCTTCGCGCGGCGCTTGACCTTGAAGCCACCGGGCAACACACCGTCGGTCTTGCAGCCGCGCTCCACGCAGCTTTGCATCACGGCCCAGATCTTCAGGAGTCCGGCGTCGATCTCGGCGTCGCTGCGCCAATGCCGTTCGTTCAGCCGCATGACGTGGGCGATGCTGCAGTTGAGTTGGGACGTGACCTCGAGCAGTTGATCGCCGCTGTGGAAGGGGTGCGGCAGCACCGTCGTGTCGGGCGCGATGACCTTCTGTTTCGCACCGTCGGCGGCCACCTGCTCGCTGACCACGAAGCCGCCGCCCACCGAGTAGTAGGCGCGGCTGGCGAGCTCATTGCCGGCTGCGTCGAAGGCCGTGAAGCGCATGCCGTTGGCGTGGAAGGGCATGGTTTCGCGGCGGTAGAACTTCAGGTCATCGCGCTCGCTGAACGTGATGGCGTGATGGCCGAGCAGCAACAAGCGCTGCTGCTCGCGCATCGTGGCCAGCAGCTGCGGCACGGCATCGGGGTCCACGCTGTCAGGCTCGTGGCCGGTCAGCCCGAGCAGCACCGCCTTGTCGCTGCCGTGGCCCTTGCCGGTGGCACCCAGAGACCCGTACAGGCCGCAGACCACGCGCGCGCTCTGCTCGAGCTGCCCGTCGTGCGCGAGTTTCGAGACGAAGAGCCGCGCCGCGCGCATCGGCCCGACCGTGTGGCTGCTGCTCGGCCCGATGCCGATCTTGAAGAGGTCGAAGACGGAGACGGCCATGTCAGTGGCGCCCGGCCGTCCGAAGCCGCTGGCCACCCTCTCGGGGGGCAGGAGCACAACAAGGCGGGAGCGAGATCATCCTAGCGCACGAATTTGAAGCGATAGCCCTTCAGGGACTTCCAGACTCGATCGGCGGTGACCACGATGGCACCCTCGACCTCTTGCGCCAGCGCCAGGCAGAAACGGTCGCCGAGCGAAAGCCCCAGCGCACGCGTCGTGGTGCGGAGCCTGGACGCGACCTCGGCCTGCGCCACCGTGGCATCGACGATGCCAAAGCGCAGGACCGATCGCACCGCCGCGAGGTCGGACTCCGGAGCACCCCGTTCCACCATCTTCGACAGCACCTCGGCGTAGTTCACCGACGACATGATGCAGGGCCCGGCCTCGATCTCGGCGGCTGCTTCGGCAGCGCCTTTCTCGCCGTTGAGCAGCACCAGCACCGCGGAAGCGTCCAGCACCTTCATTCGCGGGCCGCCGCTTCGCGCCGCTCGCGCAGGAACTCCTCGACGATGTCCTCGCCCGGACGCTTGTACTTGGCGAAGATCTGCTGCGCACGGCGGATCGACGCGCGCACCGTGGTCAGCACCAGCCGGTCGCCTTCGTCGATCCAGATCAGACGGTCGCCGACACGGATGCCCAGCTTGGAGCGCAACTCGGCAGGGATCACCACACGGCCCCCTTCGGACACGACGGCTTCGGCCATGGCGCATCTCCGATGAGAGTGACACAAGTCCGATACTCTGCCATGAGTGGGCCGCTGCGACAAGCCGGCGGCTATCGCCTCAACCTTTGACGGCGCCTTGCGTGAGGCCGGCGACGATCTGCTTCTGGAACACCGCCACGAGCAGGATGAGCGGGATCGTGATGCTGACGGCGCCGGCGATGCCCTGCATCAGCAGTGCTTCGCTCTCGGCGTTGATGGCCCCGGCGATGGCAGCAGGCATCGTCATGCGTTCGGCGTTGGTGAGCGCAGAGCTGAGCATGAAGTCGTTGTAGGCGAGCAGGAAACTGAACAGGCCGGTGGTCACGACCCCTGGCCACATCACCGGCATGATGACGCGGCGGAAAGCCTGCAGGCGTGTGCAGCCGTCGACCATCGCCGCTTCGTCGAGTTCTTGCGGGATGCCGACGAAGAATGCACGCAGCATCCAGATCGTGAACGGCTGGTTGATCGCCACCAGCACGAAGACCAGCGTGGGCAGCGTATTGCGGATGCCCAGCGCGTCGAACATCGCGTAGAAGCTCGGCAGCAGCGTGGAGTGCGGCAGCGCGCGGAAGACGAGTGCCACGATCAGCAACCAGAAGCCCACCGCGCCGCGGTAGCGTGCGAGCGCATAGCCGGCCAGGCAGCCGATCGTGAGCGAGATGCTCACGGTGCAGACCGTGACGATGATCGTGTTCAACGCGTTGCGGTGGAACTCGCGCTCGACCCACAGCGCGCGGTAGTTCTCCAGCGTGATCGGCGCAGTCCACTTCAGCGGCGACGCAAAGGCGTCGACATAACTGCGCAGCGAGATCAGCGCGGTCCACAGGATCGGCAGGCAGGCGAGCACGAGCCACAGCACGACGGCGGCGTGCAGCAGCAGCGGAGCCAGCGGCGAGCGCCTCGTCACTTCAGTCTTCCATTGCGCCGAGGCGGCACCGGCCGGGCGTGGTTCATTTCATCCCCCGCGTTGCTCGCGCCAGGTCTTGCGCAGCAGCGGGATCAGCAGCACCGCGATGCCGAGCACGGTGAGCACCGCCGCGGCGCTGGCCTTGTACGGGTTGTCTTCCTGCAAGAGCACGTGGTAGGTGAGGTACTGCACGCTGGTCGTGAAGGCGCCTTGCGTCAGCACCAGCACGGGCTCGAAGACACGGTACGCGTCCATCAGGTGGATCAGCGTGACGAATACGACCAGCGGCGCCAGGTGCGGCAGCGTGACGTAGCGCAAGCGCTGCCAGGCCGAGGCGCCGTCGAGCCTGGCGGCTTCCAGCGAATCCTGCGGCACGCCCTGCAGGCCGGCATAGAACACGATGAAGGCGAACGGCAGCACGTGCCAGATGCCGTAGAGCACGATCAACAACTGCGCCGACCAGGCCTGCGCCATCCAGAACACCTGCACGCCGAACTGCGAGAGCAGGTGCGGCACCAGGCCGGCGTCGCGGAACAGCCACTTGATCGCCAATGCGCCGACCACCGGCGTGATGATGAAAGGCAGCAGCGATGCGGCGATGAACAGGCCCTTCAAGCGCTGCGTGATGCGCTGCATCGCCAGCGCCAGTGCCAGACCGCCGGCAAGCACGAACGGCGTCGTGCCGGCGATGTACAGCAGCGTGAAGCGCAGTGCGGCCCAGAACTCGTCGCTCGATTCGGCCGCGCTGCCGGTGCCGAGCACGGTGCGGTAGTAGCCCAGGCCCACGCTGGCGCACTGCTGCACCGCGCGGCCACGTTCGTCGACCTTGGCGCGCTGCGTGGTGACCGGATGGCTGCCGAACGGGCCGCTTTGCTGCACCGTGACGAGTTCCATCTCCAGTGTGCAGTTGCGCATCGACAGCCACAGCGTCAGCGCCAGCGGCAGTGCGAGCAGCAGCGCCATCAGCACCACCGACGGCGCGACGAAGCCGATGAAGCTGCGCGTCTTCATGCGCGGAGGTATCCCTTCTCGATCGCAGCGCGCTTGTAGGCGGCAGCCGCATCGGCCAGCGCCGCCGCCACCGGTCGCGTGCCCGAGAGTGCTTCGGGCAGCACCTTGCCCACCTCGCCATGCGCGAGGCTGAAGAACGGCTCGCTGGGCCACACCGGCGCGCCGGCTTTCTGAGCCATCGCCACGCCCGCGCCGAAGCGGCCGGGGCGGTAGGCCGAGCGCACCCAGATGGCCAGCTCGTTGCCGGCGCGCACCGCGTCTTCCGACAGGGCCTCCATCAGCACCTGGAACGCGGCTTCGCGGCGCTGCGGGTTGTTCTTCGGGAAGACCACGCCGTCCCACCACAGATGCGCCGCGCTGCGGCCGCCGGGGCGCGCGGCCGGGGCAGGCGCGAACTGGATCTGGCCGATCACACGCGACGCGGCCGGATCGTCCATGCGCGCGGCACGGCTGGCCCACAACACGCCCAGCGCAGCCTTGCCTTGCTGCAGCTGGTTCATCACGTCGTCGGCATTCGACGCCAATGCATTGGGTGTCATCAGCGGCAGCAGCGCGCGCATCGTCGCCACCGCCTGCACGCCCGCTTCGTCGTGGAAGGCCGGCACGGCCGTGCCCGGCTCGAAGAAGCGCCCGCCGAGGCTGGCCAGCAGGTTGGTGAACTCCACCGCGCTGTCGAAGCCCTTTGCGAAGCCCTGCGCGACGGGGTGCACGAGGCCCGGCTCGGCGCGCAGGATGGTTCGCGCAGCGGCGACCATGTCGTCGTAGGTCGCGGGCACCGCCAGGCCGAGCTTGGTGAAGAGATCGGCGCGGTAGTACAGCTGCTGGGTGTTCTGCATGAACGCGATCGCCATCACCTCGCCGTCCACGCGCACGAGCATGCGCTCTTCGATGCGGTACCTGGCCTCGTACTTGCGCACGAGGTCGGTGAGCGCGTGCAGCTGGCGCCGCGCGTAGAGGTTGCTGAACCCACCCATCGAGACCACCGCGGCATCGAACGGCGACGCGCCCGCCGACGCGAAGGCCTGTTCGGCCTCCACGCGCGCCTGTGGCGTGAGCTTGAACGCGACCTTGAAGCCGGGCCTCGCGCAGCTCTCGGCGATGCGCGCGATGTGCTGTACGGCCGGGAAGCTGTTGCCGATGAGCTGGATCGCGCCTTGTGCGCCCGCCGCAGTGGCGGCAGGGCAGGCGAGGGCGGTGGCGTGCGCGGGCAGCGCCGCGGCGGCCGCAGCGGTCAACAGCAGGCGTCGCGTGGGCTTCAAGCCGCAAGCTCCAGTCGCGCTTCGGTGGCCGCGTCGAACAGGTGCGTCTGCGTCGGGTCGATCGTCAACCCGACCGTCTCGCCGATCGCCGCGCGGTAGCCCTTGTCGGCCTTCGCGGTGATCCTCTGGCCGGCCACGTCCAGCGTGACGAAGCTCGCATCGCCGGTCAGCTCGCAGGCGAAGACCTGGCCGCGGATCGCGGCATGCTCGGGCGCCGCGGGGCGCAGGTCTTCGGCCCGTGCGCCCAGCACGACCTCGCGGCCATCGCCGAGCCCGGCCTCGTGCGCCGCGTGGCCGTTGAAGCCGCCCAACTCGACCCCCGACGCACGAAACCGCCCGCCCGCCAACTGCCCGCGCAGCAGGTTCATCGCCGGCGCGCCGACGAAGCCCGCGACGAACAGGTTCGCCGGCCGGTTGTAGATCTGCTCGGGCGTGCCGATCTGCTGCACGCGGGCGCGGCTCATCACCACCACGCGGTCGGCCAGCGTCATCGCCACGACCTGGTCGTGCGTGACGTAGATCGTCGTCACCGCGAGCGTGTGGTGCAGGTGCTTCAGGTGCGCGCGCATCGTCACGCGCAGCTTGGCGTCGAGGTTCGACAGAGGCTCGTCCATCAGGAACACCGCCGGCCGGCGCACGATGGCGCGTGCCAGTGCGACGCGCTGGCGCTGCCCGCCGGAGAGTTCTTTCGGGCGCCGCCCGAGATAGTCGGTGAGTTCCACCTGCGCCGCGGCACGTTGCACCGCGGGCTCGATCTCGGCGGCCGGTGTGCCGCGGATCTTCAGCGGGAAGGCGATGTTCTCGGCCACCGTCATGTTCGGGTACAGGCCGTAACTCTGGAAGACCATCGCCACGTCGCGGTCCTTCGGCTCGAGATCGTTGACCCGCCGATCGCGAATGCGCACCTCGCCTTCGCTCGGGTCCTCGAGGCCCGCCACCATGCGCATCGTCGTCGTCTTGCCGCAGCCCGACGGGCCGAGCAGCACGAGGAACTCGCCGTCGGCGATGTCCAGCGACATCTTTTCCACCGCCGTGGTGGAGCCCCAGCGTTTGACGATGTCGATCAGTTGAACGCGGGCCATGGCGGGGTCAGAGCAGTTGCATCCATAGGGCGACTTCGTCGATCAACACCCATTCGCGCAGGATGCGCGGCGTGGGCCCATGCAGCACCTCGGCGTGCGTGATGCCGAGGATGTCGACGGGCCGCTGCGTGGCCGTGCCATAGCGCCCGCCGCCGACATGGCGGCCCTGCACACGCCAGCGCATCGCCACGCGCGGCGCACGGCCATCTTCGATGCGCTCGGCCAGGCTCTGGACCGTGAACGACGCGCCGGCGAAAGCGGCGGTGAAACCGAACCAGAAGCCTTCCGCGTCGGCCACGCCCAGGCCGGTCTCAGCGCCGGGCAGGTGCAGCTCGGCTGCCTCGTCGAGTGCGCGGCCGATCGCCGACAGGTCGCCGCGCCACATCGCGCGGTAGGTGTCGGCGAGCAGCGCCGCGCCGGCGGTCTGATGCATCGGGTTGCGCCACCAGGCGGGCGCGGCCGGCTGCGGCAGCGGCACGGTGACCGGCCCACGCGCGTCGAGCCAGCGCCGCGCCAGCGCGCGCGCGCGCTGCTGCCGATCTGCGTGGCGATCGCGCCCTGGTCGCGCACCAGCCATTCGTGCACGATGCGGTTGTCTTTGCACACGCAGTCGGCCACGGTGCGCGCCTTCACGCGGCAACCCGTGGCCGGGCCGAAGACGCCGTCGCCGCGGTGGCTCATCGGGCTGGCGATGCGGTGCGAGGACAGGAAGCCGTTGTCTTCGTCGCCGCTGCTCACGATGTCTTCGCACAGCAGCCGCCGATCGGGGAACTGCTGCAGCGTCTCCCATGGTCGGCATCATGACGCGGTCCGGCTCCCGTCGATCATCAGCGCCGACCCGGTCATCAGCGCCGAGGCGCCGCCGGCCAGCAACACCATTGCCGTCCTCATCGGGGTCCACAGGGTGCATACGCATGCAGTCTGCGGCATCAACGGGGTCGCGTCAAGCTGGCGGCCAAGCTCGCATCGGAGGGTGTCGTGAGCGAGGGTGAAGACATCGTGGGTGGGGTGTCGTGAAGGAGCTTGCCGCAGCGCGCGAAGCCGGCGCTCAGGGTTTTCACTGGCTGTCGCGATTTTGCGCTGCATACGCTTGCAAAGCTAGGCCCCGGCATGCACACTGCACGGCGGATTTGTTGGCTTTCGATCAACCCACCCCTGGAGGTTCGGCATGAAGAAGACGGTGCACCGGCTGTGTGAGCGTCGCTTGGCACGTGATGTGGCCATCGCCCTGGCCGCCTGGAGCGCGTGCGGCCTGCTCGCGGGCACCGCGCTGGCGCAGACCGCACTGCCCAAGCCGGCCGCTGGCACCAGCGAACTGGCCACCGTCACCGTCACCGCCAACCGGCGCGTGGAAGACCAGCAAAAGGTCGGTGTCTCGGTCACCGCGCTGAGCGGTGAAGCACTCGCCGAGCGCAACGTCAGCGACCTCTCGGGCATGGAAGGCTTGTCGCCCGGCTTCACCTTCGGCCGCTCGGGCGCCGATGCGCGCCCGGCGATCCGCGGCGTGCGCACCGAAAACGTCGCGGTGAACGCCGACACGACGATCGGCTTCTTCGTCGACGGCATCTACAAGAGCCGTGCGCAGCAGGCGATGCTCGGCTTCGTCGACGTCGAGCGCGTGGAGATCCAGCGTGGCCCGCAGGGCACGCTGTTCGGCCGCAACACCTTCGGCGGCAATATCGTCATCAGCACCTACGCGCCGCAGTTGAAGGCCACCGAGACTTTCGCCAACCTGACGCTGGGCAACTTCTCGAAGAAGCGTTTCGACGGCGCGCTGAACCTGCCGTTGGGCGACAGCGCCGCGCTGCGCTTCGCGGCCGCGGTGGAGAAGGCCGACCCGTGGGTGAAGAACGACTTCAACCCCGCCGCCGGCCAGTTCGACCAGGACCTGAAGTACCTGCGCGGCAGCGTGCGCTTCAAGCCCAACCGCGATCTGGACATCGTGCTGCGCGCCGATGCGACCGACCAGGGCGGCGTGGGTGGATCGGCCTTCGGCTACAAGCAGGCCGGCAGTTATTACCACCAGCCCTCGTGCCAGCAGCTCTTCGGCGCGACGCTGACGATCATCAACGCACGGCCGAACAACCGCGACGGCGTCGCCGATTGCACACGCGCGCAAGGCGCCGGTGCAGGCACCGGGGCGGGCGCGATCGGCAGCACGGTCGACCAGGGCATCCCGCTGTACCGGCCGGGCGACGCCTACCGCATCGACAACGACTTGAAGACCTTCCTGAACACGAAGGACCACAACTTCAGTGCCGACGTGAGCTACCGGCTGCCGGCCTTCACGCTGAAGTCGATCACCAGCGCGGCCGACTTCGACGCCGAGCGCAGCGCCGACAACGACTTCTCTGCCAGCACCACCGCGATCGACTACCAGCGCACCGCGGCGAAGACCATCACGCAGGAGTTCCAACTGCTCAGCGAAGGCAGCGGGCCGCTCGGCTACGTGGCCGGCGTGTACTTCTTCAAGGACGAATTGGAGGGCGAGTTCATCAATCAGCAACTGCCGCGCACGATCCGCTCGGCGGCACTGGCGGGGCCGCTCGCTCTGCCGCAGAACGGCGCCGGCTTCTACGACCTGCAGCGCCCCGAGACGGAGTCGACCGCGGTCTACGGCCAGCTCAACTTCCGCATCAGCGACGCCCTCTCCGTCACCGCCGGCGCGCGCTACACCAAGGACAAGAAGTCCTTCAAGTTCGCCAACGCCAACTCGGTGCTGCCGTTGAACGCCGCCGGCGCCCCGGACGGCACGCAGATCACGCTGGCCACCGCCACGCCGCCCGACAGCGCCTTCGGTACGCCCGGCGCGAGCAATTGCACCGGCAGCAACAACCAGCCGGGCTTCAACTGCCTGGCCGGCACCAACACCGTCACCGGCGCCACTTACAACGGCGCGACGTTCAGCAAATCCACGGGTCGGCTCTCGGTGGATTGGCGTCTGGCGCCGACGCAACTGGTCTTTGCCACCGTGTCCACCGGCTTCCGCTCGGGCGGTTTCAATTCCGGGCAAGCGCTGGAGACGGTGCGCGTCTTCAAGCCCGAGGAGGTCACCGCCTTCGAGGTGGGCTCGAAAAACCGCTTCATGAGCAACACCCTGCAGCTCAACGTCGCGGCCTTCGCCAACAAGTACACCAACCTGCAGGAGCAGCGCCAGATCCCGATCGGCGCGACGACGATTTCCACCATCTTCAACGCCGCCAAGGCCAAGGCCAACGGCTTCGAACTCGAAACCGAGTGGCGCGCATCGCCGGCGTTCACGGTGGGCGGCTCGCTGAGCCTGCTCGACGCAAAGTACACGAGCTTCCCCGACGTGGCCTTGCCATTCGGCACCTCGATCCTCGTCGCCGACCCGACCAGCACCGCGCCGCAGACCGAGAACGGCGTGGTCATCGCCCCCGCCGGCCAGCGGCGCCTGTACGCACCGGGCTACAACTGCCGCGTCGTGCCCGGCACCGGTGGCACGGGCCAGCCCGCGGCGGCCTTCGGCTGCAACCTGTCGGGCAACCGGCTGCCGTACAGCCCCGAGCGCCAGGCCGCGTTGTTCGTGAAGTACGAGAT
>JANNQO010000301.1:0-7336 GCA_031400795.1 Rubrivivax sp. | reverse complement strand
CAGATGTTCACCACCACCATGACGCAACCCGACCCGCAGTACTTCATGGAGCAGTTCACCACCTGGGAACTCGCCCAGAAGGCCAACAAGTGGGCGAGCCGCAACCTCTCGCGCTGGACCGACCCCGAGTTCGACGAGGCGCACAAGGCCGCCCAGGTGGAGTTGGATCCGGTCAAGCGCGCGGCGCTGTTCATCAAGATGAACGACCTCGTGGTGGGTGGTGGCCATGTCATTCCGCTGTTCGCGCGGCCGCGGCCCGTGGGCACGGTGAACAAGATGGTCGGCCCGATCTCGGCCTGGGACAACCTCACCGCGTTCATGAACACCTGGTATCGAGAGGCCTGACCCCCCGTAGCGCCTGCAGCACTCGAGCGCCAGTACTTGCTCAACTACATCTTCCGCCGCCTGCTGATCGCGCTGCCCAGCCTGCTGGGCATCAGCGTCGTGCTGTTCACCGTGCTGGCGTTGGCGCCTGGCGACCCATTCGAAGAACTGGCCACCAACCCCAACGTGCCGGCCGAGGTGCGCATGATGCTGCGCAAGCAGTTCGGGCTGGACGACCCGGTGTGGCAGCGCTACCTGCACTGGCTGGTGAGCATGCTCCGGGGCGACTGGGGCTTCAGCTTCCAGAGCCGCATCAATGTCGATCAGTTGATCCTGCAGCGGCTGCCCACCACGATCATCGTGATCGGCCTGTCGCAGGTGCTGGCCATCCTGGTGGCCGTGCCCGTGGGCGTGCTGGCCGCGGTGAAGCCCTACTCCTGGTTCGACCGCATCGCCAGCACCATCGCCTTCGTCGGCTTCTCGCTGCCCACGTTCTTCACCGGCATTGTCTTCATCCTCTTCTTCAGCATCTATCTCGGCTGGCTGCCGTTCGTCTACCGCAGCGACATCTCGGCCACCGGCTGGCAGTTCTTCTGGGAGCACTTCAAGCAGAGCATCATGCCGATCACCGTGCTGGGCCTGTTCCAGGCCGCGAGCATGATGCGCTACACGCGCTCGGCGGTGCTCGACGTCATCCGCCTCGACTACGTCACCACCGCACGCAGCAAGGGGCTCACCGAAGGCGTCGTCGTCACCAAGCACGTGGTGCGCAATGCGCTCATTCCGGTGGTCACGCTGGTGGCGCTGCAGATGCCGGCCGTGTTCGGCGGCGCCATCGTCACCGAGCAGATCTTCCGCATCCCGGGCATCGGCAGCCTGCTCATCGACGCCATCCTGCGCAACGACACGCCGGTGATCATGGCGGTGACCTTCGTCTTGAGCTGCCTGGTGATCCTCTTCAACCTACTCGCCGATGTCATCTATGGTTGGCTCGACCCGCGAATCAGCTACCGCTAGCGATGTGATCGCCGATCCGGACAGCGGCGCACAGCGCGTGTCCGGCGGCAGCACACCTGGGCCGGAGGCGGCGCCGCTGGGCAAGGCGGTCACGAGCGTCTCGCCCTGGGCCGAGGCCTGGCGCCGTTTCAAGCGCCACCGGCTGGCCTTCTGGAGCCTGTGGCTGCTGGGGCTGTTGGTGCTGGCGGTGCTGATCGGCCCGCTGTTCTACAAGGTCGGCGTCAACGAGGTCGACTTCCAGGCCCGGCTCGCAGGGCCGAGTGCCGCACACCCGATGGGCACCGACGACCTCGGCCGCGACATCCTCGCGCGTGTGCTCTACGGCGGGCGCATCAGCCTCGCGGTGGGCCTGGCGGCCATGTTGATGGCCATCACCGTGGGCGTGATCATCGGCGCTGTGGCCGGCATGGCGCGCGGCTGGGTGGATGCGGCGCTGATGTGGGTCACCGACCTCTTCCTGAGCCTGCCGCAACTGCCGCTGCTGCTGCTGCTGATCTTCCTCTTCCGCGACCCGCTGAAGAAGATGTTCGGCCTCGAGCTGGGCATCTTCATCCTCATCGTCGCGGTCATCGGGGGCTTCCGCTGGATGCAGGTGGCGCGGCTGGTGCGCGCGCAGTTCTTCAGCCTGCGCGAGAAGGAGTTCGTCGAGGCGGCGCGCGCGCTCGGCGCGAGCACCTCGCGGGTGGTGGTGCGCCATATCCTGCCCAACAGCCTGGGACCGGTGATCGTCGCCGCCACCATCGACGTGGCGGCGGCCATCATCTCCGAGAGCACGCTGTCGTTCCTTGGCCTGGGCTTCCCGCCCGACATCCCGACCTGGGGCCGCATCCTCTACGACGGCCGCGACTACATGGACCTGGCGTTGCACTGGGCGCTGTTCCCCGGCCTGGCCATCTTCCTCGCCGTGCTGACGATCAACTTCGTTGGCGATGGCCTGCGCGACGCGCTCGATCCCAGGCGGGTTCTCTGATGCCGCTGCTCGACATCCAGGGCCTCAAGACCCACTTCAAAACCGACGACGGCTGGCTGCACGCCGTCGACGGCGTTGACATCGCGATTGACGCGGGCGAAACCGTGGGCGTGGTCGGCGAATCGGGCTGCGGCAAGAGCGTCACCGCCAAGACGGTGATGAAACTCATCGACATGCCACCGGGCAAGATCGTCGCCGGCCGCGTGCTGTGGCAGGGCCGCGACCTCGTGCCGCTCGGCCCGGCCGAGATGCAGAAGATCCGGGCCAAGGAGATCGCCATCATCTTCCAGGAGCCGATGACGAGCCTGAACCCGGTATTCACGATCGGCGAGCAGATCGCCGAGAGCGTGCGCCTGCACGAGGGTCTGTCCAAGCGCGAGGCGATGAACCGTGCGGTGGAGATGCTCAAGCTCGTCAACATCCCCACGCCCGAACGGCGCGTGGGCGACTACCCGCACCAGTTCTCCGGCGGCATGCGCCAACGCGTGATGATCGCCATCGCGCTGGCCTGCAACCCCAAGCTGGTGATCGCCGACGAGCCGACCACGGCGCTGGACGTCACCATCCAGGCGCAGATCCTCGACCTGCTCGCCGAGTTGAAAGAGCGCCTGGGCATGGCGGTGATGCTGATCACGCACGCGATGGGCGTGGTGGCCGAGGTGGCGCAGCGCGTGGTGGTGATGTATGCCGGCAAGGTGGTGGAAGAAGCCCCGGTGAACGAACTCTTCGGGCACCCCTTGCATCCCTACACGCAAGGCCTGATCCGCTCGATCCCGCGCATCGACACCGCGGCCATCCAGAAGGTGCGGCTGGAAACCATTCCGGGCACGGTGCCCAAGCTCATCGAGCCGGCCGACGGCTGCCGCTTCGCCGGCCGCTGCAAATACGCGATGCCCGAGTGCAGCCGCGCCACGCCGCCGCTCGTGGAAGTCGCCCGCGGTCACAAGGTGGCGTGCATCCTGCACCCGGCGATGCGATGAGCCCACGCCCGGCCGCTCCCGGACCCGAAGGGGCCAGATCCGTGGCGGGGGCTCGCACCGCAGTGCGAAGCACCGAGGTCACCCAGTGAACGCTCCGTTGTTGCAGGTGAAGAACCTGGTCAAGCAGTTCCCGATCCGCGGCGGGCTGATGCAGCGCGTCGTCGACCGGGTTCACGCGGTGGATGGCGTGAGCTTCGATCTGCACAAGGGCGAAACGCTCGGCGTGGTCGGCGAATCGGGCTGCGGCAAGAGCACCACCGGGCGCTGCATCCTGCGCCTGATCGAGCCGACCTCGGGCGAAGTGTGGTTCGAAGGCCAGAACGTCACGGCGCTCGGCAAGGAAGAACTGCGCGCGCTGGCACGCGACATGCAGATCATCTTCCAGGACCCCTACGCCAGCCTGAACCCACGCATGACGGTGGGCGCGATCGTCGGCGAGGGCCTGGTCATTCACGGCCTGGCCAAGAACGAGAGCGAGATCGAAGACCGTGTGGCCGAGCTGCTGACCACGGTGGGCCTGAGCAAGGACCAGATGCGCCGCTACCCGCACGAGTTCTCGGGCGGCCAGCGCCAGCGCATCGGCATCGCACGGGCGCTCGCGGTGAGCCCGAAGATGATCGTCTGCGACGAAGCGGTGAGCGCGCTCGATGTGTCGATCCAGGCTCAAGTCATCAACCTGCTCGAAGACCTGCAGAACCAGTTCGGCCTGACCTACATCTTCATCGCGCACGACCTCTCGGTGGTGGAGCACATCAGCGACCGCGTGGCCGTGATGTACCTCGGCCGAGTCGTCGAGATCGCTCCGGCGAACAAGCTCTACACGAACCCGCTGCACCCCTACACCGAGGCGCTGCTGTCGGCGGTGCCGATCCCCGACCCGCAAGTGAAGCGCCAGCGCATCCGGCTGCAAGGTGATGTACCGAGTCCCATCCGCCCACCGCCGGGCTGCCATTTCCACACCCGTTGCCCGATTGCGCAAAAGGGCTTGTGCGACGTGCAGCGGCCGGAACTGAAGCAGAGTTCAGAAGGGCATTGGGTGTCGTGCCACCTCAGGTCTTGAGACCGACGCCGTCGTAGACCTCGCCCCAGGGCAATTCGAAGCCGAGGCTTTCCAGGCGCAGCGCCGATCCGCGCGGCCAGGGCTCGAGCGCACTCCAGGGGCCGTCGGCACTGCTGCGGTGGCAAGACCAGGCGGCTTCTTCCAGGCTGGACAGCAACACGATGTGCTGCAAGCCGGCGAGTTGGCGGTAGGAGGCGAGTTTCGTTCCCTGGTCGAAAGTTCGGGTGGTTGGCGAAAGCACCTCGGCGACGAGGCGCGCCTGCGTCAGCTCGGTGGTCGCGACCGGGTCGGCGGCAATGCCGCAATGCACCAGCACGTCGGGATAGAACACCGCACCGACCGCCTCGATGTGCAAGCGCATGTCCGATGTGAGGACCTCGCAGGGTGAGCCGATCAAGCGCCGGTGGATGGCGAAGCCGGTGTTCCTGATGATGCGCCCATGCGCTTGGCTGCCGCCCGCCATGCCCCGTGTCGTCTCGCCCTGAATCGCGTAGATCACGCCATTCAGGTACTCATGCTTGTACCGGCTGGCGTTTTCCAGCACCAGGTAGTCTTCCAGCTCGATGTAGGCCACCGCCTTCTCAGCCACCATCATGTGCCGCTCCCGGCCATCGATCAGAGTGCGGATTATGCGGCGCCCCCCGCAGCAGCCATGGCCCAGCGCACCCGGTTGCGGCCCTGCTCGTTGGCTCCGTACAGCGCCTGATCGGCTTCGCGCCAAGCGCGCTCGAAAGCGGCTTGGCCGGCGGCCGGTGACGACAAACCGACGCTGGCCGTGACCCGCAACGTCTCGCGCCCAACGCTGCTGGCCACCGCCAGGCCGGCCACGCTACAACGGCCCCCGCCGCGCCAACCGCTACTGCATCACGCTGGGCGCGGGTCGCGCGGTCAGCTTTTGCAGCTTGGCCGAGTAGATCGCGGTCTGCTCTCGCGTGGTGCTGTTTTCCAGCGCCTTCTCGAGGTGCTGGCGTGCCGAACGCGTCTCGCCCAGGTTGAAGAGCGCCACGGCGAGCCAGAAGTGGAACTCGTGGTAGTCGGACGAACGATCGAGCTCGCGCTCGAACAGATCGGCGGCACGCCTGAACTCGCCTGCCTTCAGCGCCTGCTGGCCTTCGCGGAACAGCGCGAACGGCGGCACCGGCTGCAGCCGGCGCAGCTCGGCAGCGTGCACTTCGGCTTCGGCCAGGCGGCCCTGGCGCTGCAGCGCCAGCACGAGGTTGCCCATCACGTGCACGTTGCCGGGCTCGACCGCCAGCGCCCTGCGAAAAACGGCTTCGGCCTGCGTGAAGGCACCACGCCGCTGGTAGACCACGCCCAGCGTGTTGTAGGCCGTCCAGAAACGGCGGTCTTGCAGTACCGCGGCGCGCGCCCAGGCGTAGGCATCGTCCAGACGGCCCGCGGCCAGCGCCTCGGCGGCGCGGTTGTTCATGAACATCGAGACGATGCGCGGCTCGTCGATCGAGTGGGTGCGCTGGCGCTTGATGTCGCGCACCGGCGTGAAGTCGATCGTGCGCCAGTCGCTCTGGCCAGCGAACCAGGTGCCGGCCAGCCGCGGGCCGATCGACAGGTTGACATGGCCGATGAAGAAGTACAGGTCGCCGCTGCGCTCCCAGGCAGCTTCGGTGACGACGCTCTGGAAGCGCACCTCCAGCCCCATTTCGCGCGCCAAGGCGGCGGTCATGATGACCAGCGACAGGCAGTTGCCGGAGCGCGCGTCGAACGCTTCGCTGGCGTTGCGCGTGCGCGCGCTGTCGTAGTCCAGCGAGAGTTGGCCGCGTGTGTACAGCGCGTCGGTCAGCGCGAACACCGGGCCGCGGTTGCGCACCGTCGGTGCGATCTCCTGGCGCACGTAGCGCCGCATCGCATCGTTGAGTTCGAACACCTGCGCCGCGTCGACTCGCAGCGAAGGCGGGGCGAAGAGCTCGTCGGCGAAGAGCGGATCGTCGATCGCCGGCAGCGGAGCCAGCGTGCTGCAGGCGCCCAGCAGAAGCGCCGCCACCATTGAAACCAACACTTTCATGATCGCTCTCCACGCCGGGCGGAACGACCAGCCCTGCGCTGTTCGCATGGTCCGTCAGCCAGGGCGCCGCGTCAACGGCTGGCCGACACGGCTGGCCGACACCTGCGACGCGGCGCGACACAGGCCGCGCGGCCGTCGTGGTGTTCAACCGCGCAGCGCCCAGGCCGCGAAGTGCCGGTGCAGCTGCTCCAGCCCGTCACCCAGCGCCGCCGGGCCGGGCTGAAGAATGTCGCAGGACTTGATCTCGTGCAGCTGCCCGTCTTGCACGGCCGGCACGGCGCCAAAGCCCGGCCGCGCCGCGACCTGCTCGGGCCGGAATTTCTTGCCGCACCAAGAGCCGACGATCACCTCTGGCGAGCGCGCCACGATCAGCGCGGCGTCTGGCACGATCCGATCGCGGCCCATCGGCTGCACGGCCAGCTCGGGAAAGATGTCGTCGCCGCCGGCAATGCCGACGAGTTGCGAAACCCATCGAATTGCGCTGATCATCGGTGCGTCCCACTCTTCGAAATAGACACGCGGCCGGCGCGGCCAGGCTTGGGCTGCGTCAGCGATGGCCCGATGGCGCGCTTCGTTCGCAGCGATCCAGGCTTCGGCTTGCGCCTGCGCGCCGACCAGCCCAGCCACCAGCCGCAGCGTGGCGCGGATCTCGGCCAGGCTGCGCTGGTTGGTCACGAGCACGTTCAGCCCGGCGCGGATCAACTTGTCCGCCAGTGCCGCCTGCATGTCGGAGAAGCCGATCACCAGATCCGGCTCGAGGGCCACGATCTTGTCGACCTTGCCGTCGAGAAATGCGCTTACGCGCGGCTTCTCCTGCCGCGCGCGGCGTGGCCGCACCGTGTAGCCGCTGATGCCGACGATGCGCGCCTCTTCACCGAGCAGGTACAGCCACTCGGTGGTTTCTTCGGTGAGGCAGACGATGCGCCGCGGACCGGTCATTGGTGTACCTTTGTGCTGCGCACTGC
>JANNQO010000300.1:0-10800 GCA_031400795.1 Rubrivivax sp. | reverse complement strand
CCCTGGACGCTGGCGTGCGCTGCGCGACGCGGTGCCCGTGGACGTGGGCCTGGTCTGGCGGCGTGGCTGCGCCTACATCTTCACCATCACATGCCGCGGCACCGTGTAGTCCTCCAGCGCATACGTGCTCATGTCCTTGCCGTAGCCGGAACTCTTCACGCCGCCATGCGGCATCTCGTTGACGAGCATGAAGTGGGTGTTGATCCACGTGCAGCCGTACTGCAGCTTCTTGGCCACGCGCATCGCGCGGCCGACGTCCTGCGTCCACACCGACGACGCGAGTCCGTAATCTGAATCGTTGGCCCAGGCGATGGCCTGTTCGGTGTCGGCAAAGCGCGTCACGCTGACCACCGGGCCGAAAACCTCACGCTTGACGATCTCGTCGTCCTGGCGCGCACCGGCAATCACCGTCGGTTCGTAGAAAAAGCCGCTGCCGCTCCTGGCCTTGCCGCCGGCGGTGATCTGCATGTGGCCAGCCATCTGCGCGCGCTCGACAAAACTCGCCACCCGGTTGCGTTGGCGGTCGCTGATGAGCGGGCCGATCTCGGCGCCTTCCTCGTCCTGCAGGCCGACCCTGATCGTCTTCACGGCGCTGGACAGGTCGGCCACCAGCTTGTCGTAGATCTTGGCGCCGGCATAGACGCGGCAAGCCGCCGTGCAGTCCTGCCCGGCGTTGTAGTAGCCGAAGGTGCGCAGGCCCTCGACCACCGCAGCCAGATCGGCGTCGTCGAAGACGATCACCGGCGCCTTGCCGCCGAGTTCGAGGTGCGTGCGCTTCAGACTGTTGCTCGCGGCCTGCAGGATCTTGCGGCCGGTGGAGACATCACCGGTCAGGCTGACCATCGCCACCTTGGGGTGCTCGACCAGCGGCTGGCCCACCGTCGCGCCGCGCCCGGCAATGACATTGAGCACGCCCTTCGGGAAGATCTCCGCCGCCACCTGGGCGAGCAGCAGCGTGGACAACGGCGTCTGCTCGCTCGGCTTGATGACCACCGTATTGCCCGCGGCCAGTGCCGGTGCGAGCTTCCACGTCGCCATCAGCAGCGGGTAGTTCCACGGCGCGATCGAGGCGACCACGCCCACCGGGTCGCGGCGGACCATGCTCGTGTGCCCGGGCAGATATTCACCCGCCAGCGTGCCGCTCATGCAGCGCGCCGCGCCGGCGAAGTAGCGCCAGCAGTCGGCAATGGCCGGGATCTCGTCGCCCAGCGCGCGGGCATAGGGCTTGCCGCAGTTCAGCGACTCGAGCCGCGCGAATTGTTCGGCCTTGGCTTCGATCGCATCGGCGAGCCTGAGCAGCAGGCGCGATCGCTCCATCGGCGTGGTCTCGCTCCACGCGTCGAACGCGCGGTGCGCGGCCGAGACGGCCTGGTGCACCTGGTCGATCGAGGCCTCGGGCAGCATCACCAGCGTCTCGCCCGTGGCCGGGTTGAGCACGTTCTCGGCATCGCCTTCGCCGGCGACGAACGCACCGTCGATGAAGAGTTGTGTGGGCAGGTTCATGGTCGGCTCCCAGGGTCGGCGGATCAGCGGTTCAGCGGGGTGAGGGCTCGTCTTCGCGCGTCAACGCGTAAGCGAGCAGGATGGGCACCAAGGTCAGCGCAATGATCACCAGCGCCACCACGTTGGTCACCGGGCGCTGGCGCGGGCGCACCAGTTCCTGGAACATCCAGATCGGCAGCGTGGTCTGCTGGCCGGCGGTGAAGGTGGTGACGATGACTTCGTCGAAGCTCAAAGCGAACGCCAGCAGCGCGCCGGCCAGCAGCGCCGAGCCGAGCTGCGGCAGGATCACGAAGCGCAGCGTCTGGAACGCGTCGGCGCCGAGGTCCATCGAGGCTTCGACGATGTTCGGCGACAGGCGCCGCAGCCGCGCCACCGCGTTGTTGAAGACCACCACCACGCAGAACGTGGCGTGACCGATGACGATGGTCCAGAACGAGAACGGTATCTCGAGCGTGTGGTAGCCGCTGCGCAGCGCGATGCCGGTGACCACGCCGGGCAGCGCGATCGGCAGGATGAAGAGCAGCGAGACCGCGTCGCGGCCGAAGAAGCTGGCGCGGGCCAGCGCCCCTGCGGCCAGCGCTCCCAGCAGCAGCGCGATGGCCGTCGACCAGGCCGCCACCTGGAAGCTCAAGGCGATGGCCTGCCACACGTCCTCACGCTGCCAGGCCACGGCGAACCACTGCGTGGTCAGCGCGGGCGGCGGAAAGACGTAGCTCTTGTCCTCGGCGCTGAAGGCGTACAGGATGATCAGCGCCAGCGGCACGTGCAGGAACGCCACCGCGCCCCAGGCGGAAAGGGTCAGCCAACTCGGTAAGTAGGCGGCGAGCCAACCAAGCGCACGCCGCGGATCCCGTTCAGAGCGCATCGAAGGCTCCCTGCTTCTTCGCCAGCCACAGGTACACGCCGACCACCGCGATCGGCACCAGCGAAAACGCCGCCGCGAAGGGCACGTTGCCGGCCACGCCCTGCTGCCGGTACACCACCTGCCCGATGTACAGCGTGGAATCGCCGATGACCTGCGGGATGATGTAGTCGCCCAGCGTCAGCGAGAAGGTGAAGATCGACCCGGCCGCGACACCCGGCATCGCCAGCGGCCAGATCACGCGCATGAACGTGGTGCGCGGCGTGGCGCCCAGGTCGGCCGAGGCCTCGAGCAGCGAGGGCGGCACGCGCTCCACCGCGGCCATGATCGGCAGCACCATGAACGGCAGCCACATGTAGACGAAGACGACGAAGGTGCCGAGCGTGGAAAAACTCAAGGACGGCCCGCCGATCGACGGCAGCGCGAGCAGCGCGTCGATGATCCAGGTCAGGCCGAGTTGGCCGGCGCTCCACGAGATCGCGCCTTCCTTGGCCAGCAGCATCTTCCAGGCGTACAGGCGCACGAGATAGCTGCTCCACAGCGGCAGCATCACCGCGATGTAGAAGAGAGCCTTGGTGGCGCCGCGCGTGTGGCGCGCCATGTGGTACGCCAGCGGGAAGCCGAGCAGCACCGACGCGGCGGTGACGGCCAGCGCCATGAAGATCGTGCGCAGCGCCACGTCGACGTTGGCGGGTGCGGCGAGCTCGACGAAGTTCTTCAGCGTGAACTCGCGCACCACCTGGCCGGTGAAATCGTCCAGCGCGAAGAAACTGTTGGCGAGCAGCGCGAGCAGGCTGCCGAGGTAGATCACGCCGAACCACAAGAGCGGCGGGCCGAGCAGCGCGGCCAGCAGCAGGCCGCGGCGGGTGCACAGCAGGTCCGACGCGCGGCGGCGCAAGCCGAGCGGCGGCGCGACGGCGGCGAGTGCTGTCATGATCAGAGCGCGTGCACGGCGCGCGTGTCCCAATGCAGGTGCACCTGCTGGCCGGTCTGCGGCGCGGTGGAGCCCGGCGCCGCGGGCAGATCGGCCTGCACCAGCGTGCCGCCCACGTCCACTCGCACGCGCGTGAAAGCGCCGAAGTACTGCACCTCGGCCACCGTGCCGCTGGCCTGCGCGCTGCCCGGATCACCGACGCGGATCTGCTCCGGCCGCAGCATCGCCGCCGCATGGCCGGTAAGCCGCCGCGCCGCATCGCCGTCCAGCACGTTGGCTGCGCCGACGAACTCGGCCACGAAACGTGTCGCCGGCGCGTCGTACAGCGCGCTCGGCGCACCCACCTGTTCGAGCCGGCCGCGGTTGAAGACACCGATCCTGTCGCTCATCGACAGCGCCTCGTGCTGGTCGTGGGTGATGAAGAGAAACGTGATCGACAAGCGCCGCTGCAGCGCCTTCAGCTCGCTTTGCATCTGCTCGCGCAGCTTCAGGTCCAGCGCACCGAGCGGCTCGTCGAGCAGCAGCACCTGCGGCTTTCCGATCAGCGCGCGCGCCAGGGCCACACGCTGGCGCTGGCCGCCGGAGAGCTGCGCCGGACGCCGGTCGCCCACACCGGACAGGCGCACCAGCTCCAGCAGTTCGTCGGCGCGCTGGTGGCGCCTGGCGCGCGCTTCGCCGCGCACTATCAGCGCGTAGCCCACGTTGTCGCGGATGTTCATGTGCGGGAACAGCGCGTAGTCCTGGAACACCGTGTTCACTGGCCGCGCGTACGGCGGCAGACCGGTCACGTCCACGCCGCCGATCAGCACCCGCCCATCCGTGGGCCGCATGAAGCCGCCGATCAGCCGCAGCGCGGTCGTCTTGCCCGAGCCCGAGGGCCCGAGCAGCGTGAAGAACTCACCCGGCTCGATGGTCAGGCTGACGCCGTCGACAGCGCGCACCTCGCCCGCGCCGGAGCCGAAGACGCATGAAACCTGGTCGAGGGTGACGGCGGCCGTCACCGCGGCTTACCGGCCGCCGAGCACCGCGATGTAGTCGGTCACCCAGCGATGGTAGGGCACGCATTGCCCGCCGCCGCTCTTGCAATTCGCCACCGGGGTGCGCCAGAAGCTAATCTTCTCGAAGTCGTTGTAGCCCTGGCGTGCGCAGCCGTCGTCGCCGAGCAGCTTGTTGCCTTTGCAGGCCGCGGGCACGCTGGGCACCGAGCCGAACCAGGCCGACAGGTCGCCTTGCAGCTTGGTGTTCAGCGAATGCTCGAGCCACATGTAGGCGCAGTTCGGGTTCTTCGCCTCGGCGTGCATCATCGTCGTGTCGGCCCAGCCGCTGGCGCCTTCCACCGGCACCGTGGTGGCGATCGGCTGCTTCTTGGATTTCAGGATGTTGGCCTGGAACTGCCACGAGCCCGAGGCGACCACGCCTTCGTTGGTGAAGTCGTCGATCTGCACGAACGCGTCGTGCCAGTACTTGCCGACGATCTTGCGCTGCTGGCGCAGCAGGTCCAGCGCCGCCTTGTACTGCGCCTCGGTCAGCTCGTAGGGGTCGCTGATGCCGAGTTCCTTCTTGTGGTGCTTCAGGAAGAGCGCCGCGTCGGCAATGTGGATCGGCCCGTCGAAAGCTTGCACGCGGCCCTTGTTGCTCTTCCCGTCGGGGAGGTTCATCTCTTCGAAGACGACCTTCCAGCTCGTCGGCGGCTGCGCGCCGAAGACAATTGTGTTGTACATGAGCACGTTCCAGCCCCATTGGTACGGCACGCCGTAGTGGGTGTTGTTCTCGTGGTGCCAGGGTGCCTTCTGCAGGCGCGAGTCGATGGTCTTGAAGCTCGGGATCAGCGCGACGTTGATCGGTTGCACCTTCTTGCCGCGGATCAGGCGCGTGCTGGCGTCGCCGGACGCGGTGACGAGGTCGAAACCGCCTTCATTCATCAGCGCGACCATCTCGTCGGAGGTGCCGGCGGTCTTCACGTTGACCTTGCACGAGGTCTTCTTTTCGAAGTCGGTCACCCAGTCGAAGTTCTTGTCGGTGGCGCCGCGCTCGATGTAGCCGGCCCAGGCGACGATGGCCACCTGGCCCTCGCCTTTGCCGATCTTGGCCAGTGGCGCTTTCTGTGCCTGTGCGACAGCGGTGAACGCGAACGCCGCGACGGCGAAGGCGATGACGTTGGATCGGTCCATGCGGGTGCCTCCTGTTGATTGGGCGAGCGACGATAGGCAGCCCGGTGCGGGCTTGTGAAATTCAATACAGCGCCGTCGAGGTATCTCCGAAAGCGTGATCGAGGGTTAACGCGGGGGCGACGGTCAGGGCGGCGCGAACGCTGCGATTTTTGGGCGCCGGAACCGTTCGCTACCATCGCGGCCCATGAAGCTCGGCTACACCATCGTCTACGTGCCCTCGGTCGCCGACTCGCTGGCCTTTTTCGAGGCGGCGTTCGGGTTGAAGCGGCGCTTCCTGCACGAATCGGGAAGTTACGGCGAACTCGATTCCGGCGCCACCACACTGGCGTTTGCCGATCACTCGATGGGCGAAGCGCATTTCCCGGCCGGCTTCGTTCGCGCCAGCGCTTCGGCGTTGCCGCTGGGCATGGAGATCGGCCTCGTCACCGACGACGTGCCTGCCGCGCATGCGCGCGCGCTGCAACACGGCGCGCAAGAACTCGCCGCGCCGGCGCAGCAACCCTGGGGCCAGGTGGTCTCCTACGTTCGCGCGCCGGACGGCACGTTGGTGGAGCTGTGCACGCCGATCGGTGGTTGACCGTGGCGGACGGGCGCAGCCAGGGGCGCCAGCCCCGAGCTTCAAGGTCGCGCGGGATGGTTCAGCGTGGCCAGGGCGGCAGAGCCGCCACCGCCTCATTCGGCTCGTTCGGCGTGTGCGCGACGTTGAGCACCATGTCTATCAGCGTGAAGTAGCCGACCAGCGCGGTGAGGTCGATCACGCCTTGTTCACCGAGCGCCTGCAGCGCGCGCGCGTAGGTGTCGTCGCTGACGCCGCGCTGCTGCTGCAGCTCGGTGCAGAAGTCGTGCACCAGCGCCTCGTGCTGCGACATCGCCGCGGGCCGCGCGCCTTCGCGCAGCGCCGCGATGGTGTCGGCGCGGGTGCCTTCTTTCAGCGCCAGCGGCACATGCACGAACCACTCGAACTGCTGCGTCCAGTGCCGTGCCACGAGCAGCGTGGCGAACTCCGACAGCCGCGGCGGCAAAGCGCTGCCAAAGCGCAGGTACTCGCCCACTTTCTGCAGCCGCGCCATCAGTTCGGGGCTGCGCATGAGCGGGATGAACGGGCCCTTCACGCCTTTGCGCGGGCCGGCGATGAGTTCATCGGCGGCAGTGCGCTGTGCCTCGGTCATCGCCTCGCGGACCAAGGGCGGCAAACGATCTTGCAAGTTCGACATGAGCGACTCCGGGGTCAGTGACGGGGCTCAGTGAACCACAGCGCCAGCGCTGCGGCGGCGAGCAACGCGGCTGCGGCCACGCTCGGCCCGAGCAAGGCCTCGGCCGGCGTCGCGCCCGGGCGCACCAGCAGCGGCCCGATCAGTTGCCCGAGCGCAAAGGCCGCCGTCATCGCCGACATCAGCCGCGTCGCCGACGCGGCGGCGAGGCGGCGCGCCTCCTGCAAGCCGGCCATCGTGACCACCATGAAGGTGCCGCCCACAGCGAGTGCCGACAGCAGCAGCGTCGCCAGGCTGAAGTGCAGCGCCGGCGCCAGCACGCCCAGCGCCATCACGGCCTGCGCCACGGCGGCCACGCGCCGTGGTGCGGCGTTCGGCCACCACCGAGCCACCGCCACAGTGGAAACCGCCGCGGCCAGCCCGAACACCGGCCAGGCCCAGCCGAACACAGCGGGGTCATCGACCAGCGATCGCGTCGCAGCGGGCAGAAAGGTGGCCGGCACGATGTAGCCCAGCCCGAGCAAGCCGTACGCGAGCACGAGCACCACCGCGGCGCGGTCCAGGCTCGGCGCTGCGGCAAGGCTGTCCGGTGGCGCCGCCGCCGCTGGCGGTGGGACACCCCACAGCCGCCACGTCAGCGCCGCCACGGCGCTGGCCAACAGCCCGAGCGCCCACCAGATGACGCCGGCGCCGTGGCCCGATGCCGCCAAGGCCAGGCAGGCGAGTCCGGCGACGACGATGCCGACACCGACACCGGCGAACACGCCGCCGGCGAGATCGGCGCGCCGCGCGGCGGCGAGCTGCGCCATCGCCCAGCCCGCGGCGCCCACCAGTACCCAGGCGCTTGCCACGCCGGCCGCCCAGCGCAGCAGCGCCCAGGCCACCAGCCCCTGGGCCGCGCCCATCGCCAGCGTGGTGGCCGCCACCAGCACCAGCCCGGCACGCGCCGCGCGCCGCGGCGATGGCGTGAAGACGACGCCGGCCAGCGCGCCCATCAGGTAGCCCAGGTAGTTGGCTGCCGCCAGCCAGGCACCCTGCGCGATCGTCAGGCCCTGTTCGGACTGCATCAGCGGCAGCAGCGGCGTGAACGCGAAGCGGCCGATGCCCATCGCCGCGGCCAGGCCGGCCAGGCCGGTACAGGCCACCAGCCGCGGCGACAGGGTACGGACCACAACGCGCACGCCCTTCAATCGAGCTTGATGCCGCGCTGCGCGATCAAGGCCGACCAGCGCTCGCTCTCGCCCTTCACGTAGGCCGCGAACTCGGCCGCGCCGCGTGGATTCACGGTCGCGCCGCCGGCGGCGAACCTGGCTTTCACGTCGGCATCGGCAAGCGTCTTCTTCAGCGCTGCTGCCAGCCGCTCCACCACCTCGCGAGGCAGCCCCGCGGGCCCCACCAGGCCCTGGAAACCGGCAGTCTCCATGCCCGCCAAGCCGAGTTCGCGCACCGTGGGCACGTCGGGGATGTTGGCGTCGCGCTGCGCGCCGGTGACGGCCAGTGCCTTCAGCCGCCCGCCCTTGATCTGCGGCAAGAGCACCGTGCCGGCGTCGATCAGGATCTGCGTCTGCCCGCCGATCAGATCGGTGACCGCCGGCGCGCTGCCTTTGTAGGGCACGTGCAGCATGTCCAGCCCGGCCACGGTGTTGAGCAGCTCGCCGCACAGGTGCGTGGACGAGCCCGGTCCGCCCGACGCGAAGCTCACCTTGCCGGCGTTGGCGCGCGCCCAGTCGACGAACTGCTTCAAGTCACGCGCCGGATGCTCGGGCCGCGTCGCGGCGATGTAGCTGGTCTCGGCGATCTGCCCGATGTAGCTGAACTGCGTGGCCGGGTCGTAGGGCTTCTTCGTCTGCAAGTAGGGCGCGATCGCGAACGGGCCGACGTTGGCGACCAGGATCGTGTAGCCGTCGGGGGCCATGCGTGTGAGTTCGGCGGCGGCCAGCACGCCGCCGGCGCCGGGTTTGTAGTCGATCACCACCGGCTGGCCGAGCGCGGCTTCGAGACCGGGCTGCACGGTGCGGGCCGTGAAATCGATGCCGCCGCCGGGCGGGAAGCCGACGATCAGCCGCAGCGGCTTGCTTGGAAAGGCTTGCGCACGCAGCGCCGCAGCGGGCAGCAGCAAGGTGGCGGCAAAGAGCGAGCGTCGGCGCATGGGCTTGTCTCCAGAATCCAGGGTCCAGGCCTCTATGCTTGCGCCCTTGCCGACCTTGCACCACCCGCATGAACACCACCACCGAACTGATCTTCGACACCACCGACGCCGATTTCGAAGCCACCGTCATCGAGCGATCGATGAAAGTGCCCGTGCTGCTGGACTGCTGGGCGCCCTGGTGCGGGCCCTGCAGATCACTGACACCGGTGCTCGAAAAAGTCGTGAACTCTCTCGCCGGCGCGGTGCTGCTGGCCAAGCTCAACTCCGACGCCAACCCGCAGCTCGCCGCGGCGCTGCAGCTGCGCAGCATCCCGCAGGTCTACCTGCTCAAGGGCGGGCAGGTGGTGGACCAGTTCACCGGCGCGCTGCCCGAAGGCAAGGTGCGCGAGTTCCTGGCCAAGCACCTGGGCCCGCCAGGCCCCGAGGCCGACCCGATCCAGGAGCTGCGCGACCAGGCCAAGACGATGGACGACGCCAGCGCAGTGCAGATGCTTCGCCAGGGGCTCTCGCACGAGCCGGGCCACCCCGGCATGACGATGGAGCTGGCCGAACGGCTGATCGGCCTGGGTGAGCTGGCAGCGGCGCAGAAGATGCTCGACAGCATGGAACCCGCGGCGCAGGACGAGCGCCATGCCACGCTGATCCGCCGCATCGAGCTGGCGAGGAACAAGCCCGGCGGCGACCCGCGGGCCTTGGCTGCACGCATCGCTGCCAACCCGAAAGACTTCGACGCGCGCTTCGCTCTGGCCGCGATCCAGGCTCACGCGGGCGACTTCAATTCGGCTTTCGACCAGCTGCTCGAAGTGGTGCTGCGCGACAAGGGCGAGTGGCGCGAGAAGGCTCGCGTGCAACTCGTCGAGTGGTTCAGCCTGTGCGGCGACGCCGAGGTCGTGAGCCAGGGGCGGCGCTACCTCGGCATGTACCTCAACTGACCTAGGCGCGGGCCGGGCCGGGGCCGCAACGCATCAGGGACTCAATCCGGCCAGCAGTTCGGCGTTGCCGCCGGCTGCCGCGGTGTTGATGGTCAGCGTTTGCTCGGCGCAGAAGCGGTAGAGGTAGTGCGGCCCACCCGCCTTCGGGCCGGTGCCCGACAGGCCTTCGCCGCCGAAGGGCTGCACGCCGACCACCGCGCCGATCATGTTGCGGTTGACATAGACGTTGCCGATGCGCGCGGCGTCGGCGATGCGCTGGGCACGGCTGTCGATGCGCGTCTGGATGCCCAGCGTCAGGCCGTAGCCGAGCGCGTTGATCTCGCGCACCACGTCGCTCACATCACCCGCCCAGCGCACCACGTGCAGCACCGGGCCGAAGATCTCTTCGCGCAGATCGGCAATGCGGCCGATCTCGAAGGCCGCCGGCGGCACGAGGCGCCGCACGCTGCTCGTCACCTTCGTTTCGCCGAGCAGCTTCGCTTCGCGTTTCAGGCGCTCGACATGACGGGTGATGCCCACAAAGGCTTCGTCGTCGATGACCGGGCCGACATCGGTGGCGAGCAAGGCCGGATCGCCGACGCTCAACTCGGCGAGCGCGCCGCGCAGCATCTCGATCATGCCGTCGGCGATGCTCTCGTGCACGCAGAGCAGGCGCAGCGCCGAGCAGCGCTGGCCGGCCGAGCGGAACGCGCTTTGCACCACAGCGTCGATCACCTGCTCGGGCAGCGCGGTGCTGTCGACGATCATCGCGTTGAGTCCCCCGGTCTCGGCGATCAGCGGCACGATCGGGCCGTCCTTGCCGGCCAGCGTGCGGTTGATAAGCCGTGCCACCGCGGTGCTGCCGGTGAAGCACACGCCCGCGGTGCGCGTATCGCCGACGAGCTGCGCGCCGACCGTTTCACCCAGGCCGTGCAGCCAGGCCAACGCGTCGGTCGGCACGCCCGCTTCGTGCAGCAGCGCGACGAAGCGGCGCGCCACCACCGGCGTCTGTTCGGCGGGCTTGGCGGCCACCGTGTTGCCGGCGACCAGCGCCGCGAC
>JANNQO010000299.1:0-1644 GCA_031400795.1 Rubrivivax sp. | reverse complement strand
CCAGATCCGCACGCTGGCCGGCGGCACCGGGTTGATGAGCGATGCGCAGTACCTCGCCGGCACGCGCAGCCAGCCGCTGGGCGATGCCAAGACCGGCGTCTCGGCCGATCTGGACGCGCTGGCGGCCTATGTCGCATCGCTCGCCACGTTCGACCCGAGCCCGGCGCGGCCGAGCGCCACCACGCTGTCGACGACCGCCGGCGAAGGGCGCCAGGTCTTCATCGACAAGAACTGCGCGAGCTGCCACGCCGGCAGCGCCTTCACACGCAGCGCGGTCGACAACCCGGCCGACATCGGCACGATCAAGGCCACCAGCGGCACGCGGCTCAACGCCACGCTCACCGGCATCGACGTGCCGACGCTGCGCGACGTGTGGGCCAGCGCTCCGTACCTGCACGACGGCTCGGCAGCGACGCTGCAAGCCGCCGTGCGCGCGCACACAGTCGCGGTCATCACCGATGCCGACCTGAACCGCGTGGCTGCCTACCTGCGCGAGATCGGCGGCGACGAAGCCAGCGCACCGCATGCCAGCGGCGGGCTCAGCGCGCGCTATTTCAACAACATCTCGCTCAGCGGCAGCCCGGTGCTCACGCGCACCGAGGCGGTGAACTTCGACTGGGGCAGCGCGAGCCCCGGCACGGGCGTGACGACCAACAACTTCTCGGTGCGCTGGAGCGGCCGCATCGTCATCCCGAGTGCCGGCAGCTACCGCTTGCAGACCGAGAGCGACGACGGCGTACGGCTGTGGATCAACGGCGTGCAGGTCATCAACAACTGGACCGACCACGGCCCCACCGCCGACACCGCGGCCGCCCAGACCTACGCCGCCGGCCAGCAGCTCGACGTGACGATGGAGTACTACGAAAAGGGCGGCGGCGCCGTGGCGCGGCTGCGCTGGCTGACGCCGGGTGCCGGTGGCTACGTGGCGATTCCGGCAGCGCAATTGATGCCGGCCCCGGCAGGCCTGGCCGCGCAGTACTTCAACAACACCGCGCTGTCGGGCGCACCGGTGCTCACGCGCACCGAAGCCGTGGATTCCGACTGGGGCACCGGGTCGCCGGGCACGGGCGTCAACACCGATACCTTCTCGGCGCGCTGGAGCGGCTTCATCGTCGTGCCCGCCAGCGGCACCTACCGGCTGCGCACGGTCTCCGACGACGGCGTGCGGCTTTGGGTGGGCGGCACCCAGCGCATCAACAACTGGACCGACCACGGCCCGGCCACCGACACCACGGTGGACCTGAGCTTGAGCGCCGGGCAACGCGTGCCGATCACGCTCGAGTACTACGAAAACGGCGGTGGGGCGGTGCTGCGGCTGCAGTGGCTGACGCCGGGCGCGACGAGTTACGTGGCGGTGCCGGCGCAGCACCTAACGACGAACTGATCGCGGCGGCTTTTTCGGTTTGACTGGCAGCGCGCGCGTGAAGTGATAGCCGCGCTGCACCCAATCGGCCAGGGCGATGGGTGCCAGCGCGACGGCGTTGTCGAACAAGGCGTACTGCTTCATGGTGCGGCCCATGATCACGCAGGGCCGATCGGCAGCCTCTTCGGGCAGGCGAACGATCAGCCGGTCTTCGTGCAGGCCGGCGAACATGTTGCCGTTCACGAAGGCACAAGGGCAGCCGAACATCTTGCGGCGTTCGA
>JANNQO010000298.1:0-13950 GCA_031400795.1 Rubrivivax sp. | reverse complement strand
GAGTTCAGCATGCGGCGCGACGACTACCAGCGCCTGGGCGGCCACATGGGCCATGTGCGCAGCATCGAGCGGGTGCTGGCGCAGGGCGGCTGGCATCAAGATGGCGCGCCACGTGCCCGGCGCTGGGCGCCGCACCTGGCCGCAAACACCTGGCCGCTCGGCGCGCCGCCGATGTTGGGCTGAACAGCCATGCCACCGATTCGTCATCCGCTGAGCGCCGGCCGCTGGCACTTCCAACATGGGCCGATCGATCTGGTGATCGGGGCGGACGGCTCTGCGCCCGCGTTGGATGAGTCGCACGCAGCGGCTTGGGTGCGGTTTCAGACCGTACTGCCCGAACTGGTGGCTGAACTGCCGCTGCTGCGTGAAGCGGTGCGCGAAGACTGCGCGCTTCATGGCGCGGTGGCGCGGCGCATGTGGCGGGCCTGCGCGGCGCACCGAAGCCAGTTCATCACCTCGATGGCGGCGGTGGCCGGCGCAGTGGCCGAAGAGTTGATCGCGGCCTACCGGCGCGACGGCGTGCGCCGCGCGTGGGTGAACAACGGCGGCGACATCGCGCTGCACCTCGCGCCGGGCGAATCGATTCGGATCGGCGTCTTCGCCGATGTCTCGCGCGGACCCGCGTCGGAACTCGACGGCCGCTTCGAAGTCAGCGCAGCCATGCCGGTGCGCGGCGTGGCCACCAGCGGGTGGCGCGGGCGCAGCTTGTCGCTGGGGATTGCCGACAGCGTGACCGTGCTCGCGGCCACGGCCAGCGGGGCCGATGCCGCCGCCACGATGATTGCCAACGCCGTGAACATCGACGATCCACGCATCCAGCGCTGCCCGGCCCGATGGGTCAAAGACGACAGCGACCTCGGCGACCTCTTCGTCACCGTGCAGGTGCCGCCGCTGCCCGCCGCAGCCGTGCACGAAGCGCTGCAACGTGGTGCGTTGCACGCCCGGCAGCTGCGCGATGTGGGCACGATCTGGGCCGCTGCGCTCTTTTGCCAAGGCCGCGCACTGACGATCGGTGGCCCGGGCGTGGTTCAGTACCTGCTCAACGAATGTGCAGTGAATGCCACATGAAACACCGATGATCCAGATCCGCCGCGTGCTCACGCAGGTGGAAGACATCCACCACGAGTTCGGCCCGCCGCCGCCCGAGCCGCTGCGCCGCGGCGCGATCGCGGCGGTGCTCTCCAACCCCTTCGCCGGGCGCTACGAGCCGGACCTGCTGCCGATGATGGAAGCGCTGAATCCTGTCGGGCTGGACATGGCGCGCCGGCTGCTCGCCGCGATGGCCGTGCCGGCCGAGCGCATCACGAGCTACGGCAAAGGCGCGATCGTCGGCGCGGCGGGCGAACTCGAACATGGCGCGCTGTGGCATGTGCCCGGCGGCTACGCGATGCGCGAGTTGCTTGGCTGGAAAGGCGATCGCGCGGCTTATGTTCGGGGTCAAAGCAGTACGTCGGCAAGCGGGCCCGAGGGCCCGCGTGGCCAAACAGGCAACGCCCTGGCCATCGTCCCATCGACGAAGAAGGTCGGCCCGCCCGGCGCCACGCTCGACGTGCCGCTGACCCACATCAATGCCAGCTACGTGCGCAGCCACTTCGACGCTTTCGAGATGCGTGTGCCCGGCGCGCCGGCCGCCGACGAAATTGTGCTGATCCTGGCGATGAGCTGCGGCGCGCGCGTGCACGCACGCATGGCGGGCTTGAAGGCCGAGGACATCTCGAAATGGGACGGGCAGCGCTGAAGGCGCTGCGTGGGACGGCCAGCGCTGAAGGAGACTCATTCAATGCCCGTACAAATTCGAAAGATCGTGGTGCAAGTCGAGGACACGCGCCTCGAGATGGGCCGTGCGATCGATCCGCCGACGCGCAAGGCCTTGGCGATGGCAGTGATCGCCAACCCGTACGCAGGCCGCTACAGCGACAACCTCGACGAACTGATCGCCATCGGCGAAGAACTCGGCGGCTTGCTCGGCGCGAAGTGCGTCGCCGCATTGGGCATCGAACCAGGCCAGGCGCAGAGCTACGGCAAGGCCGCGATCGTTGGCGAAGCGGGTGAGCTGGAACATGCCGCGGCGATCCTGCACCCCAAGCTCGGCGCGCCGCTGCGCCAGGCCGTGCAGCGCGGCGCGGCGCTGGTACCGTCGGCCAAGAAACGCGGCGGCCTGGGCACGGCCATCGACGTGCCGCTGGGCCACAAGGACGCGGCTTTCGTGCGCAGCCATTTCGACGCAATGGAAGCGCGGATCGGCGACGCACCGCGCGCCGACGAAATCGTCGTCGCCGTGGTGGTCACCGACAGCGGACGCCCGCTGCCGCGCATCGGCGGATTGCAGGTGAGTGAAATCAAAGGCGAAGACGGTCTTCGCTGAACTAGGGTGTGCTGACATATGAATCGCTGCCGCGTGAGGCCCCAGAACAGGCCCAATCTAGGCGCGAAGCCGCAGGCGTGGCAGGTCCCACGTCACGGCTTCGCAACAACGAGTGGGCCTGTTCTGGGGCCTCACCCTTCGGGCCGGGGTACCCAAGGGCGCTGGGGGGTGTTGCGCCGCTTGCCCAGGCAATCTAGCCTGCGCTGCGCGACGCGCCTACCCCAGCGCCCTTGGCCACCCCGGCGCGGCGGCGATTCATATGTCAACACACCCTAGGAGCCAGGAAGATGAAGTTCTTGTTGTCGTTCGTCGTGCTGGCTCTGGCCAGTGCCGGCGCGTTAGCTCAAGCCACCATCAAGATCGGTGAGGTCAACAGTTACAAGGCGCAGCCTGCCTTCCTCGAGCCGTACAAGAAGGGCATGGAGCTGGCGCTCGAAGAAGTCAACGCCGCCGGCGGCGTGCTCGGCAAGAAGCTCGAGTTGGTCACGCGCGACGACAACGCCAACCCCGGCGATGCCGTGCGCGCTGCCGAGGAGCTGCTGTCGCGCGAAGGCGTGCAGGTGCTGGCGGGCAGCTTCCTGTCAAACATCGGCCTGGCGCTGACCGATTTCGCCAAGCAGAAGAAGACCTTCTTCCTCGCCGGAGAGCCGCTCACCGACAAGATCGTCTGGCAGAACGGCAACCGCTACACCTTCCGCCTGCGCCCCAGCACCTACATGCAGGTGGCGATGCTGGTGCCCGAGGCGCTGAAGATGCGCAAGAAGCGTTGGGCCCTCGTCTACCCCAACTACGAGTACGGGCAGACCTCGGTGGCCACCTTCAAGCAGCTGATGAAGGCCGCGCAGCCCGACGTGGAGTTTGTCGCCGAACAAGCCTCGCCGCTGGGCCGCGTGGACGCCGGCGCGGTGGTGCAAGCGCTGGCCGACGCCAAGCCCGATGCGATCTTCAACGTGCTGTTCGGTGCCGACCTGTCGAAGTTCGTTCGTGAAGGCAATACGCGCGGACTCTTCGTCGGCCGCGAGGTGGTGAGCGTGCTCACCGGCGAACCCGAGTACCTGGACCCGTTGCGCGACGAAGCACCGAACGGCTGGGTGGTCACCGGCTACCCCTGGTACGGCATCCAGACCCCCGAGCACAAGGCGTTCTTCGTCGCTTACTACGCCAAGTACCGCGACAACCCGCGGCTCGGCTCGGTGGTCGGCTACACGTTGATCAAGTCGATCGCCGAAGGCATCAAGAAGGCGAAGAGTGTCGAGACCGAGAAGCTCATCACCGCCTTCCGCGGTCTCACGCACATGAGTCCGTTCGGAGTCATCACCTACCGCGCCGAGGACCATCAATCGACGATGGGTGCCTACGTGGGCAAGACGAAGAACGAAGGCGGCAAGGGCATCATGGTCGACTACGTGTATCTCGACGGCGCGAAGTATCTGCCCGGCGCGGCGGAGGTCAGGAAGCTGCGGCCGGCGGACGCACCGTAGCGGGTTGATGAGCTTCTCCGCCTTCCTCGTTCAACTTCTCAACGGCCTGGCGGGCGCGTCGTCGCTGTTCCTCGTCGCGGCGGGGCTGTCGCTGATCTTCGGCGTCACGCGCATCGTGAATTTCGCGCATGGATCGTTCTTCATGCTCGGCATCTACGCGGCCTATTCGCTGGCCGGCCAGTTCGGTGCCGGCCTCGGCTATTGGCTCGCGCTGATCGTCGCGCCGCTGGCCGTCGGCGTGCTCGGCGCGGTGGTGGAGATGCTGCTGCTGCGGCGCATCTACCGTGCACCGGAGTTGTTCCAGCTGCTCGCCACGTTCGCGCTGGTGCTGGTCTTCAAGGACTTCGCGCTGTGGTTCTGGGGCCCGGAAGACCTGCTCGGTCCGCGCGCACCGGGTTTCAGCGGATCGGTGGAGATCCTCGGCCGGCGCTTCCCGAGCTACGACTTGCTGTTGATCGCGATCGGCCCGCTCGTGCTGCTGGCGTTGTGGTTGCTGCTCACGCGCACACGATTCGGCATCCTGATCCGCGCGGCCACACAAGACCGCGAGATGGTCGCCGCGCTCGGCGTCAACCAGGCCTGGTTGTTCACGGCAGTGTTTGCGTTGGGCGCGTTTCTCGCCGGGTTGGGCGGTGCACTGCAGTTGCCGCGCGAGCCTGCGAACCTCGGACTGGATCTGGTGGTCATCGGCGAAGCGTTTGTCGTGGTGGTCGTCGGCGGCATGGGCTCCATCCCGGGGGCTTTTGTCGCGGCTCTGCTGATCGCCGAGATCAAAGCGCTGTGCGTGGGCCTGGGCACGGTGGAGTTGTTCGGGTGGTCGTTTTCGTTTTCCAAGCTCACGCTGGTGGTCGAATTCCTGGTGATGGCCGCGGTGCTGGTCTTGCGGCCCTGGGGCTTGTTCGGCCGCGCGCAGGCGCCGAGCCGGCATGTCGGTGAGCCCGAGGCGCCGCTGGTGCGCGCCATCGGCCCGGCGCGCTGGGCGGGCTGGGCGCTGCTGGGCGCGCTGGCGCTGTTGCCATGGCTTGCCAGCGGCGCGCCTTACGTCACCGTGCTGGCCATCGACGTGCTCACGGCGGCCCTCTTCGCGGCCAGCCTGCACTTCATCATGGGGCCGGCAGGCATGCACTCGTTCGGCCATGCGGCGTACTTCGGCGTCGGTGCTTATGGCGCGGCGCTGCTCGTGCTGCGCGCGGGCTTGCCGATGGAAGTCTCGCTGCTCGGCGGACCGCTGGTCGCCGCGGCCGGTGCGCTGTTGTTCGGCTGGTTCTGCGTGCGCTTGTCGGGGGTGTACCTGGCGATGCTGACTCTGGCGTTCGCACAGATCGTCTGGTCGGTGGCGTTCCAGTGGGACGACTTCACCGGCGGCAGCAACGGCCTCACGGGTGTCTGGCCAGCGCCCTGGCTCGCCGACAAGAAGGTCTATTACTTGTTGACCCTGGCGCTCTGCGCTGCGGCCGTCTGGGCTTTGTGGCGCATGCTCTTCGCACCGTTCGGCTACGCGTTGCGTGCAGGACGCGATTCGCCGCTGCGCGCCGACGCGATCGGCATCGACGTGAAACGGCTGCAGTGGGCGGCGTTCGTCGTCGCCGGTCTCTTTGCCGGGTTGGCCGGGGCACTGTTCGCCTTCTCCAAAGGCAGCATCTCGCCCGACGTGATGGCAGTGGGCAAGAGCGTCGACGGCCTGGTGATGGTGCTGCTCGGCGGCTTGCAAACACTCGCCGGGCCGCTGGTCGGTGCGGCGAGTTTTACCGGGCTGCAGGACACCGTGGCGCGCAGCACCGACTATTGGCGCGCGATGCTCGGCGGCATCATCCTCGTGCTGGTGCTGGCCTTCCCGATGGGCATCGCCGGATTCGTGGCGATGCGAATGAAGGTGCGCGCGGCATGACGGCGCTCCTGAGCGTTTCAGGCCTGAGCAAGTCCTTCGGCGGCAACCGCGCGGTGGACGATGTGAGCTTCAAGCTCGCCGCCGGCGAGTTGCTCGCACTGATCGGACCCAACGGTGCCGGCAAGTCGACCACCTTCAACATGGTGAACGGTCAGCTGCGCGCCGACAGCGGCTCGATCCGGCTCGGCGGGCAAGAACTGCTCGGGCGCAAGCCGCGCGACATCTGGCACCTGGGCGTGGGCCGCACGTTCCAGATCGCCGAGACCTTCGCTTCGCTGACGGTGGTCGAGAACGTGCAGATGGCCCTGCTGTCGGCCGCGGGGCTGCTGTTCTCGCCGTGGCGCCGCGCGGCTGACTTTCGACGTGACCAGGCGCTCGAACTGCTCGGCCGCGTGGGCATGGCCGCTCAAGCCGATCGCCCGTGCAGCGTGCTCGCCTATGGCGACGTGAAGCGCGTCGAGCTGGCGATCGCGCTGGCCAACCAGCCCAAGCTGCTGCTGATGGACGAGCCCACGGCCGGCATGGCCCCGAACGAGCGCAATCAGCTGATGGCGCTGACCAAGCGCCTGGTGGTCGAGCGTGGCATCGGCGTGCTGTTCACCGAACACAGCATGGACGTGGTGTTCGCGGTGGCCGACCGCATCATCGTGCTGGCGCGCGGCAAGCTGATCGCCGAAGGCGCGCCGCAGGCGATCCGCGAGCACGCGCAGGTGCAGCAGGTGTACTTCGGCAGCGGCAAGACCTTCGCGAAAGCCTTGGCATGAGCGAGAAATTGCTCGAAGCCCATGGCCTGAACGCCTGGTACGGCGCGGCGCAGATCCTCTTCGACGTCGACCTGCACGTCGGCCGCGGCGAGGTCGTGGCGCTGATGGGACGCAACGGCGCCGGCAAGTCGACCACGCTGAAGGCGCTGATGGGCTTGCTCGACCGGCGCACGGGCCAGGTGCGATTCATGGGCCGCGATGTCTCGTCGTCGCCCGCGCATCAGATCGCCCGCGCCGGACTGGGCTTCGTGCCCGAAGACCGGCGCATCTTCAGCGAGCTGACCGTCACCGAAAACCTCGAGGTCGGCCGCCAGGCGCCTCGCCATTGGCCCGACGGCAGCGCCGCTCCCGCGTGGACCCCCGCGATGCTCTTCCGCCTGTTCCCCAACCTCGGCGAGATGCTGCAGCGCCCCGGCGGACGCATGAGCGGCGGCGAGCAGCAGATGCTGACCGTGGCACGCACGCTGATGGGCAACCCGTTTCTCGTGCTGCTGGACGAGCCCAGCGAAGGCGTGGCCCCCTTGATCGTCGAGCAGATGGCGCAGATGATCGTGGCGCTGAAGACCCAGGGCATGAGCATCCTGCTGTCGGAGCAGAACCTGCATTTCGCCGTGCTGGTGGCCGATCGCGCCTACGTGCTCGAAAAGGGCCAGATCCGCCACAGCGCGACGATGCAGGAACTGGCCGCCGACGAAGGCGCTCGCCGCGCCTACCTTTCCATGTGAACCAGGAGCAATCACGATGACCTCACGACGCATCTTCCTTTCCGCCGCCATGGCCACCCTGCTGCCCGCCCACGCAGCGCCCAAGATCAAGCCCGACGCCAGCTCGGCGCTGATCGCGGTGGACGTGCAGAACTGCTTCGTCACCGGTGGCACCCTGCCGGTGAAGGACGGCGAGCAAGTCGTGCCGGTGATCAACAAACTCGCCGACGTTTTCGACAACATCGTCATCACGCAGGACTGGCACACGCCGGCCCATGCGTCGTTCGCCAGCAGCTACGCCGGCAAGAAGCCGTTCGAATCCACCAAGCTCGCCTACGGCATGCAAGTGCTGTGGCCCGACCATTGCGTGCAGGGCACCACCGACGCCAACCTGCACAAAGATCTGAAGCTGCCCAAAGCGCAGATCATCGTGCGCAAGGGTTTCAACAAGTCTGTGGACAGCTACAGCGCGTTCGAAGAAGCCGATCGCAAGACCTCCACCGGCCTGGCCGGCTACTTGAAGCAGCGCGGCATCAAGACGGTCTACGTCACGGGGCTGGCCACCGACTTCTGCGTCGCCTGGACGGCGATGGACGCGCGCAAGCTCGGCTTCGAGGTCTACGTGATCGAAGACGCCACACGCGCCATCGACCTGAACGGCTCGCTCGCCGCGGCGTGGAAGGCGATGGCGGCCAAGGGTGTGAAGCGCATCCAGAGCAGCGACTTGCTCGGCTGAGCATGGCGCGGGTGCTCGTGGTGGTGGACGTGCAGAACTGCTTCTGCAGCGGTGGCACGCTCGCGGTACCCGATGGCGAGGCAGTCGTGCCGCTCATCAACCGCCTGGCGCTGGACTTCGACAACGTCGTGCTCACGCAGGACTGGCACCCCGCCGGGCACGCTTCTTTCGCCAGCAGCCACGCCGGCAAGAAGCCCTTCGACACCATCGCCCTGCCCTACGGCGAACAGGTGCTGTGGCCCGACCATGCGGTGCAAGGCACCGAAGACGCGGCCTTGCACACGGAGTTGCACATCCCGCACGCCCAATTGCTGATCCGCAAGGGCTGGCATGCCGGCGTGGACAGCTACTCGGCGTTCTTCGAAGCCGATCGGCGCACGCCCACCGGCCTGGTGGGCTATCTGAAAGAGCGCGGTATCGGCGAGGTGGTGATCACGGGCTTGGCCACCGACTTCTGTGTCGCCTGGACGGCGCTGGATGCCCGTGCCGCCGGATTCGAGACCACGGTGGTCGACAACGCCACGCGGGCCATCGACCTGAACGGCTCGCTGGCCGCTGCCTGGCAGCAGATGCTCGGCAGCGGCGTGCGGCGCGTGAATGCATAACGTGTACCCACCCGCAGCGCCTGCGGCGCCTCCCCGCAGGGGGCGCCGCTGGCGGGCCGGCAAAGCCGGCTCCGCGGCGGCCGCTTGGCTGTCCATGGGCAGCTGACTTGCTGCGAGTCAACGGCCGCACTCTGCCGTTGCTGGCCGCACCCGGCACGCCGCTGCTCACCGTGCTGCGCAACGACTGTGGGCTGAACGGCCCCAAGTACGGCTGCGGCCTGGGCGAATGCGGCGCCTGCCTGGTGCTGATCGACGGCCGCGCGGCACGCTCTTGCAGCGTGCCGGTGGGCGGCGTGCTCGGCCGCGACATCACGACGCTCGAAGGCCTGGGGTCGCGTGAATCGCCGCACCCGGTGCAACAGGCCTTCATCGATGCACAAGCAGCGCAGTGCGGCTACTGCCTGAACGGCATGGTCATCGCCACGGTGGCGCTGCTCAAAGTCCATCCCCGTCCGAGCGACGAACAAGTGCGCGCGGCGCTGTCGCACAACCTGTGCCGCTGCGGCACGCATGTCGAGATCCTTGCCGCGGTTGAACTGGCCGCGCAGCGTATCAATCCATGATCCACAGCCGCCAGGACTTGCATGACGCTCGCGGCGTGCTGCTGGTGGTGCGCGACCCGCCCGCCCCGCCGCTACCGGTGAAAGGCCAGCCCGCCGCAGTGCCGGGCAACCCGGCCGAAGGCGTCGAGATCCTGCTCGCGGTGTGGCCCGACGGCAGCGCTACCGCCTTGCACGGCCATGTCGACCTGGGCACCGGCTTGCGCACTGCGCTGGCGCAGATCGTTGCCGAAGAGCTGGAGATCGAAGTTGCCGACGTGCAGCTGATCATGGGCAACACCGCCGCCGCGCCGAACCAAGGCGCAACGATCGCCAGCGCGTCGATCCAGATCCACGCCGAACCGTTGCGCCGAGCGGCGGCGCAGGCGCGGGCCTGGCTGGCCCGCAACAAACTCGAAGCGGATTCGCATGTCGTGTTAACGCTCGACATGAGCGCGCCGGTGAAACCCGCCGACCAGTACCGCATCGTCGGCCAGTCGGTGCCGCGCGTGGACATCCCTGCCAAGGCCACCGGCGAACTGATCTTCGTGCACGACCAACGCGTGCCCGGCATGCTGCACGGCCGTGTGGTCCGCCCGCCTTATGCCGGCGCCGACCACGGCGAGTTCATCGGCAACACGCTCGATTCGGTGGACGAGGCCTCGGTGGCGCACATCCCCGGACTGCGCCCGGTGGTGGTGATCCGCGACTTCATCGGCGTGGTCGCCGAGCGCGAAGAGGACGCCGAAGCCGCGATGCAGGCGCTGCGCGTGCGCTGGAAGCCTTGGCCGGGATTGCCGCCGGTGGCGGACATCGAACACGCGCTGCGCAACAACCCTTCGACGCCGCGGCGGCTGGTGGATGAAGGCGACGTGTCGGCGGCACGACCCGCCACGCGGCTCGATCGCACCTACTTGTGGCCGTATCAGCTGCATGCGTCGATCGGCCCGTCGTGCGCGGTGGCCGAGTGGTCGTCGACCGAATCGAGTTCGCGCCTCACCGTCTGGGCCGGCACGCAGAACCCGCATGTGCTGCGCGCCGACCTGGCGCGACTGATGGGACTTCCCGACACCGCCATCGACGTGCTGCGCATGGAAGCCGCCGGCTGCTACGGCCGCAACGGCGCCGACGACGTGGCGGCCGATGCGGCGCTGCTCTCGCGCGCCGTCGGTGCCCCGGTGCGCGTGCAGCTGACGCGCGAGCAGGAGAACACCTGGGAGCCCAAAGGCGCGGCGCAGTGGATGCAGGCCAGTGGCGGGCTGGACGAACAAGGCCGCATCGCCGCGTGGGACTTCTCGACGTCCTATCCCAGCAACGGGGCGCCGACGCTGGCGCTGCTGCTCACTCGCACCATCGAGCCCGACGCGCAGGCCTACGAGATGGGCGACCGCAGCGCGCGCCCGCCGTACGCCGCGCCGAACCTGCGCGTGACGGTGCACGACATGGCGCCGATCCTGCGCGCGTCGTGGCTGCGCGGCGTCTCGGCCTTGCCCAACTCGTTTGCGCACGAGTCCTACGTCGACGAGCTGGCCCAAGCCGCGGGGCAGGACCCGGTGGACTTTCGGCTGAAGCACCTGCCCGATGTGCGCGCTGCGGAGTTGCTGAAGGCCACCGCCGAACGCGCCGCGTGGCAGCGGCACAGCTTGCCGCAACAGCAAGGCGCGACCGGCGACTGGCTGCACGGCCAGGGGGTGGCCTACGCGCGCTACACGCACAGCCGCTGGCCGGGCTTCGGCGCGGCCTGGTCGGCCTGGGTCGCCGACGTCGACGTGAACCGGCTCACCGGCGACGTGCACGTCAGGCGCGTGGTGGTCGGCCACGACGCCGGCTTGATGATCAACCCCGACGGCGTGCGCCACCAGATCCACGGCAACGTCGTGCAGACCACCAGCCGCGCGCTGAAGGAGCGTGTCGAACTCGATGCACAGACCCACGCGGTTGCGCACCGCGAGTGGGGCAGCTATCCGATCCTCACTTTTCGCGACGTGCCGGTGATCGAGGTGATGGCGATGCCGCGCCCGGGCGAGCCGCCGCTGGGCGCCGGCGAGTCGTCGTCGGTGCCGGGCACCGCGGCCATCGCCAATGCGATCTTCGACGCCACCGGCGTGCGCTTTCGCGAGCCGCCGTTCACGCCGGAGAAGGTGCGGGCGGCGCTGCATGCCCCGGTGGCCGAGCCACCGGCGGCCAGCGCAGCGCCGGTGTCGCCACCACGCGTTCGATCCACACGCGGGCTGTGGACCACGTTCGTCGCGCTGGCCGCCGGCAGCGTGGGCGTGATGCTCGGCCTGCTTGGGGTGAGAACGGCGATCGCACCGATCAGCAGCTTCACCAGCGCGACCTACAGCGCCGAGACCCTCACCCGCGGCCAGGCGCTGGCCCGAGCCGGCAACTGTGCCGATTGCCACACCGCGCCCGGCGGCACGCCCTACGCCGGCGGCCGCGCGATGGCCACGCCCTTCGGCACGATCCACAGCACCAACATCACGCCCGATGCGGCCACCGGCATCGGCCAATGGTCGCTCGTGGCGTTCACCCGCGCGATGCGCGAAGGCTTGTCGCGCGATGGACGGCACCTGTACTCCGCCTTCCCCTACACCGCGTTTGCCAAGCTCGGCGACGACGATCTCACCGCGCTGTACGCGCACCTGATGTCGCTGCCGGCCGTGGCAGCGCCACCCGAACCCAACGCCTTGCGCTTCCCGTTCGACCAGCGTGCGCTGATGGCGGCGTGGAACGCGCTGTTCCACGAGCCGGCGCCGTTAACGACTGACCCGACCCACAGCGTGGCCTGGAACCGCGGCCGCTACCTGGTCGAGGGCCTGGGCCACTGCGGCGCGTGCCACACGCCGCGCAATGCGCTGGGCGCTGAAGCGCGCGGCGCCGCGCCTCTGGCCGGCGGCCGGGCCGAACACTGGGAAGCGCCCGCACTCACCAGCGCGAGCCTCGCGCCGCGCCGCTGGACCGAGCAGGACTTCTTCGACTACCTGCGCCACGGGCACAGCCTCAACCACGGTGCGGTGGCCGGCCCGATGACGGCGGTGGTGAACAACCTGCGCGCTTTGCCCGACACCGATGTAAGCGCGATGGCGCAGTACCTGGCCTCGTTCAATCCCGAGCGCGCAGTGCGGGCGGTTGCCGTCGAAGCCAAGCTCCCCCCCAGCGCCGCCGAGCGCTTGTTCACCGGCGCCTGCGGCGCCTGCCACTACAGTGGTGAGGGCCCGGCGGTGTTCGGCCTGAACCTGCCGCTGGCACTGAACAGCAACCTGCACAGCGCCTCGCCGAACAACGCGATCCAGGCGGTGCTGCACGGCATCGGCGAAACCACGTCGCCCGAACAGGGCTTCATGCCGGCGTTCAAGGACAACCTGAGCGACCGGCAGATCGCCGAGCTGCTGGCCACCATGCGCCAGCGTTTCGCGCCCGACAAACCGGCGTGGCCAGACCTGCCCGCCGCGGTAGCGCGCCTGCGTTGACCAAGCGTCAGTGAATCTTGACCAACCGGCAGCTCATGCGCGGCACCGCCGCGCCGGTGCCCGCAGGCGAATTCGGGGTGCCCAGAACCTCGCGGCCGCCATCCACGGTGACGAAGTCGATGTCCAGCGGCGGCAGTGGCACTTCGACGCCGCCCGGCAGGATCAGGAACACGTCGTAGCGGATGTGCCCGGCACACGTGCGGTCCTGGAAGTCGGCGGTGCCGATGACGCGCTGCCGCGCCGAACCGAGGCTCGAATTGAAGGTGCCGAGGCCGCGGAAAACGCCGGCGTTGCTGCCTTCGACGGTGCCGACGAAGGTGACCGGCTCGAGGCCTGCCGCGCTCACCGCCGCATAGCCGTGGCATTGGAACCCGTACGGGCCTTTGGTCTTGGCGCCGCAACTCGAATGCGCCGAGTGGTTGTTGTCGGCGTGCGTGGCGGGCATGCCCAGGGCCAGGAGCGCGGCTGCGGCCACGCAGGTGAACAGTCGAGACGAGCGTGGCATCGTGTTCCTCCGTGAGCGATGGTGAGGAAGCGATGCTGGTCCAGCGGCATGCGCGCGCCGCCTACGGATCACCTACCGATTGCAAATTCAGCGCTGAGCTTCATTCGCCCAGAAGCTGCCGGTGCAAGCCTTCGGTCTCGCGCCCAGGCGCCACGCCCAGGGTGATCGAGAGCAAGTGCCGGCAGCGGCAAAAGACCTCCAGCGCCTCGGCACGCCGGCCCTGGGCCTGCAGGCACAGCATCTGGCGCCGGTAGAAGGTTTCGGCCAACGGGTCGAGTTCGATCACTCGCTGGTACAGCGCGGTGGCACGCTGCCACGCGCCGGCACGCTCCCACTGCTCGCCGAGTTGTTCGGCAAAGCGCTGGAAACGGTTGCTCACGCGGTGGCGCACTGCGAGCAGCCAGGCGCTCTCGGCGTCGCCGGCCAGGAACGCCCCGCCGCACAGAGCCATGACACGCGGCGCAGCAGCCTCCAGGTGCGCAAGCGTCGCCTCGCCGTGCGCGGACAGCAGCCGATCGAGCGCCCAGGCATCCACCCACACCAGGCCGGTGTCCAGCCTGGCGTGGCGGTCGGCAACCTCCACCGCGCCCTCGCAGGCCAGCAGTTTGCGCAGGCGGTGCACGGTGATATCGAAGGCCTTGCGGCCGCCCTCTTCGGGGTTCGGCCACAAGCTTTCCACGAGTTGCTCGATGGCGACCGCGTGCTCGCCGGCGGCGATCAACACCTTCAGCAGCTCGAGCGGCTTGCGCTGGGCCTTGCCTTCGAAGCGCAGCGCGTGGTCATCGAGCTGCACTTCGAAGCGGCCCAGCGTCAGCACGCGAACGGGCCACGGCCAGTTGTCGATGTCGCGGGCCAGCGGCCGGCTGGGTCTCAGGCGGTGGCTGCGGATC
>JANNQO010000297.1:0-22346 GCA_031400795.1 Rubrivivax sp. | reverse complement strand
CGACAGGCACACGATGTCGCTCGCGACGTTGTAGCTCGCACTCGGCGCCGCTTCCTGGAAGCGCTGCGTGCGCAGGAACTTCTGGTTGCCCTTGCTCGCGTCGAGCTCGCGGATGTGCGGGTCGTGGCAGGTCGCACATTGCAGCTGGCCGAGCGACGCGGTGCCGGTCGGCTCCAGCGGCAGCAGCGGCTTGTAGCCGCTCGATCGCACGCCGATGATGCTGCTGGTTCCGCTGCTGCCGGCAGGCCAGCGCTGCTGCGCGTCGACGAGCCGCAACTCGCCGTCGCGCTGCGCGAGCGCGGCGTTGTAGGTCACCGAGATCGGGTGGTCGTTGCGCAGGTCGGTGCCGAGGAAGCGCGTGAAGCCGGTCGTGGTGCCCTGCCCCGGCGGCATCACGCCGCCGGGGCCGGTGCCGACCATCGGGATCGACGGGTTGACCTGTCCGTTGAGCACGTTGACGTTGCCCAGCGCCAGCGTGCCGTCGTGGCACGACAGGCACAACTTGCTGCTCCCCCCGGGGGTGGCCGCGAAGCCGTCCGCGATGTTCTGCGCGTCCAGCGTGCTCGACGTGTACGGCGTGTACGTCGTGCCGGCCGGCACGCGGCGGTTCCACAACGGCGAGCGCAGCGGCGCGCCGCCTTCGTCCTGCCGCGTGGCGCTGTGCGGCGTGTGGCAGAAGACGCAGACCTCGCTCGTGCCGCCGGTCGCGGCGTGGGTCGTTCCCGGGCCGCTCGCCGACAGGTTGTGGCGCGTGCCACGAACGTCGGCGATGCGCTGCGCGTCGGCCACCGGCGCGGGCAGCGTCGCCATCACCAGCACGATCAGCGCTGCGAGCTGTGTCGATGTCGGCGTGCCGCGCACGATCAACCCCCGCCGAGGAACTGGAACAGCACGATGCGGCCGTTGAACATGTCGGCCACGTGCACGCGGCTCTTCGCATCGACCCACACGCCGGCGGGCAGGTAGAAGCGCCCGGTGGCGGTACCGGTGCCGCCGATCGGCAGCAGCAGCTCGCCTTGCGGCGAGAACACGAGCAGGCTGTCGTAGTAGCTCTCGATGACGTAGACGTTGCCTTCGCCGTCGACGGCCACACCCTTGGGCCGCACGAGGTTGCCGACGTAGAGTCCGTGCCGGCCGAGCGTGCGCAGCGGCGCGCCGTCGAGCGCGAGCACCTGCACGCGGTTGTTCATCGTGTCGGTGACGTACAGCTCGCGCCCGGCGAGCGCGAGGTGCGTCGGGTAGTTGAAGAGCCCGGGTGTTTGGCCACGGCTCCCGATCACCTGCACGAGCGCACCGTCGGCGCCGAAGACCTTGATGTCGTGTGCCACCGTGTCGGCGACGAAGAGGCGGCCGCTGGCCGCATCGCGCGCCAGGCCGGTCGGCCGGCGCAGCGCGCCGCGGCCGATCGTTCGCTGCGGGCGGCCGCCGCTGTCGAGCTCGAACACCGCGCCGAGTTCGGCGTCGGCGACCCACACCCGCTCGCCCTGCGCCGTGCGGCCGGCCGCGATGCCGACCGGCGACACGAAGCGGCGCCCGGCCTCGGCGTCGGGCCACAGCAGCAGTTCGCCCTGTCGCTCGTCGAACACGAACACGGCCTGCCGGCTGGCGTCGCTGACGAAGAGGCGCCCGGCGTCGTCGCCCGCGATCACCACCGGGCGCTGCAGCACGAGCGGGCCCGGCCCGTCGTCGATGCCGGCGATGAAGCGGCCGATGCGCGCGAGTACGCTCGCGGGCTCGTCGTCGCGCCTGAAGTTCGGCTCGCCGGTCAGCGTGCCGGCGTACAGGTAGCGCGGCACTTCGGGCGCGGCGGGCCACAGCTGCCCGCGGCCCTCGGGAGCGTCGTCCATGCCCAGGTGCAGCCGGCCGCGAACGCCGGGCGATGCCGCGCATCCGGCAAGCAGCGCGGCGGCAATCAGGGCGAGTGCCGCGTGCTTCATCGCGGGATCGTCAGCAGCACGACCTGCCCACCGATGGGGTCGGCCACAGCGAGCAGCGCACCGTCGGCGGCGATCGCGCCGATGCGCTGCACGCCGAGTTCGGCAGCGGCGATGCGCAGCAGCGGCGCGTCGCCGCGCAAGCGCTTGATCGAAAGATCCTGTGCGTCGTGCACCCAGACGTTGCCGAACCGGTCGCTGGCGATCCCCGTGGGCTGCATCAGCTCGCCCTGCCCGAGGGTGCGCAACACGCGGCCTTCGCGCGAGACCTCGTGCACGGCGCCGGCGAGGCGGTCGAGCACCCACACGCCGGCGGGCGCCGCGGCCAGGCCGTCGCTGCTGCTGATGCGCTGCCCGGTGGCTGTCTCCGGCGAGATCGTCCGCACCAGCGCGGCACCGCGCTGCTCGCCGAACGTGGCGCCGATGCCGTCGGCGACGAGCAGCGTCGCGCCGCCGTCGGCGAGCAGCAGCGCCGACGGTGTCGGCAGCGCCAGCGGCATGCGCAGCGTCTGCACCAGACGGCCGTCGCGCGAGAAGCGCAGCACCTGCCGCGCGATCGGATCGAGCAGCCAGGCCGACAGGTCAGGGCCGATGGCGAGCTGCATGCCCGCAATCACCGGCGCGCCGGCGATCGCCGTGATGAGCTGCCCCGAGACGTCGGTGCGCCACAAGCGCTGCGTCGTGACGTCGGCGACGAGCAGTTCGTGCCCGGAGATCGCGATCGCCGACGGCGCGATCCAGCGCACGTACAGCCCCGTGACGCCCGCTGCCGGCGGCGCCGGCGACAGCAATGCCGGCGACAGGAAGCCGCCTTGCAGTGTGCGAAAGCGCTGCGGATGGCCAGGCCGGGCCGGTTGCGGTGCCACGCCTTCCGAAGCGCAGCCGCACGCCAGCCACGCCGCGCACCCGGCTGCCGCCGCGAGCCAGCCGCGCCGCGCGCGCCGCGCGCCGTTCACCACCGCCCGGGCCCCGAGGTCTGCGCGCCGCCGGCGATGCCCGGCGGCAGTCCGCGTACGCCGCTGTGGCACAGGTCGCAGCGGTCCGCACCCCACGCGATGCGCTCGTTGTGGCACATGCCGCAGAACTTGCCGTCGAGGATGTCGGCCATCTGCACGTCGTTGGCGCCGGCACGCATCTTGAAGCCCAGCTCGTGGTGGCAGACCTTGCAGCGGAAGCGGATGCGGTGGAACCAATGCGGGAAGACCACCGGCCGCACGCCGTGCGCGTCGCTGCGCCGGTTCAGCACGACGTCGCCGTACTCGGCCCAGGGCGCATCGGGCGCCAGCAGCGCGAGCAGCACGATCGGCACCAGTCTCTTCATGGCCGCGGCGCCGATGCGGCCGCGGCGCGCCGTTTGAGCAGCTCGTTGGGAACGCTGTGGCAGCGGTTGCATTCGGTGAGCGGGAACGCGACGGCGCCGTGGCACACGCCGCATTGCTCGCCGTTCAGGATCGCGAGCATGCTGAAGCGGTTCGCGCCGGCCTGGCTCTTGAACAGCTGCTCGTGGCAGTTGCTGCAATCGAGCCACAGCGTGTGCTGCCGGTGCGGAAACTTCACCGCCGGCAACGAGCCGTACTTGGCGATGATCAGTTCGTCGTCGCGCAGCCGCACCTCGGTACCGGGGAAGAGGTGGGTTCGCGGCGAGATCACACCGGCATCGATCGCGCGTACCCAGTTCACGAGGTTGCCGGCGGTGTCGCGCGGCAGCGGCTCGAGCGCTTCGGCGGGCTGCTGCAGTTGCGCCAGGCCCGGGTTCGCCGGATCGTGCAGCCCGTCCTTCTCCAGCCGCGGCCATAGCGACGACGCCGCCCACGCCAGCGTGGCGAGCGAGAACAGCAGTGCGAAGGCGGGCAGCTTCACGCACGGCTCAACCGGGAACGTACAGGCCGCCGGAGCGGATTGCGCGCAGCAGCTCGCGCGTCGACGCTTCGAGCGTCTGCACCGCCGCGTCGTGGCGCCCGCCGCGTGCCTGCTCCTCGGCCTCGCGGCGCAGCGCCGCGGCGCGTTCGACGAAGCCCTGCATCAGCGGCGCGCTGTCACGCTTGTCGGCGAGGATCACCTGGATCAGCATGCGGTGCGTCTCGTTGCGGTCGATCTCGTAGTCGTATTCGTCGCGCTTGCTGGCGAAGGTGAGCGAGCGCACCAGCGTGTCGCCGCGGCGCATCGATTCGATCGACACGCGCGCGCTGAGGTAGGCGCGTTCGAGCGCGGCGCGCGCGTCGTCAAGCTTGCCCGCAGCGGCGTGGCGCTCGGCGTCGGCGATCAGCGCCGCGATGCGCTGCGTGCTCTGCTCGGCCTCGGCGGCTTCTTTGGACGCTGCCTTCTCCTGCGTGATGCGGCGCTGCGCGGCGAGCAGCGCGCGCGTGCTCTGGAGCCGTGCGTCGAAGTCGCGCCGCGCCTTCTCGGCGGCCACCTGCTCGGGCTTGGCCAGCCGCGCGCCGTTCATCATTTCGCGCGTGGCCTGGTCGAGCAGGCGTGCGGCGCCTTCGCCGTCGCCGCGCTGCAAGAGCGCGCCAGCCTCGCGGTGCATCAGCCGCGCGGCATCGCGCCGCTCGCGCGCCGCGGCGTCGCCGCTGGCGTCGATCTGCCGCGCCGCCGACGACGATTCGATCAGCGTCGCCACCGATTGCAGCCGGCGTTCGAGCTGTTCGTTGGCCTGCGCCGGCGCGGCAGGCATCGGCAACAGTGCGGCAAACACGATCGGCAACAAGCTCTTCATGGCGTCTCCCCGGCCGGCGCGGGCGTTGCCACGCCCGCCGCGCCGAGTGCACGCTGCAAGTACAGCGTCGCGTTCTGCAGGTGCACGAGGGCCTGCGCGGCGTCGCCGCCCATGTGCTGCTGCATCGCCTGCTCGCGCAGCGAGCGGCTGGCCTGGCCGTAGCGCGCGATGAGTGCGGCGGCGTCGCCGCGCGGCTTCAGCTCGCTCACCGCCAGCGGCACGAGGTCGGCGAGCGCGAGGTGGCGGCGCATCTCGAGCCTGAATTCGTCGTCAGGTGTCGCGACGCGCTCCGTGTAGTCGACTTCGCGCGTGGACGAGCGCCGCAGCAGCCGGTTCATGCCGGCCAGCACATGGCTCTCGGCCGACGCGAGCACGTGCACGCTCTCCTCGAAACGGCCGATGCCGGCGAGCCAGCGTGCGGTCTCGACGAGGCCGATCGCGGCAACGCGGTCGCCGTCGTCGGCGTGGCCGGCACCCGGCGGCAGCCGCGCGCGCCACGCGTCGAGCAGCCGCTCGAGGTTGGCCAGCATCTGCTCGTGGCGCTGGCGCGCAGCGGCCTGGCGTGCCGGCGCGTCAGGCACCAGGCGGCGCGCCAGGCCGATGTGACGCAGCGCGTCGTCGGCCGACTTGCGTGCCGCGGCCAGATCGCCGCGCGCCAGAGCCTCCTGCGACAGCGCGTGGTGCAGCCGCCCTTCGTCGAGATGCGCGACGGCGCGCGTGTTGTGGCTCGCGACGATGCGCTGCGCGGTCGGCGAATCGCCGAGCAGCTGTGCGGCGAGCGCAATGCGCTGCTCGAGCGCGCTTCGCGTCTCCTGCGCCGAAGCCGCGGGCAGACCGGCCGCGAGCCATGCCGCCGACGCGAGCGTCGAGACGAGCATCAGCGCGTCGCGAGGGTTCACTTCTTCTCCTCGGCGACCACCGCGACGGCCTTCTTGCGCGAATGGCACAGCCGGCATTCGGAGACCGGGAAGGCCACCTTGCCGTGGCACACGCCACAGCTCTGGCCGAGCAGGATCGCGGCCATGCTGATCTGGTTGGCGCCTTTCTGCGGCTGGAAGATCGCCGGATGGCAGTTCGAGCAGTCGAGCCACTCGGTGTGCTGCTTGTGCGGGTAGACGACGTCGGGCATCGAGCCCTTCACCTCGCGCACGATGTTCAGGTCCATCACGATCGCCGCGGTGGCGGCGTCGTCGCGGTCCCAGCGTGGCGCGATCGCCTTGCCGTCGAGCGCCTTGACCCAATCGACATGGTTGCCGGCCATGCTCTTGGGCAGCGTCGAGAAGGCCTGGGCGGGTGGCTGCAATTGCGCCGTCATGTCGTTGGCGGGGTCGTGGATGCCCGACTCGGCGGCCGGGCGGTTGATGCGTTGCAGCGGCCGCAGCAAGCGGTTGAAGGCGTTCACTTCGGCGCTCGCGGCGGCGGCCGTCGGCGGCGTCGGCACGGCGCGTGCGACAGGCGCCGCTGCAGGCTGCGCGGCGGACGCTGCCGTGGTGGCACGCGCGGCAGCCGGCGGCCTGGCCGGCGCGGCGGCGAGTGCGTTGCCGGCCATGAACTCGATCGCGCTCCTGATCTGCGCATCGCTCAGGTCGGTACGTCCGCCCTTGGGCGGCATGCCCTTGTCGGTGCCGGCGATCGCGCGTTTGACGAGGCCATCGATGCCCGCCGTCGCACGGGCTTTCCAGGCTGCCGAATCACCCGGCTTCGGTGCTCCGAGCAACCCCGTGCCGTGACACGCAGCGCAGGCCATGTCGTAGACGTCCTTGCCGGTCTGCGCGAGCGCGATGCCCGGCACGGCGACGATCAGGAGCATGAAGAAGCGCTTGCCCATGGCCAGGCGTGCTTCAAGGCCGCCGCGGCTGGGCCGCGTCGAGCTTGCCGAGCGTGCTCTCGTGCACATGCGTCGGCAGCTTGGGCTTGCCGCTGTGGCACAGGTTGCAGTTCTCCACCGACCACGCGAGTTCGCCGTTGTGGCAAGCGCCGCAGAACTGCCCGTCGATGATCTTCAGCATGTTCACCTGGTTGCCGCCGGCCTTGAACTGGAAGCCGAGGTCGGCGTGGCAGACCTTGCAGCGGAAGCGCACGCGGTGGAACCAGTGCGGGAAGACCACCGGGCGCATGCCGGCGGCGTCCGAATAGTTGTTCATCAGCACGTCGCCGTACTCGCCGGTGGTCGGCGCTGCGAAGGCCAGCAGCAGGAGCAGGGCGGCGATCGGGGCGGGCTTCACGACGAGGATCCTCACTGAGGTTCAGAAGCGGCGTTGGGCACGCGCCTGCAGCGCGGCCACGGTGCGGGCGTCGACACGCGCGACGCGCGCAGCCAGTCGCGTCTCGAGGCGGCCGACGCTCCAGTCCAACCGCGCTTCGAGCGATTCGGTGATGCGCTCGCGCGGCGCGTCGATGTCGCCGAGCGCGCGGCGCTCGATCTGCTGGCTGCTCGCCGACAGCAGCAGCGCCAGGCGCAACCGCGGCACGTCGAGGAAGCGTTGGTGGTCGTAGCTCAGCGCGGCGCTGTAGAACGGCTGCCAACCCGCGGCGAGCTGGCGCTTCTGGCCGGTGAACGGGTCGACATCGCTCGCCTCGTTGCGCGTGGCCTGCGCGGTGGCGTTGGCCGAGAAGCCCGAATAGCGCGTCATCGGCACGCGTTGGTTCCATTGCAGGTTGACGAGGTCGAAGCGGCCGTCGGCGACGCCGCGCGTGATCGACTGGCTGGCGCTGAGCGCTGCATAGCTCTGCGAGCCGCCCGAACTCGTCGTCTGCCAGCCCACGCTGGCGCCATGTGCGATCGCCTGCGTGCGGCCCGAACGCAGCGCGTCGCCACCCGATTCGTGCAGCGTCGCCGCGCTCTGCGTCACGGCGAAGGTGACGAACGACTGCTCGCCGATCGCCCAGTCCCGCGACAGCGCATGCCCGCCCTGCACGCCGACGAGCTGCCGCGCACCGCGCTGCGAATCGCCGGCGAGACTCGTGTTGACCGATGCGTTGGGCGTCCAGCGCCAGCCGGCGAGCGGCAACGCCGGCGGCGACCACGCCAGCGTCGCACCGAGCGAGGCGCTGTCGCGCGCCGGCTGGTTCGTCGTTCGTGTCGTGGTGGCGGTGCCCGACGCGCTCGCGCGCCATGCGGCGCCGAATTCGTGGCTCAGCCCGGCGGTGGCCGTGAACGTGTCGCCGACGATCGGCGAGCCGATGCTGCGCACCTGCACCCAGCGCGCGCTGCCGATGACGAGCGGCGCCGCGCCATTGCCGAACAATGCGCCCGGCGGCAAGCGCCAGGTGCCGAAGGCCGACAGCTGCCGCGTGTCGCTGCCCAACGTGATGCCGCCAACGTCGAACTTCGCGGTGTTCCAGTTCGCCAGCGATTCGATCTGCACGTCGGGCGTCGGGTTGAAACCGTGGCGCAGTCGCACCGTCGCGAGCTGCGTGTGGTCGTCGCTGTCGCTGCGCCGGTGGTCCGACCAGGTGACGCCGCCTTCGAACTGGTGCTCGGGCAAGTGGCGCGTCGCCGTCGCGGTGAACGTCGTCAGCCGGTCCTTCACGTCGCCGCTGTCGATCGTGCTGTGGTCGACGAGGAACTGCAGCTGGTCGTTGCCGCGCCCGGGCCGCCAGCCTTGCGACAGCGCCAGCCGCAGCGTGCGGTGGTCGCCGGCGAGCGAGACGCCGGCGCTGCGGCTGTCGCTCACGTCGGCGCGCAGCTCGAACGGGAAGCGGCTCGCCGGGAACACCGCGAGCGCCGCGCGGCCGGTGAGGGCGATGCCGGTGCCGCCGTCGTTGGCGTCGCTGCCGTTGCCGCCGCTGGCCGAGCTGCGGCTGGCCACCCAGCCCAGGCCGAGCCGCACCTGCGCGAACCAGGGCTGCCACAGGTAGCTGGCGAAGTCGATGTCGGTGAGCTGCAGCGCGGTGCTCGTTCGCGTGCCGTCTTCCTGGCGCAGCCAGCGCAGATCGACGGCAACCGCGCCGCTCATGCGCCACGGCGCGAAGCGCCACTGGATCCCGCCGCCGGAAAGCGGCTCGCTGCCGTTCGGCTCGGGCGCGATCACTTCGCCGGTGGGCGGATCGGCCTTCGCCGCCGGCGTGAACACGGCGGCATGCGCCGCCTGCGGCAGCCCGGCGAGCAGCAGCGACGCGAGCCAGCGAGCGCGGCGATGTCGCAACGATTGCGGCGGGCGGGGCATGGGTCGGCGGCGAAGGGGCTGTGGGCACGGTTGGCGCAGTCGGCGCGAGTGGCGCTGGTGGCGCGTCGGCAGGAGGCGACGCTGCTGCTCACCCGGCGCGCGGCTTGTCGGTCGGGCCGCGCAGCGGCGCATAGTGGCTCTCGTCGATGCGGATCGTCGTCGCGCGGCGCAGCTCGGCGATCAGCCGCCTCCAGCGCGCCAGTCCTTCGTCGCGCTGCCACAGGTCGCCGGCACGCTCCTTGACCTGCTCCAACGTGCGCTGAATCGCGGGCTTGCGGCCGTCGACGCGGATCAGCGCATAACCTTCGAGCATACGCACCGGCTCGGACATCGCGCCCACGGCGAGCGTGTCGACGACGCCGTGCACGGCTTCAGGCAGCATGCCGCGGTGCGTGTAGTCCATCGCGCCGCCGTTCGGTGCGCTGCGGTCGTTCGAATGCAGCCGCGCGAGTTCGGCGAAATCGGCGCCGCGGGCGATCTTGGCGTGGATGCGCTGCGCTTCGGCGCGCGCGCTCGCCCACACCGCCGGCGTCGAACTCGGGTCGACGCGCAGCACGATGACGCCGAGCTTGACCTGCTCGGGCTCGACGAAGAGATCCTTGTGCTGCTCGTAGTAGGCGCGAGCGGCCTCGTCGCCCGGCTCGGGAACTGCCTTCACGAGCTTCTCGAAACGCTCGTAGATGCTGTCGGCCTCGAGCTGCGGCACCACGGCGGCGAGCATCTTCTCGCGGTTGGCGGCCCAGTTCGCGCTGCCCTTGTACTGCGCGTCGTAGCCCGCGATCGTGGCCTTGATCTTCTCGGCGTCGGGCTTCACGCCACGCTTTCTCGCCTCGGCCATCAGCAGCACGCGGTCGACCATCTCTTCGCCGACTTCGCGCTGGAACTTCGCCACTTCGCTTTCGGGCGGCTTGGCGTGGTAGTACTTCTTGCGCATCGCTATGGCGAGCGTGCGCTGGTAGTCGGCGCCCTTGATGACGATGTCGCCGACCACCGCGAAAGGGGCCGCCGCACGCGCCGCAGCGCTGATTGGCGCGGGCGTGGCGGCGGGAGTCGATGCCGAAGAGGACGCCGGCGTGGCCGGCAGCGCTGCGGTGCAGGCCAGCGCTGCCAGCAGCGCGATGCCGACTCGCTCGAGCAGAGCCATGGATATGGCGGTCGAGACGGTGGCCGGCATGTCGATCCTCCTCGGCGTCGCAGGGCTACTTCACGTGGCAGGCCGTGCACACGGCACTGCTGGCGTTGGAGATGCGCAGGAAGGTCTCGCCGGCGCTTTGCCCGGTGCCGGCGGGTCCGGCCTGTCCGGTGGAGACGTGCGGGTCGTGGCAGCTCGCGCATTCGACGAGCGGACCCAGGCCTCCAGTGGCGCGCTGGTACAGCGGCAGGTCGGTCCTCTGCTTCGTGCCCGACGCGCCGGTATCGACCCAGAAGATCTGGTTGCCGTTGATGACCTGCGTCTGCGGCAGCACGAAGTCGCTGTCCTTGCAGGTTCCCGACACCGTCGTTCCCGAGCCCGTGAGGCCGCCGCCGCAGTACTGGATGCCGATCGGATGGTCGTTGGACAGGTCGGTGCCGATCAGCGCCGGCCCACTGGTCAGGCGACCCGCGGCGTTGACCGTGGTGCCCGTCCAGGTGTAGGCACGGCCGTCGTTGCCGCCGCCATCGGCGAGCACGCCGCCGGAGCCCGGCGCGTTGATGATGTTGTCCATCGCCTGCGTGCCGTCATGGCACGACAGGCAGGCCATCGAGACCGAGCCCACCGGTGCGACGGTGCCGTCCAGCGACGGCGTCTGCAGCGTGTCGTACGTGATGTACGTGCCGCCGCCGGCGGGGGCGCCGCCGACACCCAGCCGCTTGTTCCACAACGGCACCGGCGCGCCGGTGTCGCCGCCGTGCGGGGTGTGGCAGAAGACGCAGATCTCAGCCGTGTCGCTGACCTGGTTGCGCCCGGCGGGGCCTGCACCCGAGCCGAGGTTGTGCTTGGTGGCTGCGATGCCCACCGTGGGTTGCGCATGCGCGCTGCCGCTGACCGCAAGGAGCAGTGCCACGAAGGACGCCGCTCCCCACACCATGCGACGGATTGGCCACGCCAATTTCATGTCGACCTCTCTAGGTTGGTTGAACAGTCGTCAGTTGGCGCACTCCCCAATGCCCCGCTTGACGAAGCTGCAGTGAGCAGGTTGCGTGCCACCCCGCTGGCGGCGCCGGCGGACGGGGAGCGCGCGGCTCGCGGCTCCAGCAATCGAGAGCTTCGTTCCCGGGATCGGGAACCCGCGCTCAGCGCGCAGCAGCCGTCGCCTGCCGCAGGTAGCCCGCTTCGGGTCTCAGCGCCCAGGGCCTGAAGACGTCGATCTTGCGGAACCACTGGTCGACCATGTAGACGCGGCCGTCTTCGTCGACGGCGATTCCCGACGGCAGCATGTAGCGGCCGGGGCCGTCGCGCTCGGAGCGTTCACCGACGAAGAGCAGCAGCTCGCCGTCGGGGTTGAAGATCTGGAAGTTGCCGAACGCGGCGTCGACGACGTAGACGTTGCCTTCGCGGTCGACGGCAACTTCCTTGGGCCGCGCGAACTGCCCATGCTGCTTGCCGACGCTGCCGAAGCTCGACAGGTAGCGGCCTTCGCGGTCGAAGACGACGACGCGGAAGTTGCCGCCGTCGACGACGTACAGGCGCCCGTCGGCCCCGATCGCGAGGTCGCGCGGCAGGTTGAACTCGCCCGGGCCGCTGCCGCGCTTGCCGATGTCCATCAGGTGTGCGCCGCTCTTCGCGTCGAAGACGCGCACGTGATGGTTTTCGCTGCTGACGCCACCCAGGTCGACGGCGTAGACACGCGTGCCTTCCGGGTCCACCGTGACGCTGGTCAGCCGCGTGAACCACTTCTCGCCGCCGATGCGGCGCTGATAAACGCGGTCGGGACCGTAGATGACGATCGCCTTCGCACCGATGTCGGCGACGTAGAGAAGGCCCGCAGCGTCGACATCCAGGCCGATCGGCTTGATCAGCTGCCCCGGCCCTTCCTCGTCGCCGATGCGGTACTGCTTGCCGCCGGGCACGTCGAACAGCCGTACGAAGCGCGTGACGGTGTCGCTGACGTAGATGCGGCCGCGCGCGACGGCCACCGCGTACGGCTTGGACAGCGGCTCGCCGCGGTTGTCCTCGCCGGTAACGAGGCGGCGCAACTCGCTCACTTTCTCGTCGGGCAGCACGTCGGCGCTGCTGCGGATCGTGCGCTCGAAGACGAAGCGCGGCTCGTCGGGCGGCGCCGGGTAGACCGGTGGCTTGGCCGGTGGCGGCGCATCGGGCACCGCGGCGCAGCCGGCCAGCACGGCGGGCAGCGCGGGCGCCAGCGCCCAGCGCAAGCCCATCCGCAGCCCCGACAGACCGAGCACCTGCGCGCAAGCGCGCCGCTTCATCGCGAGCCTACTTCAGCGCAGCGAGCATGAACTCGACGGCGGCCTTGATCTCGTCGTCCTTCAGGCTGGCAGCGCCGGCCTTCGGCGGCATCGCGCCCTTGCCGGTGACGACGGTCTTGATCAGCGCCGCCATGCCCTGGCCGGTGCGCGGTGCCCAGGCAGCCTTGTCGCCGAGCTTGGGCGCGTTGGCCACGCCGCTGGCGTGGCACGCCGAGCAGGTCTGGTCGTAGACCGACTTGCCGTCGGTGGCCAGCGCCGGCGCGGCTGCCGCCAGCGCGATGCCGAAAGTGAGAACGATCCGTCTCGCATGTGGAAATGTCACCGCGGTTCTCCGGTTGTCGAATCGAGGGTTGTGTCGCATTGGCCGCCATGGCTGCAAACCGCGTGCCACCGGGCGCGGCGGCGTGGCAAGAAAGTTGCATCGGAGGCACCGACGAGGTCCACGACGGGGACCGGGAGCCTATCGATGAAGCGCAGCCGCTTGCTCTGGTTCGTGGCGTTGTGGGCGCTGCTCGGCGCGGCCGCGGCCGCGACGGTCTCAGCGCCCGATGCCGCGGTGCTCTATCGGAGCTATTGCTCCGTATGCCACGGCGACAAGGGCGATGGCAAGAGCCGCGCGGCCGGCGCGCTGTCGACGGTGCCGCGCAATTTCACGTCAGCCGACTCGAAGCGAGAGCTGTCGCGCGAGCGCATCGTCGCGGCGATCGCCGCCGGCAGGCCGGGCACCGCGATGGTCTCGTACCGGACGCAGCTCTCCGACAGCGACATCGCGACACTCGCCGAGTATGTGCACACGCGCTTCGTGCAGGGCCCACCGGCGGCTGCATCGGGGCCGCTCTCCGGCACCAGGGCCCATGGCGGTCGTGAAGCCGATGTCGCTTCCACCTCCGAGCGGGTCGACATGACGGCCGTGCTCCCCAACGGCCTGAAGGGCGACGCCAAGCGCGGAGGTGCCTTTTATCTGGCCAATTGCGCCACCTGCCACGGCGCGCGAGGCGACGGCGCCGGCCCGCGCGCCTACTTCATCAACCCGAAGCCGCGCAGCTTCGTCGACGACGCGTCGCGCGCTCGGTTCAATCGCGTCGCGCTGTTCGCCGCGGTGAGCGAAGGGCGCCTGGCCAGCGAGATGCCGGCGTGGAACAAGGTCGCCACGCCGCAGCAGATCGCCGATGTCGCCGAGTATGTGTTCCAGGCCTTCGTGCAAGGCCGGCCGCCGGCAGCAACGGCGCAGCGCTGAAGCGGGAGTGCGCGCGATGTGGCGCAGCGTCGTCGCTTTCTTCGCCGGCACGGTGGTGATGCTGGTGATGCTTGCGCTGGGGTTCGATGTCGCGAGCGGCCATGAACCGGATCGACTCGATCGGCCGGTGTCCGCGGCCGAGCTGCACGAGAAGGGCCGCGCGGTCTACAACTTCCGCTGCTACTTCTGCCACGGCTATTCGGGCGATGCGAAGACGCTGGCCTCGACGTACCTCGAGCCGAAGCCGCGCGACTTCACGCAGGGCAAACTCTCACTCGAGCAGATCCTGAAGGCGCTTCGCGACGGCCGCGCTGGCACCGCGATGGCGCCGTTCAGCGGCGTTATCGACGACGCCCAGATGCAGGCCGTGGCGGTTTTCGTCGAGCGCGAGTTCGTGCGCGACAAGGCCCCGAACACGCGCTACCACACGGCCGCCAACGGCTGGCCCGGACACGATCGGTATGCGATCGCGTTCCCGTTCGCCACCGGTGAGATTGCGCTCGACGCGCCTGCCGATTCGCTGCAGCCCGGGCAGCAAGCCGGGCGCCGGTTCTTCCTCACGAGCTGCGTGTCGTGCCACGACCGCGCGCGCGTCACCGACGCCGGTCCCGACTGGAGCGCGCGGCCGGTGTCGTTCCCGCGCATGGGATTCGAGCCCGGACAGCCGAACCTGGCGCCGCCGCCCGACGCGGTGTCGAGCGCCAGCGTCTACGCACGCCACGAAGTGCCTCCGGCGACCGCGGGCCTGGCGCCGGCGGAGAAGCGCGGCGCCGCGCTGTTCCAGGCCAACTGCGCCTTCTGCCACGGCGCCGACGGCAGCGGCAAGAACTGGATCGGCCGCTTCATGGAGCCGCCGGCGCGCGACCTGACGCACTACACGCGCCAGACGATGCCGCTGCCGCTGCTCGAGCAACGCATCCGCGAAGGGCTGCCGGGGACGTCGATGCCGGCCTGGCAGCATGTGCTGGCCGAGCATCAGATCCGCGACCTCGTACGCTTCGTCGCCGGTGTGCTGTACCAGCGGCAGCCGCTGCAGCAGGCCGAGTCGTCCGCGCGATGAACGCGCAGCGGCGTGCCGTCGCAGCGGCGCTGCCGTGGATCGGCGCGGCCGTCGGCAGCACGTTCGTCGCCGGCTGCGCAACGCCGCCGCCGGCGGCCGGCGCAGCGCGGCGGCCGATGTGGCCGGTACCTCCCGAGCAGCCTCGCTACGCCTTCGAAGCGACGCTGCGCAACGCCGCCAGCCTGCAGGACGGAGCGCAGTCGAGCGCGCTGCGCCGGCTGATCGTCGGTGACGAGGAGCTGCGCGCGAGCTTCGGCAAGCCGATGGGCGTGGCCGCAGCGCGCGGGCGCGTCTACGTCACCGACACCGAAGGCCGGCGGATCTTCGTCTTCGACGTGCCGCGCCGGCGCACTTTCAGCTTCGGCTTGCGGCTGCAAGGGCAGCTGAAGAAACCGTCGGGAATCGCGCTGGACGGCGAAGGCCGCGTCTACGTCGTCGACACGAGCGCGCGCCGCGTCGTCATCTACGACGAGCTCGGCCTGTACCTCGGCGACATCGACGGCGCTGCGCACTGGGTGCGGCCGAGCGCTGTCGCGGTCAGCGGCGACGCCCGCCACGTCTGCGTGGTCGACACCGGCGGCGTCGACAGTGCGTCGCACCGCGTCTGCATCCACGACCGCGATGGCCGCCTCGTCGGCTCGATCGGCAAGCGCGGTCACGAGCCGGGCGAGCTGAACCTGCCCGCCGACGCGGCGATCGGCCCCGACGGGCTGCTGTGGGTACTCGACGCCGGCAACTTTCGCGTGCAGGCCTTCGACGCCGATGGACGGGTGCAGAGGATCTTCGGTTCTGCCGGCAGCGGCCTCGGGCAGCTCGCGAGGCCACGCGGCCTGGCGGTCGGCCACGACGGCATCGTCTTCGTTGCCGACGCGCTGCTGTGCAACGTGCAGGTGTTCGACGCCCAGGGTCAGCTGTTGCTCGCACTCGGCAGCCGCGCCCAGGCCCAGGACGCGCCCGGCCGCTACCTGCTGCCGGCGCGTCTGGCCTGCGACGCCAGCGGCCGGCTCTATGTCGTCGACCAGTACCTGCACAAGATCGAGGTGCTGCGGCGTGTCGGCGAAGCTGAGGGCCGCGCGCTGGCAGCGGCCGCGCCACGATGACTCCCGGTTCCGGGAATCGCGCTCGAAATCGGGAAGCGCCGGGCCTGTCTTCGCGGCGTGGACGCGGCGCACGAGCGCCGGTACGGCTCTTGCATCGCCGCGTCGAGCGGGCGCTGCAGCGCCTGTGGGGGATGAAGGAGGCGGACGATGCCAACGACGATCCAGACTCATCGCCACCGCGGCTGGCAGATTTTCAGCGCATTCGCGCTCGCCGCTGCATGCCTGGCCGGCGCGATGCCGGCGCGCGCCGACGTCGACCTGCCGACGAAGTTCACCAACCGCGGCACGATCGGCAACACGCGCCACAACCTGACGCAGCGCCAGGTGAGTGGCGGCGGGCCTGCCGGCGCGACGATGGACTCGTACCGCAACGACTACGAAGAGGTCTGCGTGTATTGCCACACGCCGCACGGCGCCAACCGCACCGTGAACGCGCCGCTGTGGAACCGCACGATGAAGGCCACCGTCTACCAGACCTACGACCTGCTCGGCACGCCGAGCATCACGCAGCCGATCACGCCGCCGGGCATCTCGTCGCTGACCTGCCTGTCGTGCCACGACGGCACCACCGCCGTCGATTCGATCATCAACATGCCCGGCTCTGGCCGCTACAACCCGGCGCAGGAGACTGCCGAAAACACCGCGTTCCTCAACGACGCGTGGAACAACCGCCGCGGCCCCGACGCGACGGTGCACGCGCGGCTGAACGCGGCCGAATGCCTGGCCTGCCATTCGCCGGGCGCAGGAGTCGTCGGCGCCGGTGCCACCGACTTCACCGCGTTCGTCATCGGCACCGACCTGCGCAACGACCACCCGGTGGGCATCCGCTACCCGACCAGCGCCGGCGCGGGCACCGACTTCAAGGACCCGCCGCGCAAGGAGACGCGGCTGGCGTATTTCGACACCAACGGCAACGCGCGCGCCGATGCCGGCGAGATCCGCCTCTACAACTCGGGCGACGGCTACGAGGTCGAATGTGCGTCGTGCCACGACCCGCACGGCGTGCCGTCGGCGGGCCCGGGCAGCGTGTTCCACCCGACCTTCCTGCGCGCCTCGAACGCGGGCAGCGGCGTGTGCCTGAGCTGCCACACGAAGTGACACGCGTCTGCAAAGCATGCTGCCCGAACTCGGCCACTTCGCGCTGATCGTCGCGCTCGGCATCGCCACGGTACTGGCGACGCTGCCGGTGATCGGCGCCGCGCGCGGGGCTCTGGCGTGGATGGTGATCGCGCGGCCGGCGGCGCAAGCGCTCTTCGTCTTCGTCGCCATCGCCTTCTTCGCGCTGATGGCGTGTTTCGCGCAAGGCGACTTCTCGGTGCTCAACGTGGCGTCGAACTCGAACACCGAACTGCCGCTGGCGTACCGCCTGGCCGCGACCTGGGGCAGCCACGAAGGATCGATGCTGCTGTGGGTGCTGATGCTCGCCGGCTGGGCTTGTGCCGTGAGCCTGCTGTCGCGCCGGCTGCCGCTGCCGATGGTCGCGCGCGTGCTCGGCGTGATGGGCTTCGTCGCGGTCGGTCTGCTGCTCTTCGTGCTGTTGACATCGAATCCGTTTGCGCGCCTGACGCCACCCGCGCTCGAAGGACGCGACCTGAACCCGCTGCTGCAGGACCCGGGCATGGTGTTCCACCCGCCGCTGCTGTACATGGGCTACGTCGGCTTCGCGGTGGCTTTCGCGTTCGCGGTGGCGGCGCTGCTCGCGGGGCGTTGCGACGCCGCATGGGCGCGCTGGTCGCGGCCGTGGACCACCGCGGCGTGGATGTTCCTGACACTCGGTATCGCGCTCGGCAGCTGGTGGGCGTACTACGAGCTCGGCTGGGGCGGCTGGTGGTTCTGGGACCCGGTGGAGAACGCGTCGTTCATGCCGTGGCTCGCCGGCACGGCGCTGATGCACTCGCTCGCGGTGGCCGAGAAACGCGGTGCTTTCAAGGCCTGGACCGTGCTGCTCGCGATCGCAGCGTTCGCCTTAAGCCTGCTCGGCACGTTCCTCGTGCGATCGGGGGTGCTGACCTCGGTGCATGCGTTCGCTACCGACCCGGCGCGCGGCATGTTCATCCTCGTCTTCCTCGCCATCGTGATCGGCGGCTCGCTCGCGCTGTACGGCTGGCGCGCGGGCAGCGTGGGCTTCAGCGGCCGCTTCGACACGCTGTCGCGCGAATCGCTGCTGCTCGCGAACAACGTGCTGCTCGCGGCGGCCACCGGCGCGGTGATGCTGGGCACGCTGTACCCGCTCGCACTGGACGCGCTGAACCTCGGCAAGATCTCGGTCGGCGCACCGTACTTCGAAGCGGTGTTCGTGCCGATGATGGCGCCGGTGGTGCTGCTGATGGGCGCCGGGCCGCTCGCTGCGTGGAAGCGCGCGGGCTTCGGCGACATCGCAGGCAAGCTGCAATGGGCGGCGCTGGCCAGCGTGATCGCCGCGCTGGTCTTGCCGCTGGCGGCCGGCAAGCTCTCGGCAGGCGCCGCGCTCGGCCTCTTCCTCGCTGCGTGGGTGTTCACGAGTTCGGCGGTGACCGTGCTGCAGCGCGCGCGTACCGGCGCCGGTCAGCTCGCGCGCGCGCCGCGCAGCTTCTGGGGCATGGTGCTCGCGCATGTCGGCGTCGGCGTGTTCATCGTCGGCGTGACGATGGTGCGCAGCTACGAGACCGAACGTGACGTGAAGATGGCGCTCGGCGACCACCTGGAGCTTGCCGGATACCGCTTCACTTTCGAAGGCGTGAGCGAGGCGAGCGGGCCGAACTACGCCGCGGTGCGCGCGCGAATCGGCGTGCAGCGCCGCGACGGCACCGCGTTCGTGATGGCGCCGGAGAAGCGGCTGTACAAGGTGCAGGCGATGCCGATGACCGAAGCGGCGATCGACGCCAGTGTCACGCGCGACCTCTATGTGGCGCTGGGCGAGATGCTCGACGAGAAGACCTGGACGCTGCGTGTGCACCACAAGCCTTTCGTCGATTGGATCTGGGGCGGCGCTTTCATGATGGCGCTCGGCGGGCTGCTCGCGATCGCCGACCGGCGCTACCGCATCGTGGTGCGGCGTGAGGAAGGATTGCCGCTGGCGGCCGCGCTGCCGGCGACACAGGCGGCACCGTGGTGAGGCCGCGCATGCTCCTGGCGCCGCTTGGCGCGTTGGCGGTGATTGCGGCGCTCTTGCACGAAGGGCTGCCGTCGAGGCCGCGCGGCGCGCCGTCGCCGCTGGTCGGCAAGGCCGCGCCGCGTTTCGATCTGCCGCAGGTGCACGATGCGGGCAGGTGGGTTTCCACCGACTCCATGCGCGGCCGCGTCTGGGTGCTCAACGTCTGGGCGAGCTGGTGCGCGCCTTGCCGGGAAGAGCATCCGCTTCTCGTCGCTGTCGCGCGCGATGCGCCGGTGACGATCATCGGACTGAACCACCAGGACGACCCGCGAAGCGCGCAGGAGTGGTTGCGCAAGCTCGGTGATCCCTACCACGCCACCGCCAGCGACAGCGACGGCAGCGCAGGCTCCGCCTGGGGGGTTCAGGGCGTTCCGCAGACCTTCGTCATCGATGCTGAGGGCATCGTGCGCTTGCGGCATGCCGGCCCGCTGACGCGTGCGGTGTGGGAGGGGCAGGTGCTGCCGCTGGTGCGGGAATTGCGGGGGTGACGGACATGCGCTGCGCGATCTCGCGCTGGACGGTGTGGCTGATGCTCGCCGCTGCGCCATTTGCCGCGACGGCAGCAGCGGCCATCGACGTCGCAACAGATCCTGCACTCGAAGCGCGCGTGCAGCAACTTGCTGCCGAATTGCGCTGCCTCGTCTGCCAGAACCAGAGCCTCGCGGATTCGCACGCCGACCTCGCGATCGACCTGAAGAACCAGGTGCGCGAGCAACTCAGTGCCGGGCGCAGCGACGCCGAGGTCGTGCAGTACATGACCGAGCGCTACGGCGATTTCGTGCTCTACCGGCCGCCGCTGCGCGGATCGACGGCGCTGTTGTGGATCGGCCCTGCGCTGATCCTTGGCGGCGCGGCGCTGTTCGCCTGGCGGCATGTGCGCGCGCAAGGGGCGGCGGGGGACGACGATGCAGCCGCGAGCTGAGTCGATCGTCCTTTCGGGCGCGCCACGATGACGGCGTGGACCCCGCCGGTGACCTGGGCCTGGCACGCACGCGGATGCCGCAGCCGGAACCGGCGATCCCGGCGCAGCCTGCGGGACCCATGAGTACCGCCGCGCTGAACTTCGGTTGCATCGGCGCGCGAGGTTTTTCCCCCATGTACAAGGCCCCGTGCAGGGGCATGCTGACGGTCGCCACATCAACGGAGAAATCGCCATGTCGACGCTGCGCCGCATTTGCATGTCCGTCGTGGTGGGGCTGTTGTGCTCCGCCGCATTCATCACGCAGGCGGCCACCGTGGTCACATGGCGCGCAGCGCTGGTGCCCGAAGCAGTGGGCGCCACCGGCACCGGCCTCGTCGAGCTGTTCTTCGACGTCGACACGCACGACCTGACGATCTACACGACATTCAGCGGATTGAGCGCGCCGACCATCGCCTCTCACATCCATTGCTGCACGGCCCTGGGGGGCGTCGGCACCGCAGGCATCGCCGTCGATTCGCCCAGCCTCGTCGGCTTCCCGCTCGGCGTCACGGCCGGCACCTACCTGCACACTTTCGACCTCGACGACCCGCTGAACTTCACGCCGGCCTTCCTGACTGCCAGCGGCGGCACCGCCGCTCTCGCGACCGCCAGGCTGGTGGGCGCGCTGAACGCAGAGAAGTCGTACCTGAACATCCACACCACCGCTTTCCCGGGCGGCGAAATCCGCGCCTTCCCGGCGCTGGCTGCCACACCGGCTTCGCTGCCGTTGCTGGCGCTCGCGCTGCCGCTGATGCTCTGGGCCGCTCGTCGCGATCAGCGCGCTCAGTTCAGCCTCAAATAGATCGCCTGCACCCCATCACCGGCATCGCGGCGCTTGTCGTCGCCCTCGAACCCGAGCCGCCGCGCCAGCGCCAGCATGCCGGTGTTCTCGTGCAGCACCGTGGCCACCAGGTGCTGCGTGCCCTGTGCCCGCTGGTAGTCGATGATTTTCTTCATCAGCATCGAGCCCAGGCCGCTGCCTTTGAGGTCCGAGCGCACCAGGATGCCGAACTCGGCGTCCTGGTTGTCGGGGTCGGTGATGGCCCGCACCGCGGCCAGAGTCTCTTCGCGGCCAGCACCGTCGGGCGCCACCGCCACGAAGGCCATCTCGCGCGCGTAGTCGATCTGCGTCAGCCGCGCCAGTTCGCTGCGCTCGATGCTGCGCCGGCTGTAGAAGACGCGCATGCGGATGTCGACGGGGTCCACCTTGGCGAGGAACTCGAGGTGGCGAGCTTCGTCTTCCGGGCGGATCGGCCTCAGCGTGAGCACACGGCCCTGCCACTCGCGCTGCTCGACCCATTCACGCGGGTAGGGGCGGATCGCAAAGTGGCGCGCGCCACCGGGGGCCGCGGCATCGACGCGAATGCGCGCGTCCAGCGCGATCACACCTTGCGCATCGACGAGCAGCGGGTTGATGTCGATGCCGGCAATCTGCGGCACTTCGGCCACCAGCGTCGACAAGGCGACCAGCACGGCATGCAGCGACTCGAGATCGGCCGCGGGCACATCGCGATAGCCGTCGAGCAACTTCGACACGCGAGTCTGCCGCACCAGCCAGCGGGCCAGTGGTTTGTTCAGCGGCGGCAATGCCACCGCCCGGTCCTGCAGCACCTCCACCGCGGTGCCACCGGCGCCGAACACGATCACCGGGCCGAACAGCTCGTCGATGTGCGCCCCGGCAATCGTCTCGATGGCGTGCGGCCGGTCTTCGCGCCGCACCATCGCCTGCACCGTGAAGCCTTCGATCACGGCCTGCGGAAGCAACTTGCGCACGCGCTTCAACATCGCGCGCGCCGCGCTCGACACCGCGGCTTCGTCGGCCAGCGCCAGCGCCACGCCGCCGACATCGCTCTTGTGCACGATCTGCGGTGAAAGGATCTTCAGCGCGACCGGGAAGCCGATCTGGATCGCGGCCATTGACGCCGCTTTGGGCGAGGCCTTCACGACACGCGTCTGCACCACCGGAATGCCGCAGGCTTGCAGCACCGCCTTGGCTTGCGCTTCGCCGAGCATCGTGCGGCCCGCGCGCAAGGCTTCGTCGATCAGTTCGCGCACCGGGGCCAGGTCGAAGCTCGCGGCAGGCACCGCCGGCGGTGCCTCCATCAGCAGCGCCTGGTTGCGCCGCCAGGTGGCGAGCATCGCGTGCGCGCGCACGGCGTCTTCGGGCGTGTCGTGGCAGGCCACGCCTTGCGCCTGGATGAGCGCGCGCGCTTCAGCCACCGCCGGTCCGCCGAGCCAGGCGAAGGCCAGCCGCGATCGCGCCGATTCGATCAGCGGCAACAGCGCCTGGGCGATCTGAATGCTCGGCACGATCGCGGTCGGGGCGTGCATCAGCAGCACGGTGCCGGTGGCCTCATCGGCGAGCAGGACCTGCAAGGCCTGCACATAGCGCTCGGCCGGCGCGTCGCCGATGATGTCCACCGGGTTCGCGCGCGACCAGCTCGGTGGCAGCAGCGCGTCGAGTGCGGCGAGGCTCTGCGTTGACAGCGGCGCCAGCGGCAGCCCCGCCGCCGCGGCGGCATCCGCGGCCATCACGCCGGCACCACCGCCATTGCTGACGATGGTCAGCCGTTCGATGGCGTCGAGTTCCTGCGCATCGCCGCTTCGCAGCGGCGCCTGGTC
>JANNQO010000296.1:0-24069 GCA_031400795.1 Rubrivivax sp. | reverse complement strand
GGCCTTCAGCTTGCCGGCCTGCACATGCTGCATCACCGAAGGCGGGGTGGTCATGAAGACCTGCACCTGGCCGCCGAGCACGTCCTGGATCGCCGCGCCCGAGCCTTTGTACGGCACATGGGTCATGTCGATGCCGGTGGCCTGCTCCAGGAGCGCGGTGCCCACGTGCGACAGCGAGCCGTTGCCTTGCGAGGCGTAGTTCAGCTTGCCCGGGTTGGCCTTGGCGTAGGCGACGAAATCCTTCAGCGTGGCCGAGGGCACCGAGGGGTGCGCGGCGATGACGTTGGTGGCCGCGGTGAGCAGCGCCACCGGCACGAAGTCTTTCTGCGCCCAGGGCAGCTTGGCGAAGAGGGCCGGGTTGCCGACGTGGTAGGCCGAGTACGAGATGAGCAGGATGTGCCCGTCTTTCGCTGCGCCGGCCACCTGCTGGTAAGCGATGTTGCCGCTGGCGCCGCCCTTGTTCTCGATGACCACCGGCTGCCCGAGCAGCTTGGCCAGCGGATCGGAGAGCAGCCGTGCCGAGGTGTCGACCACGCCACCGGGCGGGTTCGGCACGATCAGGGTGACGGGCTTGCTGGGGTAGGTTTGCGCCAGCGCGGGCAGCGTGAGCAAGGCGGACAGCGTGGCAGCAGCGATCAGAGCGCGGCGGTTGAGTCGCATCGGGATGTCTTTCTGGGTGGGATGGATGAAGCGGGCTTGATCGTCGCGCCGCCGCGCCACCTTTGGTTCGCATCTGATTGACACATCCTCAACGCCTGGTTGAGGATCGGCCGGCGATGCCCATCAACCTCAACCGCTTCGACCTGACGACGCTGCGCCTGTACGTGGCGGCGGTGCACTTCGGCAGCCTGACGGCCGGCGCCGAGCGGCTGGATCTGTCGCTGGCCGCCGCCAGCAAGCGCATCGCCGAACTCGAAGCGCATGTCGGCGCGCCGCTGCTGGAACGCAGCAAGCGCGGCGTAATGCCCACCGCCGCCGGCCGCATCCTGCTGCCGCATGCGATGGAGATGGTGGCGCGGCTGGAGCAACTGGCGATGGTGATGGGCGACGTACGCGCCGGCACCGCCGGCCACCTGCGCCTGTGGGCCAACACCTCGGCCTTCGGCGGCTTCCTGCCGGCGCTGCTGGCGCGCTTCTCGAGAGAGCATCCACGCATCGTGCTCGACCTGGAAGACGCCACCAGCGACGACGCCGTGCGCGCCGTGGCGCGCGGCGCTGCCGAGCTGGCGGTGATCGGCGAGAACACCGCGGCCGAGGGCTTGCAGACGCAGGTCTGCCATGTCGATCAGCTCGTGCTGCTGCTGCCCGCGGGGCATCCGCTGGCGCCGGGGGGCGAAGACCGCGCCGTGGCCTGGGCCGATGTGCTCGAGCACGACCTGGTGGCCTTCGCGCGATCGACGTCGCTGACGCGGCATCTGGCCGCCGAGGCCGACGCACTGCAACGCCCGCTGCGCATCCGCGCCCAGGTGCGCAGCTTCGACGCGATGGCCCGTATGGTCGCCGCCGGCCTCGGCCTGGCCGTGCTGCCGCGCGAAGGCGCACTGCCCTTCACCAAGGCGCTGGGCCTTGCAGTCGCGCCGCTGGCCGGCATGCGGGCTGAACGCAAGCTGCTGTGGGCGATGCGCGATGCGGCGGGGTTGGGCGCCGCGGCGCAAGCGCTGGTGGAGATGGCCCGAGCGGGCGACTGAACCTTGATCTGGTGCCGTGGGGCCCTCCGACCGCAAACCTGGACCGATGGGCCGCCGGCACGACGGCAACGTGGATGAACGCGGCGCTGACGCACCGCGCGCCGCGGCGTATTCTTCGAGTGATGCAAAGCGACCTCGAAATCGCGCATCAGGCGCGGCTGATCCCCATCGTCGATCTGGCCCGCGAGCGACTGGGCATCCCCGAAGACCAGCTCGACGCCTACGGCCGCTACAAAGCCAAGGTGTCGCTGGCGCACCTGCACAGCCTGCCGGCGCGGCCGTCGGCCAAGCTCGTGCTGGTCAGCGGCATCAGCCCCACGCCGGCCGGCGAGGGCAAGACCACCACCACCGTCGGGCTCGTCGATGCGCTGAACCGCATCGGCAACAGCGCCATCGTGTGCCTGCGCGAACCATCGATCGGGCCGGTGTTCGGCATGAAGGGCGGTGCCGCGGGCGGCGGCCATGCGCAGGTGGTGCCGATGGAGGACATCAACCTGCACTTCACCGGCGACTTCCACGCCGTGGCGTTGGCCCACAACCTGCTGGCCGCGCTGATCGACAACCACATCCACCACGGCAATGCTCTGACCATCGACCCGCGCCGCATCACCTGGCGGCGCGTGGTCGACATGAACGACCGCGCGCTGCGCGACATCACGATCGGCCTGGGCGGGCCGGGCAACGGCTACCCGCGGCAAGACGGTTTCGACATCGTGGTCGCCTCCGAGGTGATGGCCATCCTGTGCCTGGCCGACAGTCTTGCCGATCTGAAGCAGCGCATCGCACGCATCGTGATCGGGCAGACGCGCGATCGCCAGCCCGTCACCGCCGGGCAGCTGCAGGCGCAAGGCGCGATGACGGCGCTGCGGCGCGACGCGATCCGGCCGAACCTCGTGCAGACACTGGAGAACAACCCGGCCTTCGTGCACGGCGGGCCGTTCGCGAACATCGCGCATGGCTGCAACTCGTTGATCGCGACCCGGGCCGCGCTGAAGCTCGCGGACTACGTGGTCACCGAAGCCGGCTTCGGCGCCGATCTGGGCGCCGAGAAGTTCATCGACATCAAATGCCGCAAGTCGGGACTGGCCCCCGACGTGGTGCTGCTGGTGGCCAGCCTGCGCGCACTGAAGTACCACGGTGGCGCCGATCCACACCACCTGCAGACCGAAGACCTGCCGCGCCTGGAGAAAGGCATCGCCAATCTCGAGCGCCATCTGAACAACATGCGCAACCACTTCGGCCTGCCCTGCGTGGTGGCGGTGAACCATTTCGACCATGACACCGACGCCGAATGGGCGCTGCTGTCGCGCAAGCTGGCGCACCACGAAGTGCCGCTGGTGCGCGCGCGCCATTGGCAGCTGGGCGGCGCCGGCGCCGAAGAGCTGGCGCGCGAGGTGGTGCGCATCTGCCAGACCACGCCGGCCGATCTGCGCTTTGCGTACGACGACGACGCCACGCTGTGGCAGAAAGCCGAAGCGGTGGCGACCAAGCTGTACGGCGCCAGCGAGGTCACCGCCGACACGCAGGTGCGCACGCAGTTGCGCCACTTGCAGGAGCAAGGTTTCGGCCGGCTGCCGGTGTGCATCGCCAAGACGCAGTACTCGTTCTCCACCGACCGCCAGCTGCGCGGTGCACCGAGCGGGCATGCGGTGAACATCCGCGAAGTGCGCCTGGCCGCGGGCGCGGAGTTCGTGGTGCTGGTGTGCGGCGACATCCTCACCATGCCGGGCCTGCCGCAGCAGCCTTCGTCGGCGGCGATCGATGTCGACGAGCAGGGGCGGATCGTCGGGCTGTTCTGAGCTCGCGCTTCAGCGCTCCAGCCGGATCACCCGCCCATCGGCGTTGTCGGTGAGGATGTACAGCCAGCCATCGGGCCCCTGACGCACGTCGCGGATGCGTTCGCCCAGTGTCGTCAGCAAGCGCTCTTCGCCGACCACGCTGCGGCCGTCGAGGGTCAGGCGGACCAGCGCTTGTTCGCGCAAGGCGCCGATGAAGAGGCTGCCCTTCCAGCCCGGGTAACGATCGCTGGTCAGGAAAGCCATGCCGCTGGGTGCGATCGAGGTCGGCACCCAGGTCTTCAGCGGTTGCACGAAGCCTGCCTTCGGCCCTTCTTCGCCGATGCGCGTGCCGCTGCCGTAGTTGCGGCCGAAGGTCACCAGCGGCCAGCCGTGGTTGCGCCCGGCGTCGACCACGTTGATCTCGTCGCCGCCCTGCGGGCCGTGTTCGCTGGCCCAGAGCTCACCGGTCGTGGGGTGCAGGGCGGCGCCCTGGATGTTGCGGTGGCCCAGGCTCCACAGCTCGGGCATCGCGTCGCCTTTGCCGATGAAGGGGTTGTCGGCAGGCGCTTTGCCGTCGATATCGATGCGGATCACCTTGCCGATGTGGTTGGCCAACGTCTGCGCGTCCTGCATGCGCGAGAAACGGTCGCCCAGGCCAACGAACAAGCGTCCGTCACGCGCGAAGACCAATCGCGAACCGCAATGCAGCCGGCTGTCGACTTTGGGCGTCTGGCGAAAGATCGTCCGTACTTCGCTCAAAGTGCTGCCGCTGAGCTTGGCGCGGCCCACCGCGGTGCTGTTGGTGTCCGAGCCCGCTTCGCCCGGCTCGGCGAAGGTGAAGAAGATCAGCCCGTTGTTCGCGAACTCCGGGTGCGCCACGACATCGAGCAAACCGCATTGACCGGTCACGGCGATCGGCGGCAGGCCGGCCAGCGGCTCGCCGGCGCGACCCGTCGGTTCGACGATGCGCAAGCGCCCGGCCCGTTCGGTGACGAGCAATCGTCCATCGGGCAAGAAGGCCAGCGCCCAAGGATTGACCAAGCCGCGCGCGACGGTGACGGGCTTGAGGTTGGCGGCCCCCGCCGAGGCAGCCAGCAGCGCGAGGAGGGTGAAGAGGGGTGCGAGTTTCATGCTGCGATGTTGCCTCATAGCCGCCCGTGGCATCGCCGCATGCAAGGTCTGCTGTTTCTGCTGCTGCTCGGGCTGCCGGCGTGTCTGCCCGCATGGGCCCAGGGCGAAACCACCTCGCCGCGCATCGCGCTCGTGCTCTCGGGCGGCGGTGCGCGCGGCTTCGCCCATGTCGGCGTGCTGCGCGTGCTGGAAGAGTTGCGCGTGCCGGTGGACATCGTCGTCGGCGCCAGCATGGGCGCGGTGGTGGGCGGTGCCTACGCTGCCGGCCGCCCGGTGGCTGAACTCGAAGCCTTCGTGCGCGGCACCGATTGGGCCACGCTGGTGGCCGACCGTGCGCAGCGACAAGACCTGACCTTCCGGCGCAAGAACGACGACCTCGAAGTGCCTTCGCGTATCGAGTTCGGCCTGCACCGCGACGGGCTGCGCCTGCCGCCCTCGGCGGCCACCAACAGCGCGGTGGAAGACGCGCTGGCGCGCTTGCTGCCGGCCGAGTCGCGCGCGCTGCCGATTTCGGCGCTGCCGCTGCGCTTTCGTGCAGTGGCCACCGATCTGCTCAGCGGTGAGCTGGTCGAACTCGACGACACGCCGCTGCTCACCTCGCTGCGCGCATCGATGTCGGTGCCGGGCGTGTTCTCGCCGATCCGCCTGGGCGAGCGGCTGGTGGTCGATGGCGGGCTGGTGCGCAACCTGCCGGTCGATCTGGCGCGCGCGATGGGCGCCAACGTGATCATCGCCGTCAACGTCGGCACGCCGCTGGCGGGCGAGGACAAGCTGGGCAGTGCCTTCGGGGTGGCGCAGCAGATGCTGAACATCCTGACCGAACAGAACGTGCAGCGCTCGATCAAGGAGCTCGGCAGCACCGACATCCTCATCGCACCCGACCTGCGCGACATCGGCTTCCTCGACTTCGCGGCCAGCGAGCGTGCGATGGCCACCGGCGCACGCGCCGCGCGCGCCTTGGCAGCGCGACTACAGGCGTTGTCGGCAAGCCCGGAGCTGTACGCCGCGCGCGAAGTGGCGCGCACGCAGCGCCGCCCCGACCCCGACATGCCGCGTGTGCTGGCCAAGCTCGACGTGCGCGGCACGCACTGGGCCGACCCGCGCGCGCTGGCCATCGAATCGGGGCTCGAAGCGGGCAGCGCGGTGACACGGCGCGATGTCGAGCGCGCTGCCGAACGCCTGCGCGGCCGCGGCGAGTTCGAGCGTGTCGAAAGCGAGATCACCGACGCGCGGCCGGCCGCCAGGTGACGCTGGTGGTCGATGAATCGGACTGGGCGCGCAGCCGCATGCGCGTGGGGCTGGAGCTGAACAGCGACTTCCGCGCCGACCACCGTTTCACGGTCAGCGGCTTGCACGTGCTGTCGTGGCTCAATTCGCTCGGCGGCGAGCTGCGCACCATCGGCCGGCTGGGCACCGTGCGCTCGATCGAATCAGAATGGTGGCAACCGCTTGCCGCCGGCTCACCCTGGTACGCCAGCGCGGCGCTGGGTTACCGCGCGCAGACTGACGATCTCTACAACAGCGGCCGCCTCGTCGGCCGCGCCAGCTTCTCGGCCAACTCGCTGACCCTCGCGCTCGGCCACACGTTTGGGCGCAACGCCAATCTGCGTGTGGGCGTGCGGCGCAATGTCGGCGAGGGCGAACTGCTGCTGCCGGTGACCGAACAGAGCCTGGTGCGCTTCGGCGAACGCAATGTCTTTGCGCAATTCCGTTACGACACGCTGGAGAACCTGGCCTTCCCGACGCAAGGCGGACTGGTCCTCGCGCAGTGGCAGTCGTCACCGGCGCGCGCCAGCGGCCGCGCCTCGTTGTCGAGCAACCTGGCGCTGGGCTTGCGCGCCTTCTGGTTCGGCGAATGGGGTGGCCATGTCTATGCCGAAGCGGCACACAGCGCCGACGGCTTCGCGCAGCAGGCGCTGGGCGGCTTCCTGCGCCTGTCGGGCGCCTCGCGCGATTCGATCAACGGCGGCACGGTGCTGTTCGGCCGCGCCGTGCTGGCGCGCCGCATCGGCCGGATGCCGGCGGGCTTCGGCGGCGCGGTGCGCTCGGGCTTCTCGCTCGAACTGGGCAATGCGTTCGCGCAGGACGAGGCGATCCGTGCCGCGAAGCTGCGCGTGGCCGGCAGCGCGTTCGTATCGGTCGACACGCGCTTCGGCCCGGCCTACCTGGCGCTGGGCTCGAGCAAGGGCAGCAGCACGGTCTACGTCTTCCTCGGGCCTTTCTGGTGAGGCAGGTGAGGCACTGAAGCGCGGCGGCGCAGCGCCGTGAACGCGGCCAGCTCCCAGGATCGAAAACCCAGCAGCTGACCGCGTGTGTGACCCATCGCACGCAAATCAACCACCGATGGGGTTGACCTCCGGGATTCGCGCCAGACCGGCGCCCCAGCGCCGATATGCGATTCACTGCGCGCCGGAAATGTCCACCAGGCGCTTTGCAGCGTCTTCTCTTCAATCACTCTTCTAGGAACTGGAATGTCGACTCAAGGCAACAAACTCTCACGTCAACTGGCCGTGGCCGCGGCATTGATGATGGCTGGAACCGGCGCCGCGCTCGCCGCGAGCGCGAACGCCGACGCCACCGCGACCATCGTCACACCCATTGCCATCTCGAAGACGTCCGATCTGCTGTTCGGCAACATCGCCGCCGGCACCAGCACCGGCACGATGACGGTGAGCACGGCCGACGTCGCCACGCCAGCCGGTGGCATCACGGTGCCCACAGGCAACGCCGGAACGCGGGCGGCCGCCGTGTTCGCCGTCACCGGTGAAGGCGCGTACACCTACGCCATCACGCTGCCGACGACCGACCAGACGATCACTTCCGGCGCGAACACGATGGTCGTCAACACCTTCGTCAGCAACCCCAGCGGCACTGGCGCGTTGACCGCAGGCGCGCAGACGCTGAAGGTCGGCGCCACCTTGAACGTCGGCGTGAGCCAGGCGGCCGGGTCGTACAGCGGCGCCTTCACCGTCACGGTTGCCTACAACTGATGCGCGACAAGGGTCCCGGCGGTGCCGCCGGGGCCGCTGTCGCCATCGACGGGACGGTTGCCAACTAGTTGCGCAATGCTCGACCGCCATCGCCGATCGAATGTTCGCGGAGAAAATTGTCCTGATACATTGAGCTTCGCCGGGTAGCAGGCCGGGTTGGCCTGCGACAGGTGCCCGTGATGCGTCGCTCGGACTGCATCGCCGGGCCACCGACTGTGGGGCGCCTCGATGCGGTTTGGACGTACAGATGGCATTCGCTTGGGCATCTTGCTCGGACTGACCTGCGTGCTGGGCAGCCTGCCCGCCGAAGAGGTCCACGCCGCCACGGCCGATGGGGGGGCGAGTGCCACGATCGTCGACTCCGTCAGTGTGTCCACGCTGATGGGCCTCGCGCAAGCGTTGCCCGGCGCCGAGGGTACGGTGGAAGGGCTCGCGGTCGCTGTGACGACCACGTCGGAAGCGGACGGCCGGGTATCGATCACGCTGGCATTCAACTAGGGTCGTGAGTCACAAGATGCGTGAGGGCGGCATCGCACGTCTCGTTGCGGCCTTGCTGCCGTGCGTCTGGCTGGCCGGGCAGCCGGCTGCCGCGCAAGTCACCATCACCAACAGCTCCGGACTGTCGTTTGGATCCTTCTCCGTCAGCAGCAGTGGCTCGGTGCTCGTCAGTGCCAGCGGCGCCCGCTCGAGTACCGGTGGCGTGGTGTTGCTGGGCAGCGGGCCGGCTGCGTCGGCAGCGCAGTTCTCGGTCAGGGAGACGGGTGGAAACGCATCCGTCTACGTCATCACGCTGCCCGCCGACAACACCGTGACCTTGACCAATGCCAACTCGCAGACCGCCACCTTGACCAGCTTCGTCAGCAATCCCAGCGGCACCAGTGCGATCCCGGCTGGCGGCACCCAGGTGCTGAGCGTCGGCGCCACGGTGGTCCTTGCCACCGGCCAGGGAAACGGCAGTTACGCGGGCTCCTTCAGCGTCACCGTCAATCTTCAATAGGGCGTGGCAACACAACGCCCCTTCGTCATCGTCGAGGAAACCCAGATGCACTCACCCGCCTCGCCCCGGCGCCATTGCCGTTGGCTGCTCGCAGCGGCCATGCTTCTTTTGTCGCGCGCCGCTTTCGCCGACCTGATGCTGTTTCCGACGCGCCTGGTGTTCGAGAAAAACCAACGCGCCGCCCAGGTCGAACTGATCAATCAAGGCCAGACCCCGGCCACCTACCGCATCAACCTGGTCAACCGGCGCATGACCGAGATCGGCGAGTTCGTCGCCATCGAAAGCGCGGGTCCGGGCGAGCTGTTCGCCGATTCGCTGGTGCGCTTTTCGCCGCGGCAGGTCACGATCCAGCCCGGTGGCTCGCAGACCGTGCGCGTCATGTTGCGCAAGCCGTCGGAGCTGGCTGCCGGCGAGTACCGATCGCATCTTCAGTTCGACCGTGTGCCCGACGCCAGCGGCGACAGCAGCGTCGAGCAGCTGGGCAAGAAGGACGGCAATCAGATCGGTGTCGTCCTGACCGCGTTGGTGGGGGTGTCGATTCCCGTCATCGTGCGCGAAGGCGAGACCCAGGCAAGTGTGACGCTGTCGAATCTGGCCCTGACCGCGCCTGGCCCAAAGGCCGACGCGGCGGCCTCATTTCAGATCAACCGCGACGGCAACCGCTCGGTCTTCGGCGACCTGGCGGTCACCTTCACACCGAACGGCGGTTCTCCCATCGAACTCGCCAAGGCCGACGGCGTGGCGGTGTACGTGCCGAACGCGCAGCGCCGCGCGCGCATGCCGCTGAAGCTGAGCGCGGGCGCGGCCTTGAAGGGCGGTACCTTGCGCGTGAGCTATCGCGAGCGCGCCGAGGCGGGCGGGCGAATGATCGCCGAACAGAGCCTGGCCATCCCCTGATCGGCGTCGATCCGGCCGGCTGTTGACGCCCCTCCAGCCGGGCTCGGCACCGCTCGTCGGCAGCCGGTAGAACCCGGCGATCGGGTCGCTGTTCGGCAGATCGCTCCAGGGCGTGCTTGTGCACACTGCCGCCCATGAAGCTGCAGCGGCTGTGCCGAGCATTCTGGCCGCTGGTTCTGATGTTGGCCGCTGAGTCAGGGCTTGCGCCATCGATGCCGGCGTGGGCACAGCCGATACCCGCCCGAACAGTGGCCTTGACCGTGGAGGTCGATGGCCACGAGCTGCCCGACCGGGTCAGCGCGGCCGTCGAGTCAGGCCAGGTCTTGCTGCCACTGGGCGCGCTGGCTCAGATGCTGACCCTGGCCATCACGGTCAGCGCCGAGAAGGGCCGCGCCAGCGGCTATCTGCTCAGCACGGCGCGCAGCTTCAGCCTCGATCTGGCAACGTCGACGGTTCGCATCGCCGAGCGTGAGATGACGTTCGATGCGCGCCATGTGGTGATGATCGGCGGCGACATCCATGTGGCGAGCCAGATGCTGGCGAAGTGGTTGCCGGTTGCTTTGGAAGTCGATCTGCCGGCGAAGCGCTTGCGCGTCACGCCCCGCCTGAAGCTGCCGCTGCAGGAACGGTTGGCCCGCCTGGACACTCGCACCGGCCGGGTGCCGGCTGCGCCGCCTGTTTCCCGTCGCGACCTCGAAGCCAACCTTCTGCTGTTGCAGCTCAAGCTGGACGAGAGCACGCTTTCCGATGGCCTGAATGCCTACAAGGACGGACATGAGGTGCTGCTGCCGCTGGGTGAACTGGCACGGTTGCTGACGCTGGCCATCACCGTCAATCCCGAACAGGGCAGTGCACAGGGCTACGTGCTTCGCGAGGACCGCGACTTCGGCCTGAGCGTGGCGCAGTCGATGGCCCGTCTGGGCGGGCGCGAGCAGTACTTCGAGTCTCGGCTGGCCACCGTCATCGGCGACGATGTCTACGTCTCCAGCCGGCTGCTCACGCACTGGCTGCCGATCGATCTGAAGATCGACCTGGCGTCGCTGCAACTGCGCGTCGTGCCGCGCGTGAAACTGCCGCTGCAGGAAAGGCTGGCGCGCCAGAATGCCGCCGCCCGCCTGGGCGTGGGCAAGCCCGAAGTGCAAGACCTGGGCTACCCGCGCGTGCCCTCGCCCTACCGACTGGCCAGCGCGCCCTTCATCGACCAGACCTTCGGCAGCCAGCTGCGCCTGGCGCCGAACCATCGCGAGGCCAAGGCGAGCTACACCGCCTATCTCACCGGCGACCTGATCGGCATGGAGGCTTCGGCCTACCTGTCCGCCAGCCGCGACAAGGCCTCGCCCGATGTGCGCGTCACGCTGGGCCGCCAGGATCCTGACGGCGGCCTGCTCGGTCCGCTGCACGCACGCTCGGCCGTCGCCGGACACATCAACTTGCCCAACGTGCCCAAGATCGCCAGCAGCCGGCCCAGCGGAGTGGGCCTCTCGGTGAGCAACCGGCAGCCCAATCAACCGACCAGCTTCGACCGGCACAGCCTGCGCGGCGACCTGCCGCCGGGCTGGGACGTGACGGTCTTCTACAACAACGCCTTGCTCGGCTACCAACAAGCGCGTGCCGACGGCCGCTATGCGTTCGAGGACTTGCCGCTGTCGATCGGCCTCAACGAGTTCCGGCTCGTCTTCAACGGCCCGCTCGGCCAGGTGCGCGTGGAGAACCTGCGCTTCCTGCTCGATGCGTCCCATCTGAAGCCCGGCGAACTGTTGTACACAGCGGCTCATCAGCGCGCCAAGGACGGCGACGGCCGCACCGTGGCACAACTGGATCTCGGGTTGACCAGCTCGATCGCCGCCAACGCGGCATGGATCCGCACGCCCAAACTCGGCAGCGCCAATGGGCAGGCTTTTGCGCAGCTTGGACTGCGCGGCTACTGGTCGTCGATGATCTTCAACTCGCAGCTCACGATGGCGCGCTCCGGTGGCGCGCTGGTCGATCTGGGCCTGAAGACGCGGCTTGGCGCTTTTGCCGTGGACCTGCAGCACAGCCAGCTGCAGGGCGGATTCGAAAGCGAAGCCCTGCCCGGCCGGGCCGACCCCTTGCGCCAGACCAACAAGCTCAGCGTCAACGGAGTGATCAGCCCCAAAGGCCTGCCGGCGCTGGCGCTGGCGCTGGAGGCAACCCGGGAGGCCTTCCGCTCGGGGGCAAGCCAGGTGGGCGCCACCGGCCGCGTCTCGACGCAGATCGACGGCACGTCGCTGTCGAACAGCCTGCGTTGGCAGTGGGCGCAAGCGGCTCGCGCAGCGAATGTGGGCCCCGGCGGCAGCGCCCTCAGCGCCGGCGGCAGCCTGCAGGCCAGCCGTCGTGTGCTCGAGCTCGGGCTGAACGCACAACTCGACTATGAACTGCGCCCGCGCACGGCCCTGCAGAGCTTCACGCTGAACGCCGACCACAGTCTGCGCGGCGGCTACAGACTCAATGCCGGACTGCAGCACCAGGTCAGCACCGGCACCTCGCTGCTGCTGGCGGGGGTGAGCCAGAACCTGGGGCGCTACGGCTTTGCGGTCAACGGCAGCCTGTCGAGCCGGCGTGAGCTGACGCTGGCGGTGCAGCTGTTCGTGGCGCTGGGTCGCGACCCGCGCGGTGGCACCTGGTCGGCCGAGGCACAACCGCTGGCGGGCAGCGGCGCGGTGTCGGTGCAGGCCTTTGTGGACAGCAACCTCAACGGTGTGCGCGACCCGGGCGAGGAGCCGGTCCCCAACGCCGGCTTCATCATCAACGGCGGGGGCCGCCATCCCAACCGCACCAACAGTGCCGGTGTGGCCTTCCTCGGTCGCCTCACGGCGGGCCAGTTCGCCGACATCGCGCTGGACAACAACACCCTGGACGACCCGCAATGGCGGGCATTGAGGCCGGGCGTGCGCGTGCTGCCGCGACCGGGCGTGGTGGAGACGATCGACTTTGCCGTGGTGACGGCGACCGAGATCGACGGGACCGTGCATCTGGTCGACAAAGGCAAGCGCCGCGGCATCGGCGACGCGAAGATCGAACTCGTGGACGCCCAAGGCCGGGTGCAGGCCAGCACCACCAGTTCGCCCGACGGCTACTACCTGCTGCACCAAGTGCTGCCAGGACGCTTCACGCTGCGCATTGCGCCCGAGCAGGCCGCCAAACTCGGACTGGGCGGTGTGCTTTCTCGGGCACTGGTGGTGCCGAACAACGGGGACTTCATCAACGGGCAGGACTTCGAACTCAAGCGCATGCGTTGAGCAGCCGCCGTCATCGGCACGCAGACCTACAAGCCCAGTTGCCGCGCCGCCAGGTCTTTCATGATCTCCTCCGACCCGCCGCCGATCATCATCACCTTCACCTCGCGGTACAGGCGTTCGCTCTTCGTGCCGCGCATGTAGCCCATGCCGCCGAGGATCTGCACGGCCTGGTCGGCGCAGAACTGCATGGCCTGCGTGGCCTCGACTTTGGCCAGACTCGTGCGCGCCACCAGCGCCTGCGCATCGCCCAGCCCATGCATCACGCGATACGCGAGTTCGTAGACCAGCGCGCGCGCCGCTTCCACGCTGCGCAGCATGTCCACCAGCTTGTGGCGGATCACCTGGCGCTGGGCAAGCGCCGCGCCGAAGGTGTGGCGCTGCTGTGCCCAGGCCAGCGCTTCTTCGGTGCACACCTGCGCGTAGGCGCAGCTCATCGCGGCCATCAGCAGCCGTTCGTGGTTGAAGTTGGCCATGATGGCCTTGAAGCCTTCGCCTTCGCGGCCGATCAGGTTCTGCGCGGGCACGCAGCACCGGTCGAAGTGCAGGTGGGCGGTGTCGCTGGCCCACCAGCCGGTCTTCTTCAAGAGCGTTCGCGTCAGTCCCGGCGTGTCGCCGCGCACCGCGAGCAGCGAGACGCCGCCCGACCCGCGGTTCGCCGGATCGGTGCGCACCGCCACGGTGAGCCAATCCGCGCGGCAGCCACTGGTGATGAAAGTCTTCTCGCCGTTCACCACGTACTGATCACCGTCGCGCAGCGCCGTGGTCTTCAGCGCCGCCACGTCCGAACCACCGCCCGGCTCGGTGATGGCGAGTGCCGCAATCTCACGCCCGGCCAGCACGGCGGGCACGATGCGCTGTTGCAACGCCGCGGACCCCACCGCCACGATCGGCGGCAGCGCGATCTGGTGCGAGCCGAGCGATGCCTGCAAGCCGCCCGAGCCGGCGCGGGCGACCTCTTCGGCCGCCGCGATGCTCATGAAGACATCGGCCGGCGTGCCGCCGAGTTCTTCCGCGTAGCCGATGCCGTGCAGCCCGATCGCCGCGGCCTTGCCGTACAGCTCGCGCGGGAAGCTGCCCGCCTCGTCCCACTCGGCGACGAAGGGCGCGATCTCGCGCTCGACGAAGGCCCGCACCGTGGCGCGAAAGGCCGCGTGATCGGCACCGAAATAGTGCGGGCTCGGGGGCAGATCGAAGATCATCGGTGGGGTCTCACTTGCTCGGATCGATCGAAGTATGTATCATCAATGCATACTGATTTGATCAGAAGACTTCGTTCAGACTCATGGAGACGGCGATGGAAGCCACGGTTGCGGAACGCGGACAGATCACCTTGCCCAAGGCCGTGCGCGACGCACTCGGCCTGACCAAAGGCACCAAGCTGAAGGTCGAACTCGAGCGCGGGCGCATTGTGCTGCGCAAGGACGTCGACGACGCGATTTCCAAGCTGCGCGGGCGCCTGAAGCTCGACGGGTTCGCGAACACCGACGAAGCGATGCGCGCGATCCGCGGTCACGCCCCCGGCGACCCTTACCTGCCGCCCGAGGATTGAGAGCTTGATCGCAACCGATTCCTCCGTGCTCATCGACCTGATCGGCGGTGCCGCTGCCTCGCAGGCAGCGGCCTCGTCGATCCGCCGGGCCTTGCACCAGGGCCCCGTGGTGCTGTGCGAAGTCGCGCTGGCCGAGACCTGCACGGCACTGAAGGGCGGCACCGAAGTGCTGCAGATGCTCGAAGAGGTCGGCATTGCCTACAGCCCGATGGAAGCCAAAGCGGCGTTGCGCGCCGGCGAGATGCAGCGCCGCTACCGCCAGCGTGGCGGCAACCGCAGCCGCACGGTGGCCGACTTTCTGATCGGTGCGCACGCGATGATGCAATGCGACGCGCTGATCACCCGCGACGACGGCTTCTACCGCGACTACTTCAAGGGACTGAAGATCATCGTCCCGATCGATTCCTGATCCATCCCCACACCCGCCCACCTGCAGGACCTCACCATGCCCCACGCCTTCGCCAACACCCTGAAGACCTTCACCACCGCCTCCGGCAAGCAAGGCCAGTTCTATTCGCTGCCGGCGCTGGCCAAGACCTACCCCGGTGTGGCGCGCATGCCGATCTCGATGCGCATCGTGCTCGAGAGCGTGCTGCGCAATTGCGATGGCCGCAAGGTCACGCCCGAGCATGTGATGCAAGTCGCGAACTGGAAGGCGAGTGCCGAGCGCGTCGACGAGATCCCCTTCGTGGTCGCGCGCGTCGTGCTGCAAGACTTCACCGGCGTGCCGCTGCTCGCGGACCTGGCCGCAATGCGCAACGTGGCCGCAGCGATGGGCAAGGACCCGAAGTCGATCGAGCCGCTGGTGCCCGTCGATCTGGTCGTCGACCACAGCGTGATGATCGACCACTTCGGCAGCAAGAAGGCGCTCGATCTGAACATGAAACTCGAGTTCCAGCGCAACCAGGAACGCTACCAGTTCATGAAGTGGGGCATGGACGCGTTCGACACCTTCGGCGTCGTACCGCCGGGCTTCGGCATCGTGCACCAGGTGAACCTCGAATACCTGGCGCGTGGTGTGTTCAAGGGCCCCGCTGCGAAGGCGGCGAACGGCAAACAGCTCAAGATCTACTACCCGGATTCGCTGGTCGGCACCGACAGCCACACGACGATGATCAACGGCATCGGCGTGGTCGGCTGGGGCGTGGGCGGCATCGAGGCCGAGGCCGGCATGCTCGGCCAACCGGTGTACTTCCTCACCCCCGACGTGGTGGGCTTCGAACTCAACGGCAAGCTGCGCGAAGGCGTGACAGCCACCGACCTCGTGCTCACCGTCACCGAGATCCTGCGCCGCGAGAAGGTGGTGGGCAAGTTCGTCGAGTTCTGCGGCGAAGGCACGCGCACCTTGAGCCTGCCGGACCGCGCGACGATCGCCAACATGGCGCCCGAGTACGGCGCGACGATGGGTTTCTTCCCTGTCGATCAAAAAACCATCGAATACTTCGAAGGCACCGGCCGCACCAAGGCCGAGATTCAAGCCTTCGAGGCTTATTTCAAGGCGCAGAACATGTTCGGCGTGCCGCGTGCAGCCGACATCGACTACACCAAGCTCGTCAAGCTCGATCTGTCGACGGTGGCACCGAGCCTGTCGGGCCCGAAGCGCCCGCAGGACCGCATCGAACTGGGCAACGTGAAGAGCACGTTCACGTCGCTCTACGCCGCGCCGCCGGCCGACAACGGCTTCAACCAGCCGGCCGCGAAGCTCGCCCAAACCTTCAAGACCGAATCGGGCTTGTCGATCCACAACGGCGACGTGCTGATCGCCGCCATCACGAGTTGCACCAACACCAGCAACCCCGGCGTGCTGCTCGCCGCGGGCCTGCTCGCGAAGAAGGCCGTCGAAGCCGGCCTGACTGTGAAAAAGCACGTCAAGACCTCGCTCGCCCCCGGCTCGCGCATCGTCACCGAGTACCTCGAGAAGGCGGGCCTGCTGCCTTACCTCGAAAAGCTCGGCTTCTATCTGGCCGGCTACGGCTGCACCACCTGCATCGGCAACTCGGGCGACCTGACGCCCGAGATCAACGAGGTGATCACGAAGAACGACCTGGTGTGCGCCGCGGTGCTCTCGGGCAACCGCAACTTCGAAGCGCGCATCCACCCGAACCTGAAAGCAAACTTCCTGGCCAGTCCGCCGCTGGTGGTGGCCTACGCGATCGCCGGAAACGTTACACGTGACCTGATGACCGAGCCAGTGGGCAAGGGCAAAGGCGGCAAGGACGTCTTCCTCGGCGACATCTGGCCGACCAGCGACGAGATCTACCAGCTGATGAAACACGCGATGAACGGCAAGGCGTTCCGCAAGAACTACGGCAAGGTGAAGAGCGACCCGGGCAAGCTGTGGGAGAAGATCAAGGGCGTGAAGGGCAATGTCTACTCATGGCCCAAGAGCACGTACATCGCCGAGCCGCCGTTCTTCAAAGGCTTCACGATGAAGCCGGCAGCACTCGTCCCGGGCGTGCAAGGCGCGCGCATCATGGGCTTGTTCGGCGACTCGATCACCACCGACCACATCAGCCCGGCCGGTTCGTTCCGGGAGACCACACCGGCGGGCAAGTACCTGCTCGAAAACGGCGTCATCAAGGCCGACTTCAACAGCTACGGCGCACGGCGCGGCAACCACGACGTGATGATGCGCGGCACTTTCGCCAACGTGCGCATCAAGAACCTGATGCTGCCGGCCACGGCCGATGGCTCGCGCGAGGAAGGCGGCTACACGCTGATGCAGCCGGCCGCGGCCGGCGCCAGTCCCGAAAAACTCGCCATCTACGACGCGGCGATGAAGTACATCGCCGCCGGCACGCCCACGGTGATCTTCGGGGGCGAGGAATACGGCACCGGCTCGAGCCGCGACTGGGCCGCCAAGGGCACCGCGCTGTTGGGCATCAAGGCCGTCGTGGCGCGCAGCTTCGAGCGCATCCACCGCAGCAACCTGATCGGCATGGGCGTGCTGCCGCTGCAGTTCAAGGCCGGCGACTCGTGGCAGACACTCGGCCTGAAGGGCGACGAGTTGATCGACGTGACGCTGGGCGCCGAAGTCAAGCCGCTGTCGGACGCCACGCTGACGATCACGGGTGCCGACGGCAAGAAGCGCAATGTGCTGGTGACGCTGCGCATAGACACCGCGATCGAGGTCGACTACTACAAACACGGCGGCATCCTGCCGTTCGTACTGCGGCAGTTGCTGGCGGCTTGACAGGGAACCGGCTCGCGACGAACGCCGCCGTGCGCCGGCCGTCGTGGATGAACTCGAAAGGCGGCAGCTCACTGTCGCCGTAGACGATCGCGGTGCCGCGCCGCCCGCGCCGACAGCGCGCCCGGAAAGTACAGCGCCGTCAGGCTCTTGCTGTGCACCGGCGAAAAGCCCGGGCGAGCAACATCCCCGCCATGGTCGCGCCAGTCGCGCAGCCAGAAGATGTCGTCGGCCACTTCCATCAGCCCCATCGTCTCACGGTCGCCCACCAGCACGCCCTGGACACGCAAGCCGAGCGTGCGGCGCGCGGCTTCCAGCTGCTCGATGGTGGCCGGCACGCAGCCGAACTCGCCGTCGCTGACGATGAGCAGATCGGCACCGTTCCAGCGCGCTTCGTGCACGCGCTGCACGGCGCGTTCGATCGGCGCTTGCACGTCGGTGCCGCCATCGAAGGCCTGGCCCATCAGCGCGAGCAGCGCGTCCAGGCCGGCGGGCGTCAGCGACAGCTCATGCTCGATCACCTCGCCCGGCGCGCCGAAAGCGATCAACACGCAGCCGCGCCGTTCGCGGTGTGCCGTGCGCAACGCCTCGAGCGCCACCGCCTTGGCCAGCGTCTCGGGTGCGCCGCGCATCGAGCCCGAGGTGTCGATGCACAGGATGATCGGGCCGCGTTCCTGCGCTTGCTCGGCCAGCGCCGCTGCGGCCTGGTGCGGCGCTGCCTGCGGGTCGGGGCGCCAGTCGACGAGCAGCGCTTCGCTGTCGCGGCCGAGCAGCCGGCCTTCGGCGCGACGTGCCCGCCAGAGTTTCACCAGCACCGGGTGCATCAGCATCACCGCTTCACCGGGCAGCTGCTGTTCGAAACGATCGGTGTGCACGATGCCGCGCAGCTCGCCGGGCAGACCGGGCAGCCGGGTCTCGACGGCACGCAGCGCGGCGCGGCGCTCACGCGGGACGGGCGCCAGGCGTGGCGCGGGCGCGGCGGCCACAAAGGGTTCGGCGCGCCCGAGGCGGCAGATCAGCGCTACCAGTTCGGGCAGCGCGTGCAGATGCTCGGCGACGCGACGCGCTTCGTGCCAGGCGCGGCTCGTGAGGCGCCCGCGCAGCTGGTCGCGGCTGCACTGCGCCAAATCGCCCAGGCCCTGGAGCAGCGCCAGCACCTCCTCCCAATCGCCCTTCTCTTGCTGCCAACTCTGCGTGAACTCGGTGGCCGCGCGCGCGATGGCCTGCTCGCGATTCAGCCGCGGCTGCCAATCGGCGAGACGATCGAGGTGCCACAACAGGCTGCGCAACACCTGCTCGGTGATCGGCTCGCTACCCAGAGTCAGCGCCTGAAGCCCCAGATGGGCGCAGGCCCGGCGCAGCGCTTGCGTCGCGTCGGCGGCACCGAAGTCGGCGTCGGGCGGGGGCAGATGGCCTTCGAGCAATGCGTCGCACCAACGTTTCACATCACGCAGGCGCGGCGCAGCGGCGCCGGTGCTGGTCACCACGGCCGGCAGCCACAGGCTGCGCGGCAGCGCGGCCAGCGCGTCGAACGGCGCTTCGTTCACGCCCGGGCCCCCGCGGTCGTGGACAGCATGCCGGCAACGCACAGGGCGCCAAGCTGTTTGGCAATGCGCCGCACGAACCCTCCGGGCATGATGCCGACCTCGGCGCCACAAAATGTATCCGACAGGGTCGGCTGGATCACGCTCAGGATCTCGTTGGCGGGCGAAGCGGTGTCACCGCTCCCTTCGCTGCCGATGCCTCATCTGCGCCAGCGGCCGCTTGCCCTTCAACTGCCGCTCGATGCCGTCGTTGAGCTGGCTGCGCAGCGCCAGCACTTCTTCGATATGGCCGTAGGCGCCGGGACAGCGCAGATCCAGCCACAACCACAGCGTGCACGCGCGCAGCGCCTGCTCCATGGCTTCGAGGCGGCTGTGGCCGTCCACTTCATCGACGAACCCGGGTGATCCGGCCTGGCCGGTGTAGGCGTGGCGGCCGGCCCAGCCGAGGAAGGCCTGCAGTTGGTTTTCGGTGCGCGTGTCGACGGGCGCCTGGGCGTAGATGAAGCGCTCCTTCAGCGTCAGCCTGCCGGCGCTGGCGTCGAGCATCTCGGCCAGATCGAGCATCTGTTCGAGCTCGGCCACTGCGAAGTGCGCGTCATCGAGTTTCAACTGTTCGACGAACACGCCGAGCACGTCGCGCAACTGGGTCAACTGCAGGCGCGAGGCGATGGTCTGCACATGCCAGTTGTTCGGCGCCACCGGAGCCTTGAAGTCGCGCGGCGCGCGCGGCGCTTTGGGCAGCAGCTCGGTGAGCAAACGCAGCGCGCCGGGCTCGGCTTCTTTCAGCACGCCGACGAAACCTTCCTCGTGGATTCCGAAGCGGCCGGCGCGGCCGGCGATCTGGTGCACTTCGCCCTCGCCGAGCGGGCGGTCGTTGATACCGTCGAACTTGTTCATCGTGCTGAACAGCACGCGGCGGATCGGCAGATTCAGGCCCATGCCGATGGCGTCGGTGGCCACCAGGATGTGCGACGCGCCTTCGGCGAAACGTGATGCTTCGCGCTTGCGCACCTCGGGCGGCAGCGCGCCGTAGATCACCGACACCGGGTGGCCGGCGGCGGCGATCTTGTCGCGCAGCATCAGCACGTCGCGGCGGCTGAAGGCCACCACCGCGTCGCCGAGCATCAGCGACGAAACGGGCACCGGGTGGGACAGCAGTTGCACATGCTGCTTGCGCTCGAAGTGGCGCACCGTGCAGTGCTCGCCGCACAGGCCGAGCAGGTTCTGAATCGCCGGCACGGCGTAGGCCGAGCAGATGATGATCACTTCCTTCGCCGGCACCGCGACGATCGCCTGGGTCCAGGCCCAGCCGCGCGACGGGTCGAAGATCATCTGCGCTTCGTCGATCACGGCCACGTCGATGGACGCGTTGGTACCCACCATCTCGATCGTGCTGCTGACCACACGCGCGCCGGCGGCCGGCACGTTCTCTTCGCCGGTGAGCAGCGAGCACGGCACGCCGCGCGCCACCAGGCGGTCGCGGCCTTCGAGCGCCAGCAGGCGCAGCGGGGCGAGGTAGGCGCCGCCCTGCGCCTGCGCCAGACGCTCGAACGCGGCGTGGGTCTTGCCGCTGTTGGGTGGGCCGACGTAGAGCGTGACCTGGCGCTGCACCTGCCGCGCCTTGGCGAAGGTACCCGGGTAACCTTGGAACGCAAGGTCGCTGTTCAGGCCGGCCAGCGTGTCCAGCTCCGTCACCTGGTGTTCCCAGCGGTCCTGCGCGCGCGACAAGGCAGCCTTCAGTTCCGGCAGCGCCTGTGGCTTGGCGCATTCGGCGTGCAGCCGCGGCAGCAGCGAGGCCAGGTGCTCGGAGGACAGCGCGTGACTGCGTGCAAGCAGCGACTCGAGGTGCGCCTGGATCGCGGCCGCCTCGGGGTGTTGCGGCGCCGGGCCCCGCGCAGCGAGCAGCGCGGGCGCGTCGCCGCATCGGTAGTAGGCCCACACCGCATCGGCCTTGACGGGCATGCGAAACAACACCGGCACCGTCCAGCCCGGCTCCGACAGCACAAGGGTGTGGCGGATCAGGCGCGTCCACGCGCCGGCGCGGCGCGACACCGCCATCTGCTCGAGCGCCGCGGTGCGTTCGAGCATCAGCGGACGCGCTTTCGCGCCGCTGCCCACGGCGTCGAGATGGGCCAGCGCCTCGTCCATCAGCGCCGGGTCGATCCAGCGGCTCGGGCGCTGGCCGGCCACCGCTTTTTGCAGCAGCACCAGGCCAAGCGTGTCGAGGTGGCCTTCGAAGTCGGCGTGCGTCTCGGCCAGGTAGTCGGCCGGTTTCACCACCTGCGGCAGGTGGTGCACTGCATGGCGGATGCGGCCGAGCTGCTCGGCGCCGATGTGCGGCGGCAGGCGTGCGGCGTGGCGGGGGTTGGGCAGCAGGGTCAGAGGCACGACCCCGATAATCGCCTATGAACACGAGCCCGACGCCGGCCGCGAAAGATTCAGGCTCGTTCGCCAGCCTGCCGCTGCCACCCGCCACGCTGGAAAACCTGCAACGGCTGGGCTATGCGCGCATGACGCCGATCCAGGCGGCGAGCCTGCCGCTGGCGCTGGCCGGGCACGACCTGATCGCCCAGGCCAAGACCGGCAGTGGCAAGACGGCGGCATTTGCGCTGGCCCTGTTGGCCAACCTGAACCCGCGGCGTTTTGCGGTGCAGGCCCTCGTGTTGTGCCCGACGCGCGAACTCGCCGAGCAGGTGACGCAGGAGGTGCGGCGCCTGGCACGCGCCGAAGACCACATCAAGGCGCTGACGCTGTGCGGCGGCAGCACGATGCGACCGCAACTGGCGAGCCTCGAGCATGGTGCGCACATCGTGGTCGGCACGCCGGGGCGCCTGATGGACCACCTGGAGCGCGGCAGCCTGAAGCTCGAGGCGCTGAACACGCTGGTGCTCGACGAAGCCGATCGCATGCTCGACATGGGCTTTCACGACGACATCGCCACCGTGGCCCGCCAGTGCCCCGCGCAGCGGCAGACGCTGCTGTTCTCGGCCACCTACCCGGACGGCATCGCCAAGCTGGCCGCTGCCTTCATGCGCCAGCCGCAGACGGTGACGGTGGCCGAACAGCCGAGCGCCACGCAGATCCGGCAGCTCTTCTTCGAAGTGCGCGAAGATCAACGCCTGCACGCGGTGTCGCTGCTGCTCAACCGCTACCGGCCCGTGAGCACGCTGGCCTTTTGCAACACCAAGCAGCAATGCCGCGACCTGGTGGGGGTGCTGCGCGCACAGGGCTTCGCGGCGCTGGAGCTGCATGGCGACCTGGACCAGCGCGACCGCGACCAGGTGCTGGTGCAGTTCGCCAACCGCAGCTGCAGCGTGCTCGTGGCCACCGACATCGCGGCGCGCGGGCTGGACATTGCCGAACTCGAAGCCGTGATCAACGTCGACGTGACGCCCGATCCGGCCACCCACACCCACCGCATCGGCCGCACGGGGCGTGTCGATGCCGATGGTTGGGCCTTCACGCTGGCCAGCCTGGACGAGATGGGGCGCGTCGGGCACATCGAGCAGGCGCTGGGCTTCACGTCGCAGTGGCGGCCGCTCGGTGAGCTGACACCGGCGAGCGCACAAGCGCTGCTGCCGCCGATGCAGACATTGCAGATTCTGGGCGGGCGCAAAGAAAAGATCCGCCCCGGCGACGTGCTGGGCGCGCTGACCAAGGACCTCGGTTACGCCGCAGTGCAAATCGGCAAGATCAATGTCAATGAGTTCTCGACATACGTTGCGGTCGAGCGCGGCGCGGCGAAAGAGGCGCAACGCAGGCTGTCGTCAGCAAAGGTCAAGGGGCGTGCGGTGAAGGTGCGTCTGCTCGAAGGCTGAGCCCGCGCTACCCGCTCGAGGCGCGGCGGCTCGTTCCTGTGCCACGCCTCGTACGGCAACCGCTGTGGCGTCGCCGCGCGCTCGTCCGGCGCTCCGCTCGGGGTGGACACGCTGCGCACGGCTGGAACCGGCGCTGTGCTTTAGCGTACATCCGATGTCGTACTACACCTGGCATACTTGGTCATTCACTGCAACGGGGTACGCCATGGATGTTCCCGATGTCACGTTGGCCGCGCGCGGCCAGATCGTCATCCCCAAGGAAGCACGCGACGCGCTGGGACTCAAGCCCGGCGCCCGCCTGAGTGTGCGCGTGCAAGGCAGCTGCCTGCTCATTGAAAAGCGCGTGACGCTCGATCTGAGCCGCTGGATCGGCAAAGCGGTGGACGACGGCTTGACCACCGAGCAGGCGCTGACCGAGCTGCGCGGGCGCCCCGTTCCCTGGAAAGCCGATGAAACGCGTGCGTCGCGGCCCGCCGTGCGCAAGCGCCCGGCCGGCAAGAGCAAGACGCCGCGCGCATGAAGACCGCCGTCGATTCCAGCGTGCTGTTCGACATCGTCAAGGGCGCGCCCGGCGCCGCAGCGGCGCAGGCAGCGCTGGAGGCCGCGCTGGCGACGGGTGGCCTGTGCGCATGTGCCGTGGTCTTAGCCGAGCTGGGCCGCTACTTCGCCCGTGACGACGCCTTGCTGGCGTTCCTGTCCGACTGCCAGATCGATCACGACCCCATGACCGTTGACACCGCCGTCGGTGCCGCGCGCGTCATGCGTGCCTACGCCCGCAACGCCGGGCCGCGCGAGCGGGTTGCGCCGGATTTTCTGATCGGCGCGCACGCCATGCACCAGGCCGATGCCCTGCTGACCACGGACGGCGGCTTCTTCCGCCACTACTTCAAAGGCCTGATGGTCGTGACGCCGCGGTCGGGGCGCTGACCGCGAGGGCGATATCCATCCTCACCATTCAAGCTGGACGCCGCGCCTGCCGCACGAAGTGCGCGCCAAGACCCGATCGCTCGGCCACGAGCGCACCTGCGTCAAGGCCTTGGACCCATGGCGCTTCATGCTGCCGAGCCCGCCGCGCGCCTATCGTTAGCCCGTCTTTCTCAACTCGCCGTTGCTTTCGCGCGAATCGAGGCGTTTCGTCCTCGCAAGGGCTTGATTCCTAACGCATGACATGAGCTGAACGCTTGTAGTGAAGACTTCGGTCCTTGCGCCTTCGGATCGGGGTCCATA
>JANNQO010000295.1:0-3736 GCA_031400795.1 Rubrivivax sp. | reverse complement strand
CGCCAGGAGGCCGACCGCGCCAACCAGGCCAAGAGCCGCTACATCACCACCATCAGCCACGAACTGCGCACACCGCTGAACAGCATCCTGGGCGATGCACAGTTGCTCGAAGAAGACGAAGCAATGCCTGCGCACCGGCGGCAAGCCGTAAGCGTGATCCGCCGTGGTGGCGACCACCTGCTCGGCCTGATCGAAGGCACGCTGGACATCGCGCGCATCGAGTCGGGCAAGCTGACCTTGGAAACACGTGCGACGCGCTTCGCCGATGGCTTGGCCGAATTGGCGCGCATGTTCGAACTGCAGGCCGCGGGGCGCGGCATCGGCTTTCGCTTCGAGGTGGACGGCAGCTTGCCCGACGTGGTGCGCACCGACGAGAAGCGGCTGCGCCAGATCCTCATCAACGTCATCGGCAACGCGGTGAAGTTCACCACGCGCGGCCAGGTCGCCTTGCGCGTGACCCACCAGCGCGAGATGGCGCGCTTCGAGATCGAAGACACGGGCCCGGGCATGAGCCAGGGCGAACTGGCGCGCGTCTTCGAGCCTTTCGAACGCGGCAGCGCCGCCAACGGCATGAGCGGCGGCAGTACGGGCCTGGGCCTGACCATCGCGCGCATGCTCACCGAGCTGATGGGCGGCGAGATGAGTGTGCAGAGCACGCCGGGCGTGGGCACCACGTTCACGATCCGGCTCTTCCTGCCCGAGATCACCGGCCCGTTGCCTGAAGTGTTTCAGCCGCGCGGCGGCCACGCCGGCTACCTCGGGCGCCGGCGCACGGTGTGGGTGGTGGACAACGAAGAAGCCGACCGCCGGCTGCTGCTGGACGTGCTGCAGCCGCTGGGCTTCGAGGTGCACACGTCGGCGTCGGGCGAGGACGCGCTCGCCATGGCTGAAGCATCCGCCGCGACACCGCCCGACGCGGTGCTGATGGACCTGGCGATGCCCGGTATCGACGGCTGGGAGGCGCTGCGCCGGCTGCGCGGAAGGGGCTTCACGATGCCGATGGCAGTGGTCTCGGCGAACGCCTTCGACCGCAAGCTCGACAACCCGATCGGGCTGCCGAGCGAGGACTTCATCGTCAAGCCGCTGCGCTTGACCGAATTGCTCGATTGGCTCGGCCGCCGCCTGGAATTGCAATGGACCGCGGCGCCGAAGAAGCCCGCTGCCCTGCCCGCCCACGCCGTGGCGCCACGCGCACCCAATACGCCGCGGCTGCAAGCGCTGCTGCACGCTGTGGGCCTAGGCCATGTGCGCGGCATCGGCCAACAGCTCGATGCGATCGAGGCTGCCGATCCGGCACACGCCGCCTTCGTCGCGCCGCTGCGCGCGATGGCGCAGCAGTTCCGCTTCGAGGCGATGACCGAATTGCTGCAATCCACGCTGGCCGAGGCACGCCATGTCTGATCTGCCCGAACTCGATCTCGACGCCCTGCCCGCCAGCGCCGACGTGGTGCTGATCGTCGACGACGTTCCCGAGAACCTGGCGCTGTTGAATGATGCGCTGGACGACGCCGGCTACACGGTGATCGTCGCGACGCACGGCGAGGCGGCACTGCAACTGGCCGTGCGCACCACGCCCGACATCGTGCTGCTCGACGCGGTGATGCCCGGACTGGACGGCTTCGAAGTCGCGCGCCGCCTGAAGGCCGAGCCGCGCACGGCAGCGATCCCGATCGTCTTCATGACCGGCCTGTCGGAGACCGAACATGTCGTCGCCGCATTCGCCGCCGGCGGCATCGACTACGTCACCAAGCCGATCAAGCCCAAGGAGGTGCTCGCACGAGTGGCCGCGCATCTGCGCAGCGCGCGCACACAGCGCCAGGCGCGCAACGCGCTGGACGCTTTCGGCCATGCGACGATGGTGGTGCGCGAGCGCGACGGCCGGCGCATCTGGCAGACGGCACTGGCGCGCAGCCTGCTCGGCGAGTTCTTCGGTGCCGAGTGGGCGATGGCCACCGCGCCGCCCGAACTCACCGCCTGGGTGGCACGCGAGTCGCTGCGCCGCCGCGCCGGCGCCGACCCGCACACGCTGACTATTGCGCGCGGCAGGCGGCGCATCACCTTCGCGCTGCACGAGATGCCCGAGGAGTCGCTCGAAGAAAGCGGCGACGGCGAATGGCTGGTGGTGATGCGCGAGAGCGACGACGCCGCGGTGGTCGAAGCCATCATGCTTGCCTTCAAGCTCACCGCGCGCGAGGCCGAGGTGCTGTATTGGGTGGTGAAAGGCAAGACCAATCGCGACATCGGCGACATCCTGGGCACCAGCCCGCGCACGGTGACCAAGCATCTGGAACATGTGTTCGAGAAGCTCGGCGTGGAGACGCGCACCGCGGCGGCGGGGATGGTCATGCAACGGGTGCGGGAGTTGGCGCGGGGGTGATTCGACATCCTCGACCCGCCGGCCTTCAGTGATAGTCCTCCTCGCGCTGGTGGCGTACAGCGCTGACGATCACCCGCCCGTTGTCGACGATCTCGAACAGCGCGACGTACCCGGTGTGGCCGAAGGGGATGATCAGTTCGCGGACGAACGAGCTGTCGCCGGCCTTGCGGCAGGTGAACGGGAAGCGTTCGAGAAGCCGCAGGCCTTTGCCGATAGCTTCGATCGCTCGGTCGGCAAGGTCGAGGTCACCGCCATCGCGCGCCAACTCGCGCTCGAGGATGAAGTCGTACAGGCGCCCCAGGTCCTCGAGGGCAGCGGCACTGACCTCGACCCGATAGCTCAACGCGCTGCAGCCTTCTTGCGCCGGGACTCCATCTGCTCACGCGCGTTGTCGAGCTTCGCCTGGAGCCTGCCGAGCACCTCGTCGACGGTGTAGGTCTTGCCCCCACGCTTGACTTCCTCGAGCGACGCCAACCCGCGCGCGACGAACTGGGCTTGCTCGATCCTGTTTCGCACGCGTTCGCGCAGCGCTGTCTCGACGAACGACGACAGCGTTTCGCCATCGCGCAACACGCTCTCTAGCTGCTCGCGGAACTCGGGTTCGACGCGCAAGGAAGGGATGTTCGACGTCTTCATCGCCGCAATGTAGCGCATTTGCGCTGCATCGCGCTGGCCCTACGCCATCTGTCGTACTGGCCGGCGCCTGGTGTCTCCCTACGCTCCCCCCCCATCAGCAACCGCTCTCCAGGAGGAGAAAACCCATGACCACCCGCCGTTCCTTCACGCTCCAGTCGCTGGCCGCCGCATCGCTGGCCACACTCGGCATCTCGCTCGCGCAGGCACAAGAGACCATCAAGGTCGGCGTGCTGCATTCGCTGTCGGGCACGATGGCGATTTCCGAGACGGTGCTCAAGGACACTGTGCTGATGGCCATCGAGGAGATCAACGCCAAGGGCGGCGTGATGGGCAAGAAGCTCGAGCCGGTGGTCGTCGACCCGGCGTCGAACTGGCCGCTGTTCGCCGAGAAGGCCAAGCAGCTGATCAGCCAGGACAAGGTGGCCGTGGTCTTCGGCTGCTGGACCAGCGTCTCGCGCAAGAGCGTGCTGCCGGTCTTCGAGCAGACCAACTCCCTGCTCTTCTACCCCGCGCAATACGAAGGCGAAGAGCTCAGCAAGAACGTCTTCTACACCGGCGCAGCGCCGAACCAGCAGGCCATCCCCGCGGTGGAATACCTGATGAGCAAGGACGGCGGCTCAGCCAAGCGCTGGGTGCTGCTGGGTCGCCCTACTACTTTGATCGCGGGGGTGTTGCAACCCTTGATGTGGTTGTTGCTATTTGGAGCTTTATTTAGCGGTTTAC
>JANNQO010000294.1:0-10231 GCA_031400795.1 Rubrivivax sp. | reverse complement strand
GCGCTTGATGAAGCGCAGCCGGGTCAGCGCACCAGCCCGATACCTGCCGATGCTGCCGACGGCGCGTTCCGGCAACGGCAGCAAACCCCGGCGGTGGTAGTAGCGAACCGTCTCGACGTTGACACCGGCTGTTGCCGCAAGCTGGCCGATAGTCATCTGTTCCATGGTGGGCTTGACTCCGTACTCAGGTACGTACCTAGACTGCACCAATCTATCCGAAAAGGAACCGACGTGTCGCAACGATGGGCTGCACCGGGCTCGCTGCTCGCCGGCGCCGCCGCGGCAATCGGGGCCTCAGCCTGCTGCGCCGGACCGCTGTTGCTTGTGGTGTTGGGCGTGGGCGGCGCGTGGGGCTCGCGTCTGCTGGCGCTGGAGCCCTACCAGCCCTACTTCGCAGCGATGGCGCTCGCGTTCTTCGGCTTTGCGTTCTATCGCCTCTATCGTGCGCCGGACGCCTGTGCTCCCGGCGAGGCATGCGCCGTTCCTGCCGTTCGGCGCCGCCAACGCGCCATCTTCTGGGTTGTCGCGGCATTTGCCGCGGCATTGATGACCTTGCCCTTGTACGCGCCTCTCTTCTACTGAAGGTACCGCCATGAACAAACCTCTCGCACTCCTGCTTGCCGCCGTGACAGCTGCGTCGGCATGGGCTGGTGCAAGCCGAACGGCCACGCTGGCCGTGCACAACATGGGCTGCGCCGTCTGCCCGATCACGGTCCGCAAGGCCCTGGAAAAGGTGCCTGGTGTCGACTCCGCCAAGGTCGACTTCAACAGCAAGCGTGCGGTGGTTGCATACGACCCCGCGAAGACGACGCTAGAAGCGTTGACCAAGGCCACCGCGGACGCGGGCTTCCCGTCGTCCGTAAAGCAGGTCGAGTGACATGGGCGCAGTCGTCTTGCAGTCGACCCTCACTTGCCCGGAGTGTGGTCACGCAAAGGAAGAGGCGATGCCGACCGACGCATGCCAATGGTTCTACCAGTGCGACGACTGTCAGTCGGTACTGCGTCCGAAGGCGGGAGACTGCTGCGTGTTCTGCTCGTATGGCACGAACCAGTGTCCGCCGATGCAGGCGGGCTCACGCGCTTGCTGCTCGAATTGACACAGCCACGCCCAACGCCGCGACCGCCACCGCCCAGAGAAATCCACCCCCGGCGGACTCCGCCTTCTGCGAGCGGCGCGCGGCCGCAGTCTCGGGCTGAACTCGGAGTGCTTGGTCAAGCACCCGGCGCCGGCTTGCGCGTCACGACGAGCCATCCCACCGCGATAGCAATCGCGGCGTAGTTCGCCACCAGAAACCAGGGAGTGTTCCACGCCAATCCATCGAATCCGCGTTGCGTGAACGGGTACAGCACCGGCACTGGATAGAAATCCGCGGAGTGGGTGAAGACGTCTATCACGATGTGCGACCACCACCCCACCAGCGGCAGCCACAGCGGCTTCGCGAGGCGCCAGACCGCGACCGTGGCGACGCCGGCCACGATCGCGCTGTGCATGATGCAGTGCAAGTGGTACGTCAACAGGGCCACCAGCGGCGGGAGCCGCGGTTCGAAGCCTGGCAGTGCCGTCGCGTAGGCCATCAGCACGGCCACGCCATCAGGCGCCAAGACCGCGACACCGAGCAGCGGAACCAACTGCACGAGGTCGGGCACGACGGCCAGAGCGACGGCGGCCACGGCGGCCCGGCGCGGGATCGCCCAGCGCCGGCTCGCCGCTGCGAGCCCGATGCCCACCCACAGACCATGCGCGACGATGTCCACGGCAAGTCTGCGCGGAGGTTCGCGATCAGCTCGACGCCGGCGTTTCACGACGCAGTCGCAACGCGTTCGTGATCACCGAGGTGGAACTCAGGCTCATCGCCAGCGCGGCGCAGTAGGGCCGGCCATCATGCTCGGCGCGGTGCGGCGACGCCTCGGTGACGTTCATCCCGCACACGGGGTCTGCCGCGGCTCCGTCGGCCGGGTGCTCGTGCCCGCGAGAGGCGTGCCCGGGTGAATGCGCGTGCCCGGCGTGATCGTGGTGCTGGTGGGGGTGCGTGTTCATGACGGTCTCGCTGGGCCGGTAGAGAGCATGTGCTTCAGTCGTCCGAGTCATTCGCGAAGCATGAACCTTGACCCCGTGAGAAGGTCAAGCGTGCCGAGGCGCGCCGGTGGTCACCGGCGCGCACGATCACTGCACGACCTGGATGTCGGTCAAGGTGTACTTGCCAGCTTCGTTGATCGCCTTGAACCCGACGTTGTCGCCTGCCTTGAGCTTGTCGAGCACGCCCTTATCCTTGACGCTGAAAAGCTTCCCGGGCCGGCGATGAGCAGGTACGCGCGGTCCAACGTAACGCGGCCCGGCTCCGCTCGAACCAGTTCCTCCAGCGCACAAAGCAAATGCTCGGCAACGGCCGGTTGGCCCTGACGCAGCGCCCGCTCGTAGATTGTCAGCATTTCCTTCCCAAGCATCGCGCAACCGGGGTCAAGCTCGAGTTCCATCTCGGCGCTCCATTGCGGCAGGCTCGCCGCTGTCAGCAACATAGACCCTGTCCCTGTGGCAAGGTCAACCTCCTCAAGCACGGCTTGACCTTCGCCTTAGAGCGAAGGTTTATGCTGCGTTGATGCTTTCCATAGCCACTTCCGCACAGCGCCTGACGATCGGCAAGCTCGCACAGTTGGCCGACGTGTCGGCCAACGCTGTGCGCTTCTGCGAGCGCGAGGGCCTGATGCAGGTGCCGGCCAAGACCGATAGCGGCTACCGGCTCTATGGACCCGAAGCGGTAGACCGGCTGCGCTTTATCAAGCAGGCGCAGCACTGCGGCTTCACCCTCTCGGAGATCCAGGCGTTACTGCAGCTGCGCGACGAAGCTTCGTCGTGTTGCAACGACGTGCGCGGCAAGGTGATCGAGAAGAAGCTGAAACTCGAAGCGCGGATCCAGGCCATGAAAGCAATGTCCAAAGCGCTCGACCAGCTGATCGCCGACTGCAGCGACGGCACCCGGCCCGCAGAAGACTGCTCGATCCTTGCCTCACTGTCGGCGACGAAGGGGCCACGTCGATGAAGATCGAGGTGCTGCACTCCGGCAGCTGCGCGAAGTGCCAGCGGGAACTGCCCGGTCTTCGGGCCGCTGCGCAAGCGGTGGACCCCGAGGTCGACTGGCGCGAGCTCGACGTCGTTCTGGCTATCGACTATGCGGTGGAGCTGGGTGTGTTCAAGCCGCCCGCGCTAGCCATCCACGGCGAACTGGCATTCGCCTCGCTGCCCACTGCCGACGCACTGGCTGCAGCCATGCGGGCTCGCCTCGCGAGCTGAGATGGACATCGGCAGCCTTCAGCAGGCGGTGCAGACCGCCGGACCCGCAGCCCTGGCGGTCAGCTTCCTCGCCGACTTCTTCTTCAGCTTCAACCCGGTGGCGCTCGCCGCGATCCCGGTGTCGCTGGCCTACGTGACCAAGGCGCGAGCGCCCGGACAAGTGCTGGTGTTCGGCGGCATGTTCATCGCGGGCATGGTGATCACACACGTCGCGCTTGGAGCGGCGGCCGGCTTCGGCGGCCAAGGCGTGCAGTCGCTGCTCGGACGCTACTGGGGGGGGTGCTCGGTCCGTGGCTCATCCTGATGGGCCTGATGTGGCCGGGGTGGATTCGCGTGCCCTTCAAGGGCCTGTCGTTCCGCGTCAAGCGTGCCACCGGGTCGTGGGGCGCGTTCGCGCTCGGCGTCCCGTTTGCCATCGCAATCTGCCCGGCGTGCACACCGGCGTTGATCGTGCTGTTGGGTGTGGTGGCAGGCGTGGGGTCGCCCGCCTGGGGTGCCCTGCTACTGTTGGCTTTCGCTCTCGGGCGTGCAGTGCCCATCGCGCTCGGCGCCGGCGCCTTCAGCTGGCTGGAGCAGCTGCGCTCGTTGTCGCGCTATCAGCGCGTCTTCGACATCGCAGGTGGCGTCACGCTCATCTTCATGGGTCTGTACATGCTCAATGCCTACTTCTTCGTCGTGCCGGCGCTCGCCGGTTGAACCATGCGGCCGGTCGAGAGCGAGTCGGTTCTGGTCTTCCCGCATTGCGCACGGCGCCGCCTCCTGAACTCGAGGATCAGGGCCATCGTGATGGCCATCGGGTGCACGCGCAAGACTGCGCGCCCGCCGATTGCATCGGGCACGCCGGCCGGGCTGGTTCTGCCAACAGCGGAGCAGCGTACGTCGATCGGCGCGCCGCGAGTCATTGCCGCGTATGCGTTGCGCACCTCAAGCCAGCAGGACAATGGGCTCCAGCGCCTCGCCCTGGCGCATGACGCGGCCGATCGCCGCCGCATGGCGGTAGCCGAGCCCGCGCAACTCGTGCAGGCAGGCTTCGGCGCGCGCCGCGGGGACGCTCGCGAGCAGGCCGCCCGCGGTCTGCGGGTCGAAGATCAGCGCATAGCGCGGGTGGCGGACCATCTCCTCCTGGTTGCGCAACGCGCGGCGCAGCCGCACGTTCGCAGGCTGCAGGGAACTGAGGATGCCGGCCGCGCTGGTTTCCTCGGCGCCCTCCAGGACGGGCAGCGCCGCGAGATCCAGTTCTGCATCCACGCCTGAAGGTCGCGTCATTTCCACCAAGTGCCCGAGCAGGCCGAAACCGGTCAGGTCCGTGCAGGCCGTCACACCGTGCTGAAGCAGGCAGCGCGCGCCCAGCCGGTTGGACTGGCACATCGACACGAGCGCCGCGTCGATCCAGCGGCCGCGCGCCTCCAGCCGCGCATGCGCGGTGAAGAGCGTGCCGGTGCCGATCGGCTTGGTGAGGATGAGCACGTCGCCGGGCCGCATGCCGCCCTTGCGCATCACCGACCCGATGTCCTCGTCGATCAGTCCGTTCACCGCGAAACCGAGCGCGAGTTCCCTGCCTTCGCCGGTATGGCCGCCCACCAGCGCGCAGTTCGCTTCGTTCAGCACTTCGACCGCGCCGGACATCATCTGAAACAGCACGTCCTCCACCTTGGTTTCCAGCCCCGAGGGCACCGTGACGATCGCCGTCGCGGTTTGCGCCTCGGCGCCCATGGCGAAGATGTCGCCGAGCGCGTGGTTGGCCGCCACCTTGCCGAAGACATAGGGGTCGTCGATGAAAGCGCGGAAGAAGTCCACCGTGTGCACCATCGCCTTGCCGGGCGGGACGCGCACCACAGCGGCATCGTCCGGCGCGTGCAGGCCGATCAGCACGTCGCCGCGCTCCAACGGGCGCAGCGCGCCGAGCGCGCGCGACAGCACCGTGGCACCGACCTTCGCGCCGCAACCCCCGCAACGCATGGCGATCGCCGAAATTGCCTGCGCGGCTTCCTCGGTCTCGAGCGCGATCGATGTGCGTGCCGCCGCGGCTTCGTCGTGCATCGCCGGCAGGTCGCTGAATTTCGCCATCCAGTCCTTCCAGCGCCATACCCAGTCGCCCTGTAGGCGCAGCGGGCCGCGCGAGGCGACCGCCGAGCGGTCGCCGGTGCTGATCAGCGCAAGCCAGCGGCGCTGCGGGCGGTAGGGAACGAGCGGCCTGCCCTCGACTGCGCGCCGTAGGTTCTCGGCAAGCGGCGGCCCCATGCGCACGGCGAAGACGCCCGCCTTCTCCAGCGGAAAATCGACCATGCTGGCGATTTCGCCAGCGGCGAAGACGTTCGGGTCGGTCACCGTCTGCAAGGTCCCGATCACTTGGATGAAGCCGTCCGCATCGAGCGCAAGCCCCGTTTCGCGCAGCCAGGGCGCGCCGCCCGCGCTCGTCACCCAGACGATTTCGTCGGCCTGCACCGTCTCGCCGGCGCTGGTTTCGAGCCGGTCCGCGGCGACCCGCTTGACCTGCGCATTGCGGTGGACCACGACTGAACGTTCGGCCAGCGCCTTCTCGAACGCACGGCGCACCGCGGAATTGTGGGTCGGGAGGACTTCCGCGCCGCCCTCAAGCAGGTGAAAGCGCAGCTCGTCGGGGTCGCGGCCGAGCGCGCGCAGTTCGGTGCGCAGCCGGTACTGCATCGCAAGCGTCAGCTCGACGCCGCCGGCGCCCGCGCCGACCACGGCGATCCGCGTCGTCCCGGCACGCTTGCGCACGCGAGCCAGAAGCGCCAGCCAGCGTTCATTGAACGTGTGGATCGGCTTCACCGGGACCGCGAACTCGTCAGCGCCCGCCACCTGGTTCATGCGGGGGGTCGAACCGATGTTGATCGACAGCTGGTCGTACGGCACCGGCGGGCGGCCCTTGCAGATCACCTTGCGCGCGGCGCGGTCCAGCGCGATTGCTTCGTCGCGAAAGAAGCGCGCGCCGCCGAAGGTGGCCAGCCGGCGGAGGTCGATGTGGACCTCGTCGTAGCCATAGTGGCCGGCGATGTAACCGGGGAGCATGCCGGAGTAGGGCGTGTGGGTGTCGCGGCAGATCACCGTCAGGCGCACGCCGGACACCGGATTCATGCCGAAGCGCCTGAGCACGCCGACGTGGCTGTGGCCGCCGCCGACGAGCACGATGTCCCTCAGCACCGGTTGATCGGGGGTCCCCATCGTTGGCGGCTACCGTTCGAAATCCATGCCAGCCTCTGTCGTCTTGGTTTCACGATTCGGCAAACAGCCGTCGAATCTCCGCGAGGCGGGCCTGCCCGGCCTTCTCGCCGGCTTCGGTCACCCAGGCACGGCTCGCCAGGCCGAGTTGCGCAGGTGTGCGGATTTCCGGGGTGATGACGAGGTCCGCGAGCGCGCGTGCGGCGAGCGCATGGCGCCACCCTGAAACGATCATCGACTGGAACAGCATCGAGATCGGGTTCGACATTTCGGCGTGCTGGGGCGGATAGACGACATCGACGGCGAGCACGCGCACGGCGCCGAGCCGACGCGCCGTCAGCACCGGCAGGGGACTGACGACCTGCCCGTCGGCCAGCAGCCGGCCACGCGCACGCACCGGTGCGTACAGACCCGGCACGGCGCATGACGCGAGGACCGCGCGGGCTGCATCACCTCGATTCAGCGCGACGATCTCGCCTTGCTCCATGTCGGCGGCGACCGCGGCGAGGGCATGGGGAAGCGCTCGATCGGCACCGGCAGGTGCTGGCGCAGGAATTGCTCGAGGCGCTCGCCGCGCACGACGCCCAGCCCGATGCCACCGAGCAGCAAGCGGACGGGGTCGAAGCCGAACAGCACGCTCCAGTCCAGTGTTGCGGCGGCGGCTTCGATGTCGGCAACCGAAAGCCCCGACGCATACATCGCGCCGACGATCGCGCCGGCGCTGGTTCCGACCACCAGATCGGGCCGCCATCCCTCACGCTCGAGCACACGCAGCACGCCCAGGTGCGCGAAGCCGCGTGCGCCGCCGCCGGACAGCACCAGCGCGACGCGGCGTTGCGTACCTTGCGGCGGCTCGGCGAATCCCGGTTCTTCGAGCGACTCACCTGCGCGCGGCGCCGCACCGGGCACGGGCGCCGCGCAGCCGGCGAAGAAGGGCATCGCTGCGCCCGCGCTGAGTGCGACCAGCAAATCGCGCCGGTGTCGATCGCCCCGCGGCGCGCGAGCGCCGGGGTCATTGCTGCTCATGGCCAACTCCTTGGCGCGCCGCCTGGCGACGCACGAAGCGCACGGTTCCCACGGCCAGGTACCCCGTGCCCCAGTGGTAGCGCTCGACGAGGTGCAGGTCCGGACACCATTCGAGCAGCGGCATCCAAGGGGCTCGCAATCCGCTCCAGGTGGTGAGGTAGTGCCTTGCCCCCCACAGCATCCAGGCGTTGACCGGGGTGCCCCAGGCCGGCAGCAGACAGAGCCCCGCAACGCTCACCCGGGCGCCGGGACGAAGCTGCGCGAACAGGTTCGCCAGCGCCTGCGGGTTCTGCAGCACGTCGTGCGTGTAGCAGAGGATCGCCGCGTCGGCCGGCACCGGCGATCGAAAGGTTTCCGCCGGTTCGCACAGCACGCGCACGTTGTCGCAGCCGCCCGAGGCTTCGATGGCGCGTGCAGCCATCTCGGGGCTGTGCTCGACGCCGAACACGCGCCCGCGCGGGCCGACACGCCAGGACAGTCCGCGAAGGATGGCACCGGCACCGCAGGCGATGTCGAAGATGGTTTCGCCGGGCTGAGCGCGAGCAGGTCGAGCGCGCGTTCGCGAACCTCGCGAATGCGCGTCGTCGTGTCCTCGTAGCGCGGTGCCAGCCGGGCGTATCGCGCGAGCGCGGCTGTGCGGTCCGGCTCGCGACGAAAGTTGGCCAGCCACGCCGGCCCGCTGCTGCGGTCGCTCACGGCCTTCCCACCTGGATCGGCTGCACCGCACCGATCGTCAATCCATCGACCGACGCGGTGAACGTGAACGCGATCGACAGCCCGGGCTTCAACACGAGCCGGGACGAGGGCGAAAGCTGGAACTGCATCGTCATCGCCGGCATGCCCAGGCTCGGAATGGCCTGGTGATCGATGGTGGCGCTGCGCCCGGTGACATCGATGCTCTTGACCGTGCCGATGGCCAGGTGCGCCATCGGCGACGCGGTCTGCGAAGGACGCAGGCTGGTGTCGGCCGGGGCTTGGGCCCCGGATGCGCCGGCAAGCGTCGCTGCCAGCGCAGCAACGGCTGCAACAAGGTTCGGTTTCATGGATGTTCCTTTCGACGGCCTCACACGACGCGGCCCTTTGCCGCAGCTTCTTTGCAGGCCTTCTGCTCGGCCTCGAAGCGGGCCTTGCGTCTCTCGTTGAGGTACGGCGTGGTCTGCGCACGCGGGCCGTGATCGAGCGGCAGTACGAGGCGCTTCGCGGCGCACTTCGCTTCAGGGCTGTCCGCCTGGGCGACCTGCACGTGCTTGTGCTTGCGCGCCTGCTCGATGGCCTGCCAGTCAGGGCCGGCGAACGCGGGCAGCATGGCACTCAGCGCAACGGCGCCGATGAGCGTGTCGAGTAGCTTCTTCATGATGTACTCCGGTGATGAATTGAGCTCGAATCGATTGCGCACCAAGTGCGGCTTCGATCGATCAATCCAGCCACCGGCAGTACGCGATGCGCACAGGCAGCCGCGGCGGCCAGCCTGCGTTGAGCGGCGCAAGGGCGAGCGCCCAGCGGCGAGGCAGCCACCACGCGGATGCGGCGTGGCGCGATGAAGCGGTGAACATGGAATCCCCAGACAACGAACCGGTGGCTTCGTGTCGGGCTCGATTCGCAGTTGCGAGCGACGGCTCGTGCGCGAAGCGAGCACGACCGATGCGCTCAGGCGACCATCACGGTCGCCGGCGCAGCGTCGTCTGGAGGATCAGAAGCGGTAGACGCAGTGCAGGATGGTGTGCGGCGGGGAGGCCGCAACCAGCGCACTCAACGTGGTCGCCGCAGAGCGCGGCGGCGGTGCCAGTTCGGGCACCGGCGGGGTGGCATACAGGGCAGTCAGCACGACCGCCGGCACATTCAGCGTCGGGGCCTTGTCGCTCTGTTGGCCGTACTTGCAGTGTTCGGCGCAGAGGTTGGGCGACGACGCATCCATCGTGCCGGCCATGTCGTCGCAATGCATCGATTGCGCCATCGGCATGCCGCCATCCACCTGGCCACGTTCGTCCGGCGAGGCACTCGGTGCCGGCATCTGCATGTTCGCCATCGTCGTCGTCGACGACAGGGCCGGGCATGCATAGGCGGCAATGGCCATTTGCGCCATGAGCAACCCGCCGGCAAGACCGCGGGCCACTGCGCGCAGGAACGAGCGCGTCATGACCGCGACTCCAGCAACGCGAACAAAGTCGCGCCGGCACTGCTGCCCACCACCAGGTCGGGCCGCAGCCCCTCGCGTTCGAGCACGCGCAGCACGCCCAGGTGGGCGAAGGTGCGCGCAGCGCCGCCCGAGAGAACGAGTGCGACGCGTGGCGGCGCACCTCGGGATTGCGCTTCGAAGCGCGGCGCATCGATCGGCGGCAATTCGCCGGGGCCCTTGCTGGAGCTGAAGATCGTGCTGGCGCAGCCCGTCATCACGAGCAGCGCCGCAGCTGCCGTTGCCACCCGCTGCCACGCTGCGTTCACGGCGGTGCTCCCGCCAGACCGACCTGTGGCGCAGCCCGACTTGCCCGCCTTCGCCGCATTAACAAGTAGGCACAAGGCACCACGAACATCGACAGCAGCGGTGCGGTGATCATGCCGCCCACCATCGGAGCGGCGATGCGTTGCATCACCTCCGAGCCGGTGCCTTCGCCCCACATGATCGGGAACAGGCCGGCCAGGATCACCGCGACGGTCATCGCCTTGGGCCGCACGCGCAGCACGGCGCCTTCGCGGATCGCATCCAGCAGGTCGGCGTTGCTCGTGTTGCCCTGC
>JANNQO010000293.1:0-14853 GCA_031400795.1 Rubrivivax sp. | reverse complement strand
GCAAATCAACAAGGCCGGCGGCGTGACGCTGGCTGATGGCGCCAAGGCCAAGATCGTCATCGAGTACCTGGACGACCGCTGCAACGCCGAAGAAGGCATCAACGCGCTGCGCCGCATCGCTTCGCAGCCCGACGCCATCGTCGCCGTCGGGCCCACCTGCAGCAATGTCGCCGAGCCGGTGTTTGGCATTTTGCAGAAAAAGGCTGGTGACGCCAGCGACTCTGGCCTGCAGTTCCCGCTCTACACCGACGTGGCGGCCAAGGGCGGCCTGGCCTCGGTGTCGCAATGGGCGTTTCGCAACGTGCCCAGCGAGTCGGCCATGTACAAGTCGCTGTTCGAGTGGATCAAGGCCACGCGCCCCGACATCAAGACGGTGTGGGGCGGCGTCGAGAAGGACTTCGCGCACAGCAATGCCACCTACAACGTGCTCAAGGGACATGCCGAGAAGACCGGCTTCGAAGTCCAGGGCCAAAGCGAATGGCTGCTGGCCGACACCACTTTCTCGACTCAGGTGCGCGAGATGAAGCGCGCAGGCGCCGACTTGGTGGCGATCTCGGCGCACCCGTTTACCACCTGCGGCGTGCTCAAGGAAATGCAGCGCCAGGGTGTCAAGCCCAAGATGCTGGTCGGCCTGACCAGCTCGTCGAGCATGGAAACACTGCAGGGCTGCGCCGCCCAGGCCGAGGGCATCCTCATCCCGACCAGCTTTGCGCCCGTCACGCCCGAGGCCAGAATAGCCGCCGAGACCCTGCTGGCCGTGGGCACCAACATGGACCTGCACAACGCCGCCGCTTGGGAAAACATCTTCACGCTGAAAGACCTGATCGAAAAATCCAAGGTCACCGGCAAGCCTGAAACGGTGCAGGCCGACCGCGCCAAGATACGCGAGGCGCTGGCGTCGATGAAAGAGACGCAGGGGCTGCTGGGCAAGGTCGGCCGCACCGAAGACCGCGAGGCCGTCAAGCCCTTCCTCTTTGTGCAGGCCAGCAAGGGCGCTTGGACCGTGGCCCACACGCCCGCCCGCTGATGGCCGTTTGATGCCACGGGCCGCAGGCAAGTTGACATGACGCTGCAAGACGCACTGGACCTCACGCAGTCGGTCATCGACGGTGTGATGTTTGGCAGCATCTACGCACTGATCGGCATCGGCTTCACCTTGATCTTTGGCGTCATGCACAAGATCAACCTGTCGTATGCTGCGGCGTCGATTGGCGCGGCCTACCTGAGCCTGTTGGTGGTGCCCCTGGTGCCCACGCCCTTGGTCTATGTGGCGGCGGCGCTGCTGGGCGGCGTGCTCGGCGGCGTGATCTACATCGTGTGTTTCCGCTTTCTGCCGCTGGACAAGCCGCTGGCCACGCTGATGTCCACGGTGGGCATGCTGCTGCTGCTGGAAGAAGCCATCGTGCATGCCACGGCCGGCATGCCGCGCGACTACCCGGCGATGTTCGCGGGCGCCAATTTCGACATCGGGCCCTTCATGGTGCGCGGTGACCTGCTGTTTGTGTTTGCGCTGGGTGGCGCCGCCATGGTCGGCCTGAAGCTGCTGTTGCAGCGCACCCGCTTGGGCCTGGCCACCCGCGCCGTGGCGCAGCAGCCGGTGGCCGCGCGGCTGTGTGGCATGGGCGTGGACGCCACCAACGCCAGCACCTTTGTCATCGCGGGCTTGCTCGGTGGCACCGCCGGTGCGATGGCGGGTGCGGCCATCGGCGTGCTGTCGCCGCTGCTGACGCTGCCGCTGACGGTCAAGGGCCTGGTGGTGACGGTGATCGGCGGTCTGGGCAGCGTGCCCGGCGCCATCATTGCGGGGCTGGTGGTGGGCGGCGCCGAGAACCTGTTCCAGTCTTTGCGCGGCGTCAGCGAGCGCGACATCTACGTCATGCTGCTGTTGTTCGCCTTCCTCGTCTTTCGGCCCGGCGGTTTGTTTGCCGCGCCGGGTGGGCGCGACTGAAGCCCGGCGCGCGCGATGGACTTCTACCTGGGCTTAGCGCAAGTCATCGGCGTGCATTCGCTGCTCGGCCTGTCGGCTTGGTGCGTGTTGCACACCGGCCAGGTGTCGCTGGCGCAGGGTGGCTTTTTTGCCATCGGCGCCTATGCCGCCGGCATGCTCACCACCTTGGCCGGTTGGCCGCTGTTTTTGGCGTTGCCGCTGGGCGCCGTGGTGGCGGGGCTGGTGGCGGTGGCGGTGGGGTTTCCGGCGCTGCGGGTCAAAGGGCTGATGCTGGTGGTGGCCACCACGGCCTTCGCCGAGATCGTGCGTTTGGTGTTCTTCAACTTCAAGTTCCGCATCGAAACGCCAGCCGGCCCGATGGGCCCTGACGGCGGCCTGGGCTTTGGCGGCATCCGTTACTTGCAGGCCCATGCCTGGACCGCGTGGCAGGTGCTGGCACTGATTTGGGCGCTGGTCGCAGGCGTGATGCTGTTGCTGTGGTGGCTGGACCGCTGCCGCATCGGCACGCTGTGGCGCGCGGTGGGTGAAGACGAAGTCGCGGCGCAGGGTGCGGGCATCGACCTCACCGCCGCCAAGGTCTCGGCCTTTGGCATCGGCGGCGCGATCGCCGGGCTGGCGGGGGGCCTGTTTGCGCACACCACGACCCACATCGAGCACAGCAATTTCACGATCCTGCTGGCCACCTTCGCCATCGCCTATCCCATTCTCGGCGGGCTGGGCAGCTTGGCAGGCACGCTGGTCGCCGTTGTCTTCATCCAGGGCTTTCTGGTTGAAGGCCTGCGCTTTCTGGGCGATTGGCGCAGCTTGCTGTTTGGCGCATTGATTTTGCTGGTGATGCTGGTGCGGCCGTCGGGTGTGCTGACACAGGCGCTGCGCTTGCCGCGAGGCCAGCGCACGGCAAGCGGGCCACAGGTCGACGGAGCCTCACGCCATGCTTGAAGCCAAAAATCTCAGCCGCCACTTCGGCGGTGTGAAGGCCGTCGATGGCCTGGACCTCTTGGTGCGGCGCGGCGAGATCCTGGGCTTGATCGGACCGAACGGCTCGGGCAAGAGCACCACCGTGAACCTGATCGCCGGGCTCTACGCGCCGACCGCCGGGACGCTGTCCTTCGAGGGCCGCGACATCGGCCCCTTGCCGCCACACCGCCGGGCCGAACTGGGCATCGCGCGCACCTTCCAAAACATCCGCCTGTTCACGCAGCTCACCGTGTGGCAGAACCTGTGGGCGGCCGAAGTCGTGCGCGAGCGCGGCTGGGCCGGCTTCAAGCGCCGCTGGTTGGCGGGTGCCGATGCGGCGCGCGAATCGACCGAGGCCCTGCTCAACTTCAGCGGCCTGGCCGACAAGCGCGACATGTTGGCCGGCAACCTGGCGTTTGGCGAGCAGCGCCGGCTGGAACTGGCACGCGCTGCCGCATCGGGCGCGCCGCTGCTCTTGCTGGACGAGCCGGCGGCCGGCATGAACGCCGAAGAGATCGACGAACTCGACGAGCGCATCCGCAGCCTGCGCGGGCAGGGCCGCACCATCGTGCTGATCGAGCACCACATGGAGCTGGTGATGGAGGTCTGCGACCGCGTCGTCGTGCTCAACTTCGGCCGCAAGATCGCTGAAGGTACACCGGCCGAGGTGCAGGGCCATCCTCAAGTGCGCGCGGCCTATCTGGGCAGCGACGAAACCAGCGATGAAACCAGCGTGACTGGCTGAGGACAAGCGCCATGCTCGAGATCCAGGACCTCGCCACCGCCTACGGCAAGATTGAAGCGCTGAAGGGCGTGAACCTGTCGGCCAAGCCCGGTGAAGTGACCTGCCTGCTGGGCCCCAACGGTGCTGGCAAGACAACGCTGATGATGACGCTGGCCGGCATCCTGCGCCCCAAGCGCGGCTCGATCAAGCTGGCAGGTGAAGAACTGGTGGGCAAGAGCCCGGCACAGATCGTGGCGCGCGGCTTGGCGCTGGTGCCGGAAAACCGGCTCGTTTTCCCGGCACTGACGGTGCGCGAAAACCTGATGGCCGGCGCCTTCCGCCGCCGTGACCGCGCAGGCATCCGCGACGACATCGACCGCATGTTTCAGCGCTTCCCGCCCCTGCAAGAGCGCACCGCACAACTGGCCGGCACGCTGTCGGGCGGCGAGCAGCAGATGCTGGCGGTGGCCCGCGCCTTGATGTCGCGCCCGCGCCTGCTGCTGATGGACGAGCCCTCGGTGGGCCTGGCGCCGCTGGTGGTGGCCGAGATCTTTTCCATCATCCGCCAACTGCATGCCGAGGGTGTGAGCATCTTCCTGGTCGAGCAAAACGCGCACATGGCGCTGAAGGTGGCGCAGCACTTCTACCTGATGGAGCAGGGCCGCGTCAGCTTCTCCGGCACGCCGGGTCAACTGGCCGAGGACGACGTGGTGCAGCGCGCCTATCTTGGCCTGCGCAGGGCGGCGTGAGATGGCGCTGACCGAGCTGCTGCAGACCACGCTCGACGGGCTGCTGGACGGCTCGGCATACGCGCTGGTCGGCTTGGGGCTGGCGCTGTCCTTCGGCACCCTGCGCCGCTTGAACCTGGCTTACGGTGCTGGCGCCATGCTGGCGGCTTATGTCGGCGCCTGGCTGCATCAACGGCATGGCGTGCCGGTGGCGGTGGTGGCGCTGGCGGTGGTGGCCACGGCGGTGGTCGTGGGCCTGTATGTCGAGCGCCTGTGTTTTGCCGATGTGTCGGCCAGCGCGCCTGACGCGCACACAGGCCGCACCGCGTTGACGGTGGCCGGGCACGATGGTCGTGAGGTGGTCGCGCTGGCATCGACGTTTGCGGTGTGGATGCAGCTGGAGCAGCTGGCGGTGAATCTGCTGCCGCGTCACTTGAACCCGTTCCCGTCGCTCGCCACTTCCGGTGAATGGTCGCTGGCTGGCCTGGCCGTGCGGCCTGACCGCGCTGCGCTGGCGGCGCTGGCGGTGGCACTGACGCTGGCGCTCATCTGGTATCTGCGCCGCACACGAGGCGGGCTGGCGTGGCGCGCCACGTCGGACCGGCGTGTCGCCGCGCATCTGGTGGGCATACCGGTGGCGGGTGTGCAGCGGCTGGCGTTTGCTGCGGCCTGTGCGCTGTCGGGTGTGGCTGCGTTTGCGGTGTTGGCCATCGACGGCCAGGTGACGCCGATGTTTGGCATGTGGGTGCTGGTCAAGGGCTTGGTGGCGGCGATGCTGGGCGGTTTGGCATCGATCGGTGGTGTGCTCGTTGGCGGTTGGGTGCTGGGTCTCGTCGAGGCCCACGCACAGAACTTGTTCGGCGCGCTGGGTCGCGAGTTTGCGACCTGGGCTTTGCTGTTGGCGGTGCTGATCCACCGTGGCGGAGTGGCCCGTGGCGCCTGAGCACGCCATTGGGCTGGCGACCGACATCACGATCATGTCGCTGCTCGCCTTGTCGGCCTACCTGCTGCTGCTTGTCGGCCGGGTGTCGTTTGGCCAGCAGGCATTTTTCGGCCTCGGCGCTTACGCAGCGGGCATCGCGAGTGCGGTGGCCCAGTGGCCGCTCGCGCCGGCGTTGGCTGCGGGCGTCGCGGTCGGCGCGCTGGCGTCCGCCGCGCTCGCCTGTCCGACGATGAAACTGTCAGGCCTGTCGTACGCGGTGGCGACGCTGGCGTTTGCCGAGATGGCACGCATCGCGCTGCTGGGCTGGCACTGGCAGGTCGAGCGCGACGGCGGGGCCGTCGGCCCCGCTGGCGGCGAAGGCCTGCGCGATATCCGCTGGCTGTTCGAGAACGACGTCTCGCCGGCGGCCTACCTGGCGCTGTGCCTGGCGGTGCTGACCGGTGTGTTGCTGCTGCTGGCCTTGACCGAGCGCACGCGCATCGGCTTGGGCCTGCGCATGACCGGCCACGACGACACTCTGGCCGCCGCGCAGGGCCTGCCTGTCGCGCGGCTGCGCCTGGCCGCAGCCACGGCAGCGGGTGCGCTCGCCGCGCTCGGCGGTGGCCTCTACGCGCACCGCACGACCTACATCGAGCCGGCACTGTTCGACCCGATGCTCGGCGTTCACGCCGTCAGCTATGCCTTGATCGGCGGCCTCGGCAGCGCCTTCGGCCCGCTCGTCGGCGTGTTGTTCGACATCGGGCTGCTCGACGCAGCGCGCATCTTCGAAGGCTGGCGCATGGTCGTCTTCGGTGGTGTTGTCGCGCTGTTCCTGCGCTGGCGGCCGCGTGGCCTGCTCGACGAGGCGCTGGTGCATCGCATCACGAAGCGGCGTCGTGTCGCTGCGCTGCCCGCGACACTGGAGGCCGCACGGTGAAGGTCACCTTGCTCGCCATCCGGCCGGCTGCAGGGCGCGCCGATCTGTTTGTGGCGTTGCGCGTGGCGTTGCTCGCGCCGTTGCTGGTTTTCCTGCTCGCCGTTCAAGCGCTGCCGGCTGCGGCGCAAGCCGCGCGCGCCAAGGTCAATCTGCGCTGCGACGCGGTGGCGATCGGGCCGACGCTGGACTGCGTGGTGCAGCTCGCGGCACGCGACGGCAAGCCGCTCGACGGCGCGCAGGTCATGCTCGGCGCGTCGATGCCGTCGATGCCGATGGCGCACCGCGTCAAGCCCACTGTGGCGGCGCCGACCGGCGAGCCCGGCGAGTACCGCGGCCGGTTAGAGCTCGAGATGAGCGGCGTCTGGGCGCTGCAGATCGACATCCATGGCCCGCTGCGTGACCGTGCCGTCATGCGTCTGCAAGCCGAGGAATGCCCCGAAGGCCAAAAGCGCTGCGCGGTACGACCCGCCGGCAAGCCCTAACTATTGAAAGGAATCCCGATGCCAGCCCAACACCTGCTCGATCAACATACCGTCATCGTCACCGGCGCCGCCACCGGCATCGGCCAGGCCTTCGCCGTCGGCGCCGCAGCGCAGGGCGCCAATGTCGTTGTCGCCGACATGAACGCCGCCGATGAAACCGTGGCCCTGGTCGAGGCCGCCGGCGGCAAGGCGCTTGGCGTTCGCGTCGATGTCGCCGACGACAACTCGGTGCGCGCGATGGCCGACGCCGCGCTGCGCCGCTTCGGCCGCATCGACGGCCTGATCAACAATGCCGCCTACTTCCGCGAGGTCAAGTTGACGCCGTTCGAGGAGCTCGACCCGGCGCAGTGGGATCGCATCTTCGCCGTCAACGTCAAGGGCGTGTGGCAATGCTGCAAGGCGGTGATGCCGGCGATGCGGGAGCGCAAGAGCGGCTCGATCATCAACATCGCCTCGGTGGTGGCGGTGGCCGGGCAGCCGGGATATTTGCACTACGTCGCCAGCAAGGGCGCGGTGCTGTCGATGACCAAGGGCCTGGCCAAGGAGTGCGGCCCGAACGGCGTGCGCGTCAACGTCATCGCGCCGGGCTTCGTGATCACCGACGCGACGAAGAACCGCCCGATCGAGTGGCAGCAAAGCTTCTTGAAGGCGCGCGCGATCTCGCGCGAGCAAAAGCCCGAGGACCTGGTCGGCACAGCGCTGTACCTGCTGTCCGATCTCGCGGGTTTTGTTTCCGGCCAGACCATCGTCGTCGATGGCGGCCACATCATGTATTGAATGAAAGGGCGACCATCATGAGCGAACTCATCCTGCACCACTACGCTTTCTCCAGCTTCTCCGAAAAGGTGCGAACCGCGCTCGGCTTCAAGGGCCTGGCCTATCGCTCGGTGGACATTCCGGGCCTGCCGCCGCGTCCGCTGCTGGCGCCGCTGACGGGCGGTTACCGCCGGGCGCCGGTGCTGCAAGTCGGCGCCGATATTTATTGCGACACCCATCTCATCGTGCCGACGCTCGACCGCCTGCACCCTGCGCGCGCGCTCCACAGTGAAGGACTAGCGAGCGGCCTGGCGTTCGCGTGGGAGCGCCAGATGTGGGTCCCGACGATCGGCGTGCTGGTGCATTACATCGGCGAGCACATCCCGCCCGAGTTCATCAAGGATCGCAAGGATGGGTACCTCGGCATCGACATCAGCAAAGCCGCGATGGCGCCGCAGTTTGAGCAGCATGTGCAGTTCGTGCGTGCGCAATATGCGTGGTTGAAAGCGGCGCTCGCCGACGGCCGCCACTTCCTGTTCGGCGACGCGCCGAGCGCGGCCGACCTGGCCTGCTGGCAGACGATTTTTTTGTTGCGCAAAAACTGCCCGCTGGAGGTCGACACGCTGCTCGGCATTCCGCCAGATTCACCGCTGGCGGCCTGGTACGAGCGCACCGTGGCCTTTGGCCACGGCCAGCCTTCGCCGATGACGCCCGAAGCGGCCTTCGAGGTGGCCCGTGCCGCCCAGCCCGCGCCAGTGACGCACCTCGACCCGAACGGCGATACCGGCGGTCTGCGTGCCGGCTGCCCGGTGACCGTGACACCCGACGACAACGCGCGGGTGCCGGTGAGCGGCACGCTGGTCGCGGCCAGTGACAGCGAGATCGTCATCCACCGCCGCGACGCGCAGGCCGGCGATCTGCACATCCACTTCCCGCGCCTCGGCTTCGATGTCGTGGCGGCCTGATCCGCGTTTTCGAAAGAACCCCATGAGCCTCGAATCGAACAAACAACTCTGCCGCGACTACTTCCGCGCTTTTCTGGCCGGCGACACGGCGTGGATGGAGCGCCACATTGCCCCCGGCTTCGTGCGCCACGACCCCGGCCTGCCGTTCGAGGTGCGCGGCCCGGCGGGCGTGAAGCAGTTGCACGATGCGCTGCTGCCGGCATTCCCCGACATGAAGCTGCCGCTCGAAGACTTCGTCGCCGAAGGCGAGAAAGTGCTCGTGCGCCTGCGCGTGCAGGCCACGCACACCGGCGCGTTCGGCGACATGGCCGCGACCGGCCGCAAGATCGACATCGGCGTGCTCGACCTGTTCCAGATCCGCGACGGCGTGCTGATCGAGCACTGGGCCTTGCTCGACAACCTGGGCATGCTGAAGCAGCTCGGCGCCGTCGCTTGATTATGAGTCTCAACCGCAACCGCAAGCGCAACCGATGACCATGCAACTGCTCGCCAACACCACCTCGCCCTACGTGCGCATCGCGCGCATCGCGATGATCGAAAAAGGCCTTGAAGTCGAGCCGACGATTGTCGACCCCTGGGCCGACGATGCGCGGCTGCGCGACGCCAATGCCGCGACGCGCGTGCCGACGCTGATCCTCGACGACCGCACGCCGCTGGCCGAGAGCTTGTTGATCGTGATGTGGCTCGAACGCACGCGCCCCGCGCCCGCTGGGCCCGACCTGCTCGGGCCCGATGCGGCTGCCAGCGCTGGCGTGCTGTCACGCGCCGGCATCGCGCTCGGCGTGATCGACGCGGCAGTCCATACCATCATCATCCGCAAGGTCACGGCGCCAGTGCTGTTCGACGAGACGCCGGTCGGCCTGCGGCGCCGCCGCACGATGGCCGAGGGCATGGCGCGGCTGGAGGCCTTCGCCGCACGCGCGCCGCTGTGGACGACGGGCGCGCCGACGCTGGACGCGATCACCGCCGTGGTCGCGATCGACTACCTGCGCTTTCGCTTCGCCGACGCGGCCTGGCTGCCGCCGATGCCGGCGCTGGACACGATGTCGCTGGCGCTGCGCGAGCGGCCGGCGGTGGCCAAGACGATGCCGCGCTGAAAACCTCATCCCGCGACCTGCAAGGAGTATCGACGTGAAGCACATGTTCATCGGCGGCCGCTGGCTGGCCGCCCGCGACAACCGCACGCTGCCGGTCGTATCCCCGGCCGATGGTGAAACCTTCGAGCAGATCGCGCGTGGCACGGCGCACGAGGTCGATCTCGCGGTGGCCGCCGCGCGCGCCGCGCTGTCCGGCCCTTGGGGCCGCATGAACGCCACCGAGCGCGGGCGCGTGTTGATCAAGATTGGCGAGGCCGTGCTCGACCATGCCGACGAACTCGCGCAGATCGAGGCCCGCGACACCGGCAAGCCGATGACCACGGCGCGCAACGACATCAACGTGCTGGCGCGCTACTTCGAGTTCTACGGCGCGGCGGCCGACAAGGTACACGGGCAGGCGATCCCGTTCCTGAACGGCCACCAGGTCACGCTGCTGCGCGAGCCGCTCGGTGTCACCGCGCACATCATTCCGTGGAACTATCCGGCGCAGATGCTCGGCCGCAGTGTCGCGCCGGCGCTGGCGATGGGCAATGCCACGGTGTTGAAGCCAGCCGAGGACACCAGCTTGTCGGCGCTGCGCTTCGCCGAGATCGCCGCAGCCTGCGGCTTGCCCGACGGTGTGCTCAACGTCGTGACCGGGCTGGGCGAAGAGGCCGGCGCCGCACTCGCTGCGCACCCCGGCATCGACTTCATCTCGTTCACCGGCAGCAACGAGGTCGGCACGCTGGTGCAGCAGGCGGCGGCGCAGAACGTCGTGAAGTGCACCCTCGAACTCGGCGGCAAATCGCCGCAGATCGTGTTCGACGATGTCGATGCCGAGCGCGCGGTGCCGATCATCGTGCGCGCGATCATCCAGAACGCGGGGCAGACCTGCACTGCGGGCAGCCGGCTGCTGGTGCAACGCGGGATCTTCGACAGCTTCGTCTCCCGCGTCGCCGAGGCCTTCGCAAAAGTGCGCGTCGGCACGCCGGCAATGGACCTCGACTGCGGCCCGCTGATGAACCCGGCACAACTGCAACGCGTGCAGCGCTACATCGATGGCGCGCGCGCCGCCGGCATCCCGGTGCTCGCTGAAGGGCGCCTGGCCGACGGCGTACCGGCGACCGGCTACTACGTCAGGCCGACGCTCTTCGGCCCGGTGCCGCGCGACGCTGTGCTGGCACGCGAGGAAGTCTTCGGCCCGGTGCTCGCGGCGATGCCCTTCGACGACGAGGCTGACGCGATCGCGCTGGCCAACGGCACCGACTACGGTCTGCTCGCCGCGGTGTGGACCGAAAACGCCGGGCGCCTGCAGCGCGTGGCCAAGGCGGTCAAGGCCGACCAGGTGTTCATGAACTGCTATGGCGCTGGCGGCGGCGTGGAGCTGCCCTTCGGCGGCACCAAACGCAGCGGCCACGGCCGCGAAAAGGGCCTGCTCGCGCTCGAAGAAATGAGCACGACCAAGACGCTGGTTCACTTCCACGGCTGAGACCCCACGCGGCCGCCGTCGACATGCAGCGGGCGGCGGCTGGTGTGTGATCGATGGCGCCGCTGGACGCGATGTACGGCGCTCTACGGCGCGCTATGCACCCGCCGCGCTCTACGCGTCCGCCGCGTCGCCAAGCACCGCCCGCGCGCGCAGCAGCACCGGCTTGTCGACCATCTTGCCGTCCACCGCCACCGCCGCGCCGCCGGACTGCGCCACTGCCGCAATCACGCGCCGCGCCCATGCAAGCTCTACGTCGCTGGACGTGAAGCCCGCATTCACCGCCGCGACCTGGCGCGGGTGGATGCACAACTTCGCGCCGAAGCCCAGGCGCCGCGCGGCCAGGGTGTCGCGCGCCACTGGCGCGTCGTCGTCCAGCGCCGTGGTCACGCCGTCGATCGGCGGCAGCAGCGACGCCAGGCGCGAGGTGAGCACAAGTTGCGAGCGAAAGAACAGCAGCTCGGTGTGGTCGCCCTCATCACCCGCGCTGATGCCGAGGTCGAGCTGGAAGTCGATCGAGCCGAACGCGAGGCGTTGCACGCCAGCGGCGCCGGCCAGCGCGCGCTGCTGGTCGAAGCCTGCGGCGGTTTCGATCAAGGGGATCAGCGGCCGGCCCTGCAACGCGCCGCCGGCGGCTTCGAGGTCGGCCACACGCTCGGCCTTGGGCAGCATCACGCCGCTGACGAACTTGCTGCTGCCGCACAGCATCAGATCCTCGGCAATCCATTCGCTGCCGGGCGCGTTGGTGCGCACGAACAAGGGCACCGGCAGGCCGGCCCCAGCCGCCGCCCCGGCCGACGAATGCAGCAGCCACTGCGCCAGCGCGGCACGCGCCGCCACCTTCGCTTGCGGCGCGACCGCGTCTTCCAGATCGACGATCACCACATCGGCGCCGCAGGCCAGCGCCTTGGCAAAGCGCTCGGGCCGATCGGCGGGCACGAAGAGGTAGGAGCGGGGCGTCATCGCGGCTGGGGTTGATGCGGCACTGTGGCGCGGCGCCCGCGGCCGCGCCATTGCAAGCTGGTCAATGCTGGTTTCGCGCAAAAGCAATGGCCTCGCACGCGACGTGTTTTCACAATCGGCGTCATGCGAGAACCGCTTCAGGAGCGCCGATGACACACCGCACACTGCCGCAGCAGGCCGCCGCCGCCGCCGCTGCCGAACTGCCGCTGGCCGGCGTGCTGGTGGTGGCGCTCGAGCAGGCGGTGGCGGCGCCGTATTGTTCGAGCCGCCTGGCCGACGCCGGTGCGCGTGTGATCAAGATCGAGCGCCCCGAGGGCGACTTCGCGCGTGGTTACGACAACGCGGTGCATGGCGAGTCGAGCTACTTCGTCTGGATCAACCGCGGCAAGGAATCGATCGCGCTGGACCTGAAGCAGGAGCCCGATCTGAACCTGCTGCGCCGCATGATCGCGCGCGCTGATGTCTTCATCCAGAACCTGGCGCCGGGTGCGGCCGAGCGCTTGGGGCTGGGCAGCGCCACGCTGCGTGCGCTGCATCCGCAACTCATCACCTGCGACATCAGCGGCTATGGTGACCGCGGCCGCCTCTACAAGATGAAGGCCTATGACCTGCTGGTGCAGGCCGAGAGCGGGCTCGTCTCGGTGAGCGGTGCACCCGGCGAATGGGGCCGCATCGGGGTGTCGCTGTGCGACATCAATGCCGGGCTCAACGCATTGGTGGGTATCCAGCAGGCGCTGTTGGCGCGTGCGCGCACCGGGCGCGGCTCGGCGCTCAAGGTCAGCCTGTTCGACTCCGCAGCCGAGCTGATGGCCGTGCCCTATCTGCAAGCGCGCTACGGCGGCCGCCCGCCGGGCCGGGTTGGCCTGAAGCACCCGACGATCGCGCCGTACGGCGGCTTCGGCTGCGCTGATGGGCGCGACATCGTGATCTCGATCCAGAACGAACGCGAGTGGGCCGACTTCTGTCGCGTGGTGATGCAAGAGCCTGCGCTGCAGGGCGATGCGCGCTGCGTCAACAACGCCACGCGTGTCGAACACCGCGAGTGGCTCGACGGCATGGTGGCGGCGGTGTTTGCCGCGCATACCAGCGCCGAGATGATCGATCGCCTGACCGATGCGCAGACCGCCTATGGCAGCGTCAATTCGCTCAACGACTTGATCGAACACCCGCAGTTGCGCACCCGCCGAATGCCGGTGGGCACACGCAGCGTGGAGGTGCCGGCGATTCCGTGGGCCAGCGAGTGGGATGGCGAGAGCTTTCGCGCCGCGCCGGCAGTCGACGAGCATGGCCCCGCGATCCGCGCGGAGTTTGGTGCCGCCGTGTCGTCGACCCCGGCGGTGACGGCGGAGTAGCCCGCCGGGCGCGTCTTCAGGCCAAGAACGCCAGCGACACGCTGCCCAGCACGCCGAAGTCCGCCTGCGCACGGTCCCCCGGCGCGATCGCCATCGGCACCATGCAGGTGCCGGTGGATACGAACTGGCTGGCTTCGAGCGTGATGCCCAGTGACGACAGCTCGTTGACCAACCACACCAGCGCGACGCGCGGATCGCCGAGGGCGGCGCGGCCTTCGCCCTCGCGGGTCAGGCGCAAGCCCGCGGCGTTCGACACGCTGCCGAACACGCGGTGCGCGCGCAGGTCGGTCCCGCGCCAGGCGTCGGGCGCTGCGGCGCCGAACGCGAAGCGCCCGCAACAGGCGTCGTCGGCGATCAATTGCGCCTCGCCGGCGCGCGCGAAGTCGGCGTAGCGCGAATCGGGGATCTCGAAAGCGGAGTGCAGCGAGCCGACTGCATCGAGCACTTGCTGTTCGCTGTAGGGCGCCGCGCGTGGTGGCAGGTCGCGGCCGATGCAAAACGCGAACTCGGGCTCGGCCACGCGCATGCCGTTGCCGGCCAGAGAAATGGACACGCCGGCATTCACCACGAAGCTCGACAGGATACGCCCGGCGAGCGGCCCGCCGACGTTGATATGCGCCTGGCCAGCCTGGCTGGTGGCGGCGATCTTCCAGCCCACGACACGCTCGCCGGCGACGAGGGGCAGTTGCGCCTGGATCGCGTGACCTTGCGCGTGGCTTGTTGGGCGCAACGCGCTCGGCAGGGCCTCGAGCACCGTGCCGGCGCGGCGATGGCGCCAGAGCAGTTCAGCCGCTTCGTGGGTCGTGTCGGTCAGCAATTTGGCCAGGTGCGGTAGGTCTGCAGCGACTTCAGGTCGGGCTCGGCGCCGAGGCCGGGTGTGGTTGGGATCGGCACCCGACCATCGTGCAAGGGCAGCAGTTGACCGACGATGGCCTCGCGGTTCGGGTTCGGGTGCGCGTCGAACTCGAGCAGCCCGGTACCGCCGGCGGCGGCCAGCACATGCAGCGATCCGAGCAGCGCCAGGCCGCCGCTGAAGTAATGCGGGCAGTAGCGCTTGCCCGCGGCCACGGCGGCGCGCGCGACGCGAAGGTTGCCGGTGATGCCGCCCCACTTGGTGACATCGGGCTGGATCACCTGGAGCGCACCAAGCGCAATCGCTTCGTCGAAGCCGGCGCCTTGCAGGTTCTCGCCACCGGCGAGCGGGATCGTCGATTCACGCGCGAGTGTCAGCCAGTCGGCATCGGGCGTATCGACGCGGATCGGCTCCTCGAGCCACTGCAGGTTCAGGCCCTGCGCTTCACGCACGAAGTGCTGGGCTTGCGCGAGCGACCAGGCCTGATTGGCGTCGCAGGTGATCACCGCGTCGGTGCCGAGGGCCTCGCGCATCGCGCGCAGGTTGGCCAGGTCGCGGCCCATCTCGAAGCCGACTTTCAACTTGAACGCGCGGTGGCCCTCGGCCTGGCGCGCGCGGGCGAACTGTTCGGGTGCATCGGGGTTGATGCCGGTCACGTACACCGGCACATGGGTCTTCGTCGAGTCGCCACCGAGATAGCGGTG
>JANNQO010000292.1:0-2582 GCA_031400795.1 Rubrivivax sp. | reverse complement strand
CGAATTCGACTTCTCGCCCTTCGAGGCCACCCGCGGTGAGATCCTCGAACTGGGGCGCGCGTGTATCCACGCCCGCCACCGCAATTTCGCGGTTCTCAACCTGCTGTGGAAGGGGATCGGCACCTACGCGCGCGACCAAGGAGCACGCTACCTCATCGGCTGCAGCTCGTTCACCACCCAGGACGCGGCCGTGGGCGCTGCGGCCTACCTGCAGCTTCTGCCCCACCTGGCGCCGCCAGCGTGGCAGACACGGCCGCGGCCAGAGTTCGCCTGCCCACTGGAGGCCGTGGCAGCGCCTGCCCCGCGCATTCCGCGCCTGCTGTCCGCCTACCTTGCATTGGGTTCTGCGATCTGCGGGCCGCCGGCTCTGGACCGCGAGTTCAAGACCGTGGACTTTCTGACCTGGATCGACGTGCAGTCGCCTGCCGTGGTGGCGATGCAGCGACGAGGGCGCTTCATCGTGTAAGGGCTTGTTCGATGTCAGCCCTGAGCTGGTAGAGCTCCATGCGCAGGTCCGTCGTGAATACCGGTCAGACCTTACGAGGATTGAACGCCAACGCCATAACCGGAACCGATCGTTCGATGAAATCTTGTGATTTTCCGAAGCGGCCGATGCTGCCTACGCTTGCCTTCGTTGTTGAGCAAGCCATGAACACCCACCCACCCACCATCAAGACCATCATGATCGCCGGCGGCGGCTTTGCCGGCACGACGCTGGCGCGTTCCCTGGAAGGCCGCGTGCCTGCGGGATGGCAGGTCGTGCTGCTGAGCGAGGAGAGCTACACCACTTTCAATCCGATGCTGGCCGAAGTGGTCGGAGCGGCGGTGTTTCCGGAGCACGTGATCGCGCCGATCCGGGAGATGGTGCCCGCGACGCGGTTCATCATGGGCCGCCTCCAGCGGGTCGATCGCACGAGGCAGGTTCTGGTCTGCTCGACGCTGGCGGGACCGCTCGAGATCGCCTTCGACCATCTGGTGCTGGCCTTCGGTCAACGCGCCAACCTGACGATCATCCCGGGCCTGGCCCAGCATGCGCTGCCGCTCAAGCTCGTCGGCGACGCGATGCACATCCGCAACCGCCTGCTGCAGCGCCTGGCCCACATCGAGCTGATCAGCGACGACCAGCAACGGCGCTCGCTGGGCCACTTCGTCGTCATCGGCGGGGGCTTTTCGGGTGTGGAAGTTGCGGGCGCCGTGGCGGACTTCATCCGCAGCGCTCACCGCCACTATCGCCGCGTCAATGCCGACGAACTGCGGGTCACTCTGCTGCACGACATGGACCGGCTGCTGCCGGAACTGCCGGCCCGGCTGGGCGAGGTGGCCGCGCGGTCGCTGCGCCAGCGCGGCGTCGATGTGCGCCTGGGCGCACGCGCCGCGGCTGTCGACGCACACGGCGTTGACCTGGTCGACGGCACCCGCCTGGCGACCGACACCGTCATTTGCACAATCGGTGCGCGCAGCAATCCGCTCGTCGAGCAGCTCGCCGTGACCACGCTGCGTGGTCGCATCGTGACCGAGCCCGACGGCCAGGTCGCAGGTCGGCCCGGGCTGTGGGCCCTTGGCGACTGCGCGGCCACCGTCAACGCCGCCGATGGGCAGACCAGCCCGCCGACCGCGCAATTCGCGGTCGCGCAGGCCAAGCAATTGGCTCGCAACCTCGTCGCCCACATCGGAGGGCGGACCACGAGCGCGTTCCACCACCGGTCGAAGGGAATGATGGCCACAACCGGACATCACAAGGGCGTGGCTCAACTGTTGGGCGTGCCCCTGACCGGCCTGCCCGCCTGGCTGGTGTGGCGCGCCTATTACCTGATGCGCATGCCCACGCTGGGCCGCAAGGTGCGCATCTGGGTGGAGTGGACCTGGAGCCTGTTCTTCCCTGTCGACATCACCCACTTGCGCTTCAGCCGCACCGCCGATGTCGATGCGCCGTTCGCAGAGCAGGCGCCCGCCATCCCGATCCAACACCCCCAACCCTAGGAGCACTTCATCATGTTCATCGGCAAGACCGCCCTCGTCACCGGCTCGACCTCCGGCATCGGCCTGGGTATTGCGCGCACCCTCGCCGCGCAAGGCGCCAACGTCGTTCTCAACGGCTTCGGCGAGCGCGGCGCCATCGATCGGCTGAAGGAAGAGTTCGCCGGGCGCTACGACGTGCAAGTGCGCTACGACGGTGCCGACATGAGCCGGCCTGAAGCCATCGAAGAGATGATGGGCAAGGCCTTGTCGGAGTTCGGCTGCATCGATCTGCTCATCAACAACGCCGGCATTCAGCATGTGGCGCCGGTGGACGAATTCCCGGTCGACAAGTGGTACGCCATCCTGGCCATCAACCTGTCGGCCGGTTTCCACACCACGCGGCTGGCGCTGCCGGCGATGAAGAAGAAGGGTTTCGGCCGCATCGTCAACATCGCCTCGGCACATGCGTTGGTCGCCAGCCCCTACAAGTCGGCCTACGTCACTGCCAAGCATGGCGTTGCCGGGTTCACCAAGACCGTGGCACTCGAGGTCGCCGAGCTTGGCATCACCGTCAACGCGGTGTGCCCCGGCTATGTGTTGACGCCGCTCGTCGAACAGCAGAT
>JANNQO010000291.1:0-1581 GCA_031400795.1 Rubrivivax sp. | reverse complement strand
GCGGTGAAGATCAGGAGCTTGTCCTTTTCGCGCGGGGTCAGTTCCATCGTGCAGGCTCATGGAAAGAATCGTGGCGAACGCATGTTAGCGCTGCCAAGATGCATGCGTTGCAAGTGTAATGCCGGGCATTTTTCGGGCGGGAGTCTCTGCGCGATCCTCATTTGGTGCGGGCCGCGCACGAAACGGTGCGGCGCGCTCGGATTCGGTCGTTCGCGCGCCGCGACGCGGCCGCCTCGGGCGCTCGTGCATTGGCACGCCGCTTGCTCACTGTGCTGCACGACGAGACCGCCTCTCGCCGCGTGTTCCATTTTCCAAACCCGATCGGAGACTATCAATGAATCGTCGTTTTGCCCTGCGTTCCGTGAGTGCGGCCCTTGCCGCCTGCGGAGCGCTGTCCCTCACCTCACTCAACGCCTTGGCCGCGGACACCATCAAGGTCGGCATCCTGCATTCGCTGTCGGGAACGATGGCAATTTCCGAGACCGTGCTCAAAGACGTGGCGCTGATGGCCATCGACGAGATCAACGCCAAGGGCGGCGTGCTCGGCAGGAAGCTCGAGCCGGTGGTTGTGGACCCCGCATCGAACTGGCCGCTGTTCGCCGAGAAGGCCAAGCAGTTGATCAGCCAGGACAAAGTTGCCGTGATGTTCGGCTGCTGGACCAGCGTGTCGCGCAAGTCGGTGCTGCCGGTCGTTGAAGAGCTGAACAGCCTGCTGTTCTACCCGGTGCAGTACGAGGGTGAAGAACTCTCGAAGAACGTGTTCTACACCGGCGCGGCGCCGAACCAGCAGGCGATTCCCGCGGTCGAGTACCTGATGAGCAAAGACGGCGGCGGCGCGAAGCGCTTCGTGCTGCTCGGCACCGACTACGTGTATCCGCGCACCACCAACAAGATCCTGCGCGCCTTCCTGAAGAGCAAGGGCGTGAAGGACACCGACATCGACGAGAAGTACACGCCGTTCGGCCACAGCGACTACCAGACCATCGTCGCTGACGTGAAGAAGTTCGCCGCGGGCGGCAAGACGGCCGTGATCTCGACGATCAACGGCGACTCGAATGTGCCGTTCTACAAAGAGCTCGGCAACCAGGGCCTGAAGGCGACCGATGTTCCCGTCGTCGCGTTCTCGGTCGGTGAAGAAGAGCTGCGCGGCGTCGACACGAAGCCGCTGGTGGGCCACCTGGCCGCCTGGAACTACTTCATGAGCCTGAAGAACCCGGCGAACGACGCGTTCAAGAAGCAATGGTCCGACTACGCCAAGGCGAAGAAGCTGCCCGGCGCCGACAAGCCGCTGACGAATGACCCGATGGAAGCCACCTACATCGGCATCTACATGTGGGCGCAAGCGGTGGCCAAAGCGAAGAGCACGGAGAACGACAAGGTCATCGCCGCGATGGCCGGCCAGACCTTCAAGGCGCCGGGCGGCTTCGTCAGCACCATGGACGTCGAGAACCACCACCTGCACAAGCCGGTGTTCATCGGTGAAGTCAAGGCCGACGGCCAGTTCAACGTGGTCTGGAAGACCCCGGCGCCGGTCAAGGCCAAGCCGTGGAGCCCGTACATCGAAGGCAACGACGATCCAGC
>JANNQO010000290.1:0-10264 GCA_031400795.1 Rubrivivax sp. | reverse complement strand
CGTCCTGCTCGAAGATCGGCAGCATCGCGGTAATGCCACCGAGCAGCACGGCAAACATGTCCAGCGATATGGCGCCCAGGATGATCGGCCGGCTCCAGCTGCTGGCGACGCCCCGCGTCACCGGATCGTCGACAGCCCGCGCCACCCCCGGCAGCGCGCCGCCGGCGCCGCGCGCCACGATCAGCGGCCGCGGCCCGGCGGCCACCAGCAGCGTGGGTTCGAGCTTCAGCAGTTCCGCCAGCAGCGCCGGCAGACGTTCGGGCTGCCCGCCTGCCCAACGGTATTCGATGTCCAGCTCCTGTCCGGGTGCCCAGCCCAGCGCCCGCAGGCCCTGCTCGAAAGGATCGATCATCGTCCGCTGCGTGGCCGGATCGGGGCTCACGCCGCCGAGGAAGGCGATCAGCGGACGGGAGCGCTTGCTCTGGCCACGGGCGTGGGGTGCCGCGGCTGTGAGCAGGGTCCACAGGACCTTGCGCCGGATCACCAGCTCCGAGCGCGCGGGCTGCCTGAACGGCGTCTGGCCCGCAAGCGGTGCCGCCATCACGAGGGTGCGCCGGGTCGTGCTCACCGCACTACTCCGACCGGCCCATCCGGTGCCAGGCCATCACCTGAGCCCCCTGGTGGGAAAACTGTCCCGCCCGCCGTACACCCGCACCGGGTCGGCGGCATCGGCCATGACGATCGGAATCGTGCCCGTCGCGCGCCGGGCAGCAAGTGCTGCAACCATGCCACCGGTGATGACGATCAGGTCGGGCCGTAACGCGACGAGTTCGGCCGCAAGGGCGTCAACACGCTCGGGGCCGCTGCCGAAGTAGCCAGCTTCGAAAATCAGATTGCCGCCCTTGACATAACCGCGCTGCCGCAAATCGTCGACAAACAGGCTCCAGCCCGTCGACAACGGCGTCGGCTGATTGAAACCGAGCACACCGATGCGCCAGACCCTGGCACCGTCGCGCGGCTGTGCGAGCGGCCGGGCCGTCATCCACAGACCGGCCGCCGCGCCGACGAAGTTGCGCCGCCGTGTGATCACTGAATCACCTCGTCGGCGCGCAGCAGGACCGCCTGCGGAATCGCGACGCCCATTGCCTTCGCCAGCTTGAGGTTGATGACGAACTCGAACCGTGTCGGCTGCTCCATCGGCAGCTCGCCCGCGTGCGCACCGCCAAGGATTCTCGCGACGTACTCCGCCGCCTTTCGGTAGATGGCGGCATAGTCGGGACCATAGGACAACAGGGCCTCGAAGCCGCGGTACGGAGCAAGCATGGGCAGCCGCTGCTGAGCCGCGAACGCGAGCCACTGGCCGCGCAAGGCGACGTTGACCGGCGTGGCCCCGATCAGCAGCGCATCGGCCCGTTCGCGCCGCAGGATCGCGGTCGCGGCATCGAAGTCCGCCGGTGCATTGACATCGAGTGGCAGCAGCTTCACACCCAATGATCGAGCCGCCGCCGCTTGCCCCGCATGGACATCGCTCACTTCGGCCGCGCTTGCCCCGGACCCCAAGAGGCAGCCCGGGCAACGGGCAATTGCCACCCGTTCGGCGGAAGGCACGGCCGCCTTGATCAGCTCGAGCCGCTTGGGCACCAGTTCGTTGGCGAGGTTGCTGATCCCCGTCAACTGGCCACCAGGTCGCGCAAGGCTGACGACGAGGCCGGCGCGTACCGGATCGGGCACGCCGGTCGTGACGATGGACATCGTGCGGCTGGCCGCCATCACGGCGCGCGCCGCCGGGCCACTCGTGGCGACCACGATGTCGGCCCCGAGCTTCACCATCTCCGCGGCGAACTCGGCGTAGCGCTCGCTCCTGCCTTCGGCGAAACGCCATTCGATCACCAGGTTGGCTCCCTCGACAAAGCCGAGCTCGCGCAGCCGCTGCACGAACGCGCGCTCGATGCGCTCATCGTCCGGCGTGTTCACGGTGGTGTAGCCGAGGTAGCCGACCCGGTACAAGCGGCCCGGCACCTGGGCGCGCGCGGTCAGCGCTGCGGAAATGGCAACCGCGCCGCCGATGAGTTGGCGCCGGGCGATCACTCGATCACCTCGTCCGCGCGCAGCAGCAGCGCACGCGGGATCGTGCGACCCAGCGACCGGGCCGTCTTGAGGTTGAAGTACAGATCGAATTTCGATGCCTGCTCGACCGGCAGATCGCCGGCCTTGGCGCCGCGAAGAATCTTGTCCACGTAGATGGCTGCGCGGCGGGCCAGGTCGTCGTAGTCAACGCCGTACGCCGCAAGGCCACCCACCTCGGCAAAGGTCTTGCCCTCGGCAATCGTCGCAAGCTGGTGCGAAACCGCCAGCGAGGCGATCGATCCGTAGAGGGCAGTAAATCCGAAGTTGTCCACAACCACACCATCGACGCGGTCGCGGCGCATTGCTTCGAACGATTGCGGCAGCTCATCGTCGGATTGCACTCTGACGTGCTGCAATTCGACGCCCAAGGCGCGCGCGCCGGACGCCAGATCGCGTCCGTAACTTGCCGCCGTGGGCAGAGTCGACACGCTGCTGCGCTGCAAATAGGCCAGGCGTGCCGGTTTTCCGACGACTTCGGCCAGGATCTCGAGCCGCTTCAGGCCCAGGACCAGGCCTTGAATCGAATTGCCGGTGACATTGCCACCCGGATGCGACAGGCTCGCGACGAGCCCGGATGCGACTGGGTCCGCGGAGGTGAACATGACGATCGGAATGGTGCTGGTGGCGCGCTTGGCAGCCAGGACTCCGAAGGTGCCACTTGTCGTGAAGATGACGTCCACGCGCAGGGCCACGAGTTCGCCCGCCAGGGCGTCCAGGCGCGCGGTGTCGCCGCCCGCATTGCGGCCCTCGATCTGCAGGTTCTGGCCCTCGACATACCCGCGCCTGCGCAGCTCGGCGACGAAGGCGATCCAGACCGTCGAGTGCGGCGCGGGTGGGTTGATGCCCAGCACGCCGATTCGAAATACCTTCCCCGGCGCCTGCGCTTGCACGACAGGTGGCGCTGCCAGCAACGTAACTGCGGCGGACATCAGCTTGCGCCGGTCGATCATTCGATCACCTCATCCGCCCGCAGCAGCACTTCGCGCGGCAGCGTCAAGCCCATCGCGCGGGCCGAGCGTGCGTTGATCACCAGCCGGAAGCGGCTCAGCTGCTGCACCGGCAGCTCGCTGGCTTTGGCGCCGCGCAAGATGCGGTCAACGTACTGCGCGCCCAGCCGGTAGGGTTCATCGAGGTCGCCCCAGTAGCTGATCACGAAGCCCAGCGGTGCCGGGCCGGGGACCAGGATGTGGTGGCGGATCGCCCAATCGGCAAAGGGCTTGCCCATGTTCTGCATGACGAGCGGCAGCGGGTGCCAGACCAGGTACTGCACACGCGCGCGCACGGCCTCGGCCAGCAGCGGCTCCCACTCGGTGTGCGCATCCACCGGCAGCGAAACCACCTCGATGCCCAGCGACTCGGCCCCCGCCTTGTGCTGCCGGTAGGCCAGGGCGGAGACCTGCGCCCCGGGTTGCCAGATGATGGCCATTCGCCGCAGGTCAGGCCGCAGCAGCCGCGCCAGCTCGAGGTTCTTGGTGCCCAAGGCCATGACCTGGCTGCTGATGCCGGTGACGTTGCCGCCCGGCCGGGCGAGCGATGCCACCAGTCCGAACTCCACCGGATAGATCGTGTTGATCACCACCACGGGCACGCTCGTCGTGGCCCGGCGTGCGGCCAGCGCGTAGTCATCGACGTTGACGACGATGGCGGCCACGCCGGCGGCCACCAGTTCCGCCGAGAGCGCCTGGGCGGCGCCGGGCCGGCTTTCGGTGTGGCGCACCAGCACGCCCAGGTTCTGGCCGTCGATCCAGCCGCGCAGCCGCAGTTCGTCGTGGAAGGCCTGCCATTGCGCTGCGTCCACGCCCACCGGCGCCTTGGGCAGGACGATGCCGATGCGCGGCACGGCCTTGGGTTGCGCGGCGGCCAGGCCGGCCAGCACCGGCAGGGTGGTGGCAGCGAGCAGGCTTCGGCGAATCATTCGACAACCTCGGCGGCGCGCACCAGCCGGGCCCTTTGCATCGTCAACCTCAGTGGAAGGTCTGACCGATCAGTTCGACCGAACGAGCGAATCTTGGCAAAAAGACGCGACTTTTTACCAGGCTTCGCTACTATGGTCGGATGCAACGTTATCTGGAAACACAGCTTCGCGCCGACCTGCGCCACAAGCTGGTGATGCTCACCGGCGCGCGCCAGGTTGGCAAGACGACGCTGGCCCGGCAAATGATGGAGCACTTCGACCGCGCCCAATACCTCAACTGGGATGTGCCCGCCGACCGTGCGGTGCTGTTGCGCCGATCGTGGCACCCGCAGGCCGGGCTGCTGGTGTTCGACGAAGTGCACAAGATGCCGAACTGGAAACGCTGGCTCAAGGGCGTGGCCGACGCACGGCCCGCGGCGCAGGCGGTGCTGGTGACCGGTAGCGCGCGCATGGAGACCTTCCGCCAGAGCGGCGAGTCGCTGGCCGGCCGCTACCTGGCGCTGCGCCTGCATCCGGTGTCGGTGCGCGAGTCGTGCGAGCAGCAGGGCGCCGCGCCGGCCGACGCGCTCGCGCGGCTGTTGCAGCGCGGGGGTTTTCCTGAGCCCTTCCTGGCACCCACTGAAACCGACGCGGACCGCTGGCGTCGCCAGTACGCCACCGATCTGGTCCGCGAGGACGTTGCCGAGTTCTCGCGCATCGGCGAGATCAATGCGATGCGCGTGTTCTTCGAACTGCTGCGCGAACGTGTCGGCTCGCCGCTGTCGCTGGCCTCGATGGCACGTGATCTGGCCGTCTCGCCCACCACGCTCAAACGTTACCTGGACATCCTGCAGGCCTTGTACATCGTCTTCCTGGTACCGCCCTGGCACCACAGCATTGCCCGCGCGCTGCTGAAGTCGCCGAAGGTCTACTTCTTCGACACCGGGCTGGTCAAGGGCGGCGAGGGCGCGCGATTCGAGAACGCGGTGGCCGGCATGCTGCTGAAGAGCGCGCAGTGGGCGCAGGACGCACAGGGCAGCGACACGGCACTGCACTACGTGCGCACCAAGGACGGCGCCGAAGTCGACTTCGTGCTCGCCGAAGGCACGCGGCCGCTGCAGCTCATCGAATGCAAGCTCTCCGAAAACGTGCCGCAGCGCGCGCTGCAGCGATTTGCGGCGCAGTTTCCGTCGGCGCAGGCGCTGCAGCTGGTTCGCGATCTGCGTCAGAACGAACAACGCGGCGCCGTGCAGGTGCTGGATGCCGCGCACTGGTTGGCGCAGCTGGCGGTGTGACGGCGACGCGATGATTCGACCACCTCCCGAGCTTGCGGCAGGTGTTCGCCCAACGCCAGGCACCGGAGCGTGAATCCGGCTGCAACGGAGCATCGTTTCGAGCCAGTCGTCGGCCACGGATCCGCCTGCAAGTGCCAGTGCATGCATTGGAGCACTCGGGGTGCGGCGTGAACAGCTCGGCGCAAGCCGAGTGCACTATTCACATCATTCGATCACCGCCACACCAACCATCCTCTCGGGCGCAAGTCGAGCTGCCGGCAAGGGCTCGCCCGGGTGGCTCGATGACGGAGGGTGAGCCCTCAACTGCTCACAGGGTCTGCCAGATCTCGTCACGCATCGATCCGGCAATGAAGCAGTCGGCGCCGGAGTTGACGAGCTCCCAGTACTTGGCGTCGGCCGTCAGCTTCTTCATCGCCGTCTCGAGCGCGGCCAGGTCGGTGTAGCGCGTGGACCAGGCCACGCGCTGCGGATTGCCGCCGATCGGCGTGAGCACCTCGAGCTCCAGGCCATGACCGGCCTTGATGAAGGTCGTGATCTCCTTGGCGAACATCATTGCCGCGCCGGTCTTGCCGGGTTTGATCGAGGCCACACGAAGGAACGCGATCATCTTCACTCTCCTGTCGCCGATCCAGCGGCGTCTGCGGCCGCGACGCGCGGCCCTGCTGAGCGAAGGCCGCTGCGCGTACGGTACATCGGACAGGGGCCCGCGCTGTCATGGCCAACTGTTCCACACGCCATGCCATGCGGCTTCGTGAAAACCCGGGTCTGCCGCGGTGCCCGGCAACGCCGTGGCTGCAGAAGAGATTGCGCTGGCAGCACGCGCGGCGCAAACTCTCGCCCCCATCAACGTCTGCTTCCAGGAGGCACACATGCCGAAATATCTGCTGCAGGTGAACTACACGGCCGAAGGGTCCAAGGGTCTGATCAAGGACGGCGGCTCCGCGCGCCGCAAGGTGGCGCAGGCGGCCGCCGAATCGGTGGGGGGCCGCGTCGAGAGTTTCTACTTCGCCTTTGGTGATGCCGACGCCTACGTGATCGCCGAGGTGCCCGACCACGCCAGCGTCGCCGCGATCTCGCTCACGCTGGCCGCCAGCGGCGCCGCGACCGCGCGCACCACGGTGTTGTTGACGCCCGAGGACATCGACCAGGCCACGCGCAAAACGCCGCTGTACAGGCCGCCCGGGCAGTAGCGCGCATCCGTGCCGGGCGGGAGCGGTGCGATCGCCGCGCGCCGCCCCACCCGACGGCCTGGTCGGCGCGCGGCACCAGCGCGCGCGTCACCGGCGTGCAGGCCCGCCAGCGAGGCCGCAGTGACGGCGCTGCGTCACTCGATCAGTTCGTCGGCGCGCACCAGCACCCGCTGTGGCACCGTCAAGCCGAGCATGCGGGCGTGACGCAGGTTGACGATGAGACGGAAGTCGCGCGGCTCCTCGATCGCCATCTCGGCCGGTTTTTCGCCCTTCAGGATGCGCACCACATAGCCCGCGGCGCGGCGGAAGATGTCCTCGAAATCGGGGCCGTAAACGGCCAGGCTGTCGGCGGCGAATTGCGGAATGTCGTGCACGAACGGCAGCCGTGCGCGGCCGCAGGCCGCGGCGAGCCGGTCGGTGATGTCGAGGTTGCTCGTCAGTGGCGCCGTGACGATCGCCTGCACGCGCTGGCGCAGCCCTTCGCGGACGACACGGTCGGCGTCCACTTCCTGCGTGGTGACCGGCAGCTGCACCAGCGCGAGCTTCAGCCTTGCCGCGGCAGCCTCCATCAAGCGCAACTCCTCGATGCAGGCGTCGGCCAGCGCGCTCTCGAACGGCGTGCCCACACGCTCGATGCCCGGCACCAGCTCGGTGAGCAGTTGCATCCGTTTGCCGATCAGCGCGGCGTTGGCGGTGGTCACACCGGTGATGTGCTTGCCCGGCCGCGCCAGCGAGACGGCGTAGTCGACGATCACCGGGTCGGTGACCGTGGCGATCACCGTGGGCACGCGGCGGCTGGCGTACCACGCGGCGTCGGCCATCGGCTTGGCCGGTGCGAAGAACACGTCGACCTTCTCGGCGACGATCTCGCGCGCCAGCGCGCGCAGCTTGCGCACGTCACCGTCGGCCGAGCGCTGCACCAGCGTGAGGTTGCGGCCTTCAACGTAGCCGCCCTGCTCGAGCCCGGCTCGAAAACCGCGCTCGGTGAGTGTCGAATACGCGCCGCGGTCACGCAGGTGCAACCAGCCGACGCGAGCCGCGGGCGGGGGTTGCGCCGGCGCCAGGCGCGGGCTCAAGGCGCCGAGCGCCGCGGCGGCGAGCAGTGCGCGCCGGCCGGCGCCGCCGGTGCATGCAGCATTCGAGGATGAGGTCATTACAGGATCCTCCGAGGACGCATTGAAGCACTCGCCGCCCGCGATGAACAGGTCGTGCGACACGCGACACCGCGCTTTCTCGCGACAGGCTTGCGCGCCGGCAGTCAATCCGCCAGCGTCACCAGCACCGGCGCATGGTCGCTCGGGCGTTCGTTCTTGCGCGGCGCCTTGTCGATGGCGCAGGCCTGCACCTTGTCGCGCAGCGCAGCGCTGACCAGGATGTGGTCGATGCGCAGCCCCTGGTTCTTGCGGAACGCCAGATTGCGGTAGTCCCACCAGCTCCAGCTCTTGGGTGGCTGTTCGAAGAGGCGGAAGGCATCCACCAGACCCAGCGCGACGAGGGCCTGGAACTGCGCGCGCTCTTCGGGCGTGCAGTGGATCTGCCCGGCCCACGCCAGCGGGTCGAAGACGTCGCGGTCCTCGGGCGCGATGTTGAAGTCGCCCAGCAGCACGAGCTGGTCGTGCTGTGTCAGCTCGGACGTTAGCCAGCCGCGCAACGCATCGAGCCAGCGCATCTTGTAGGCGAACTTGTCGCTGTCGGGCGCCTGGCCGTTCGGAAAGTAGCCGCCGACCACGCGCACGCCCGCCACCGTCCCGGCGATGACGCGTGCCTGTTCGTCGTCGAAGCCGGGGATGTTCTTCACCGTGCCGACGGCGCCCTCGCGGCTCAGCAGCGCCACGCCGTTGTAGGTCTTCTGCCCGAACCACTGCGCCCGGTAGCCGGCGGCCGCAATCTCGGCGTGCGGGAACTTGTCGTCGGTGAGTTTGGTTTCCTGCAGCACGATGGCGTCCACCGGGTTGGCGGCAAGCCAATCGAGCAGTTGCGGCAAGCGCACTGCCAGCGAGTTGACGTTCCAGGTTGCAAGCCGCATGAGTCAGAAAATCCTTTTTTAGATCAATTACTTGCGATACTGAATGGCCGCCTAGCTACGCATCTGGCTACACAGAATCTCACTGCGTCGCTTCATTGTGCCCGTCGCGCTGCTCTCGCAGCAGCGCATTCACGGCCTTGGTCAGTGCCCGCAGTTCGGCACCGTGCCCACCCTTGAAAGCGTTCTTCGCCGACACCGCTTTACCGGCCAGTGACTTCGGACCGGTGGACTGCTTCCACGGTCGCCAGGTGCGGATCAGCGCCGCCTGCCTTGCCCGCCGCTCTGGTGTCCAGGTGGTTGCCATGCTGCGCCTCCAATAGTTCGTTCGGCAGATTCAAGAATTCTCCCGCACGCGAGGAACCATGACCTGAGTGACAGCAAACGAGTCGCCGCGTGACAGTCGCTTGACGGCCATGAGCAGTCAAAGCGATTTGCGCTTCATAGCAGTCGTTGGTTGATGTTTGTCGGAGCAACCGATGGTCGCCAAAGCGGAACAGCCTGCCGGCGGGCGTACTATGGCTGGACTTACCACTGTCTGTGGGGTAATCCAGTGATCGACCGGCGCACTTTTGTCGGCGCAGTGGCGGGCGCGCCTCTGACCTTGCCGCTCGCTGTCGAGGCGCAGCAGGCGGGAAGAGTTCCTCGCGTAGGGTACCTCGCACAAAACAGCCCCGAGACATCCCCACACCTGCACGCCGCGTTCTGGCAAGAATTGCGCGAGCGCGGCTGGGTCGATGGCCGGAATATCCGTCGCGAGATTCGATCCCCAGATGGCAAGATCGAGCTGCTCCCTGCGCTCATCGCCGAGCTGATCCACCTCCAAGTCGATGTCATCGTCACGACGTCGTCCGCATCGACTTGGGCGGCGAAGAACGCCACCCAGTCGATTCCCATCGTCATGGCGGCCAGTGCGGATGCTCTAGGGGAGGGGCTCGTCGACAGCCTGGCGCGCCCGGGCGGGAATGTCACTGGGATGACCTTCGCGCCCGGACCCGAAATAGCCGGCAAACAACTGCAACTGCTGAAGGAAGTGGCTCCGGCCGCATCCCGTGTAGCGGTGCTCGCGAATCCAACCAATAGATCTCACGTCGCTTTTGCAAAGGAACTGAAGGCCGGGGCCCGCTCGATCGGCGCGCAGCTTCAATTCTTTGAAGCATCGAATCCCGATCAGGTCGATAGCGCCTTCACAGCGATGACGAAAGATCGTGCCGCAGCTCTGCTCGTCTTGACAGACTCGTTGTTTGTTGGCCAGCGACAACGGATCGTAGACCTCGCGGCGAGCAGCAGGATTGCGGCGATGTACAGCCAGAGGGAGATTGTCGACGCCGGCGGGCTGGTCTCCTATGGGCCAAGTCTCACAGACATGTTCCGCCGCGCCGCCACCCATGTCGACAAGCTTCTCAAGGGCGCCAAGCCCGCCGACCTGCCGGTCGAACAGCCAACGCGATTCGAACTCATCATCAATTTGAAGACGGCCAAAGCGCTCGGTCTCGCGATCCCGCAGTCGCTGCTGCTGCGCGCGGATGAGGTGATTCGGTGATCGCCCTTCGCATCGGGATCACCGTGCATGCGGGGACGTGATCACTCGATTCAGTGCCGACCGGTCTAGTTCGCTGACCGGCGGCTTTCGAGCACGGCGAATGGCCGGAGAGGGTCGCTATGGATAGCTTTGCATAGCGACCCCTATGCATAGACCTCAACTATGTGTAGTTGCCCGCCGCCGGATGGCCGCTGATGAGTCGGGACGCGGCCCCCGCGAGCCCGATGCCTTGAGCATCTATACATAGTCCTC
>JANNQO010000289.1:0-7830 GCA_031400795.1 Rubrivivax sp. | reverse complement strand
GATGATCGCGCGTTTGCGCCAGAAGTGGAGGGTGGGTGCGCCGAGAGGCATGGCGGGGGAATGCCGCAGGGGGGGCGGAATGTCAAGAGAGCTCAGGGGAAAACCTGCGGGGGTGGAACGGATTTCCCGAAACTTTCCCGGGCTTTGCGGGGTTGGAGAACGCGACGGCCATTCCCATGGAGTGGTCTGAACAAAACACACACTGATGAAATACAATCAAATCCTGATGGCGGCCCTTGTCTCCGCTGGCCTTGTTGGCGCCGCCTTTGCGGAAGACGCGGCGGGTGAGAAGCGGAAGCGTCCCCCCGGTGGACCTGCGGGGATGCTCAAGAAGCTCGACGTGGACGGCAATGGCGAGTTGAGCGGCGATGAACTCGCCAAGATGAAGGAGGCAGGCCGGACGAAGCTTCTGGGCAAGGCCGACAAGAACGGCGATGGAGCGCTGGACAAGGACGAGATCGCCGGGTTGAAGGCGCACGGTCCGAAGCCGGGTGCCAAGCCGCCGGGCGAGAGAAAGAAGAAAGAAAAGCCCGCAGACCCCGCCGAAGCGCCGGCGCGCGGCCAGGTAGGGAGCGAGCGGACCGAGGCCCGGAGCAGCCAGATCAGGCGCGACCTCCAGCAGCGGTACGAGCACAAAGGCGCGCCGATGCAGGCGCGGGTGGGGCAGCGTGAGCTGCTGCGTTTTGCGCTGGTCATTGCCATGCAGCAGCAGGTCCAGGTCCAGCGTGCGCGGCGCACCGGGGTAGGGTCGCTGGCGCCCGAAGCGCTGCTCGATGGCTTGCAACTGCTCGAGCAGCACCTTCGGATCGAGGCCCGTTTGCAGCGTCGCCACCGCGTTGATGAAGGGCGGCCCCTGCGCATCGACAGGCTCGCTACGGTACAGCGACGAACGCGCGACGAGTCGTGTGGATGGCAGCCCGGCCAACGCGTCGAAAGCCTGCAGCACGGTACTCGCTGCATCGCCCAGGTTGGCCCCTAGCGAAACTCTCGCCAGGATCATTCGTCGGCGGGCGCGGCGCCGGACTCGCTGAGTTCGCCGGCCGGACGGCGCCGGCGGCGACGCCGGCGCTTGGCGGCGGGCTCGCCGCCGGACGCCTCAGCGGGCGGCACCGTGCTGTCGGGTACCCCGCCGGTTGCATCGGGCGTCGCCGCGACCGCGGCCGTCTGGCGCGGCACACGCCGCGGCTGCGACGCCGGTCGCACCGCTTGCAGCAAGGCCTCGCGCTCATCGTCGCTGCCGAGGTGGTAGTCCTCCCACCAATCGGCCAGCGCATCGTCGATCTCACCCGCATCGGCGCGCAGGCGCAGGAAGTCGTAACCGGCGCGAAACCGCGGCTGGCCGATCAGCGCCTCGGCGCTGCTCGCGCTGCGCCTCTCGAAGCGCGGCTGCATGAGCCAGACCTCGCGCATGTCGGCCGCCAGCTTGCCGCGGCCGGAGATATCGCCGATGCGCGCGTCGAATACCGCATCGATGGCTTGTTGCAAAGCCGGGAACGGCATTTCGCCAGCTGCCTTCAGCGCCGCCCAGCGCACCATCACGTCGTGCCAAAGCAGGCAGGCAAGCAGGAAACTCGGCGCCACTGCCCGGCCTTCGGCAACGCGCCGGTCGGTATCGGCCAGCGCCAGGTCGACGAACTTGCGGCGGGCCGGGTCGGTGTTGGCGAACACCCCGTCGAGCACCGGGAACACGCCGCGGTCCAGCCCGTGGCGCTGCAACTGCTCCAGGCTGGCCAGCGCATGACCAGTCTGCAGCAGCTTGACCATCTCGTCGAACAGGCGCGACGCCGGTACGTTGGCCAGCAGCGCCACCATCGAGCGGATCGGCGCCAGCGTCGAGGCCTCCAGCGTGAAGCCGAGCTTCGCCGCGAAGCGCACCACGCGGATGATGCGCACCGGGTCCTCGCGGTAGCGCGTTGGAGCGTCGCCGATGATGCGCAGCACGCGCGCCCGGGCGTCGCGGAGCCCCTGGTGGTAGTCGACGACGAGCTGGCGCACCGGGTCGTAGTACATCGCGTTGACCGTGAAGTCGCGCCGCGCAGCATCTTCGATCTGCGGGCCCCAGACGTTGTCGCGCAGCACCCGGCCGCTGGCGTCGACGACATGCGTCTTGCCGGAGAGTTCGGCTTTGGACGTTTTCTCGTTGCCGCTCACCTGGTCGGCGGCACTGGCATCCAGGTAGGCACGGAAGGTGGAGACCTCGATCACCTCATGCTCGCGGCCGCGGCCGAACACCACGTGCACGAGGCGAAAGCGCCGGCCGATGATGAAGGCGCGGCGGAACAAACCCTTCACCTGCTCGGGCGTGGCGTCGGTGGCGACGTCGAAGTCCTTCGGCCGCAGGCCGACGAGCAGGTCGCGCACCGCGCCACCGACGATGTAGGCCTCGAATCCGGCGTCCTTCAGCGTGCGCACCACGCGCACCGCGTTGTCGTCGAGCAGCTTGGCGTCGATGCGGTGTTCTTCGGCCGCGAATTCCATCCGCTCGCCCATCGGCGGCGCTTCGACCACCGGCTCGGCGACAGGCGCCGGTTCGGCCTTGCCGAGCAGCCGTTTGATGAACTTCCTGATCATGCCGCCGCCGCTTCGAAGAACTTCAGCACCTGCCAGCCGCGCTCGCGCGCAATCTGCTCCAGGGCCGTGCCGGGATTCGTGGCCACCGGGTGCGTGACCGCTTCGAGCAGCGGCAGGTCGTTGGTGGAATCGCTGTAGAACCAGCTGCGCTCGAAGTCGCCGAGCGACAGGCCCGCGTCGGCCAGCCAGGCCTGCACGCGCGTCACCTTGCCCTCGCGGAACGACGGCGTGCCGCGGATCGCGCCCGTGGCGCGGCCCAGGGCGTCACGCTCGAGCTCGGTGGCGATCAAGGTCGGCACGCCAAGAAGATCGGCGATCGGCCGCGTGATGAAATCGTTGGTGGCAGTGATGATGGCCAGGTGATCGCCGGCGTCGCGGTGGCGTTGCACGAGATCGGCACTCGCCACCGGCAGGGCCGGCCGCACGATCTGCTCGACGAAATGGCGCAATCCGGCGGCCAGTTCGTCGGCGCGCCGATCACGCCAGGGCCGGGTGGCGAAATCGATATAGGCGTGGATGTCGAGCACGCCGGCCTGGTATTGCGCGTAGAAGCGGTCGTTCTCGCGCCTGAACGCGGCGCCGTCGGCCCAGCCCAGGCGCAGCACATGCTCGTTGAAGGCGTGGTCGGAATCGGTCTGCAACAGCGTGCCGTCGAGGTCGAAAAGAGCCAGGTTCATGCGAGGATCGAATCGGCGCGCTCGGCCAGCAACTGCTTGAGCATCGGCACCGTCACGGCACGCGAGGTGGCCAGGCCGAAGGTGTCGAGTTCGGCGAGCAAGGCCACCAGCACCTTGAGGTCGCGCGAGTGGCGGGCCAGCAGATAGTCCATCACATCGTCGGAGAGCAGGATGCCGCGCTGGTCGGCATGCCGACGCAGCGCGGCGCGCGATTCGGCTTCGTCCAGCGTCGCCAGCTCGAATACATGGCCCCAGGCCAGTCGCGTGCGCAGATCTTCGCGCAGCGGCAGATCCACCGGCGGACAGCGCCCGGCTGCGGCCACCGGCAAGCCCTGCGCCGTGGCGTCGCTGAAGAGCGTGAAGGCAGCGCCTTGTTCAGCCTCGTTCAAGGCGTGCGCGTCGTCGATCAACAGCGCTGCCCAACCGGGCTGAAACGTCCACGGCAAGGGCTGTCCCGGCCCGTACCAGCCGACGGTCATGCCCGCCGACTGGAGCTCATGAGCCAGCGCACTCAGCAAGTGGCTCTTGCCGCAGGCCCCGTCGCCCCACAGGTACACCGGCGCAGCCGGCGCACGCAGGCCGCGCAAGTGCTCGAGCGCGGCGAGGTTTCGGCCGGGAACGAAGTTCTCGAACATCGGCAACGGGTCGATGCCGATGGCCAGCGGGATCTGCCTCATGGCCGTGGCAGCGGGCATCAATGCAGGCGGCGCCCACGGCGCAGTTCGTCGAGCCGCTCGCGCAGCGCCGCCGCATCCTCGGCGTCCGGACGATGCAGCAGGTAGTCGCGCAAGTCACGCGCGGCATCGCGTTGGCGGCCCAGCTCGGCCAGCACCAGGGCACGGTCGCGCCGCTCCTCCCAAGACGCCGGGAGCAGAATCACCAGCCGCTCCTGCACAGCCAGCAAGCGCGGCCAGTCTTCGGCCGTGCGGTGGATCTCCTTCAGGTTTCGCAGCAGCCGGGCGATCACTTCGCGCGGCGCAGCGGCCTGCAGGAACAGTCCCAGCGGGGCTTCGAAGTCGCCGACCAGACCACGCTGGCGACGATAGGGCTGCAGCCGCTCGTCGAGGTCCTCGCGCGACAGCGAGTGGCCGCTGAAAGGATCGATGATCACCTCGCCGCGCGGCATGCGCAGTTTGACGAGGAAATGGCCGGGGAACGACACTCCGCAGGCCGCGAGGCCGAGTTGCGACGCCATCTCGATGTACAGCAGCGCCAGCGTGATCGGGATGCCGTGCCGCGTGCGCAGTACCTCGCTCAGATAGCTGTTGCGCGCGTCGTAGTAGTTGTTGACGTTGCCGGCGAAGCCGAGTTCTTCGAAGAAGTAGCGGTTCAGCAGGCGCAGCCGTTGCAGCGGCGCCGCGTCGGCAGGGATGCGGCGTCGTAGCCGATCGGCGAGCTCGTCGACGTCGGCCAGGACCTGCTGCGTATCGAGCTGCGGGTACTCGTCGTGGGCCACGGCGGCAGCGGCCTCGAGCAAGGACAGGCTGGCATCATCGGCGACCAGCGCCGCGAAGTATTCGAGTGCCGTGGGTGCTTCGAAGAACAAATCCGAACTCATGGTCAGTAGCGCCCGGCCGCCCGAAGGTACTGACGCGCCCCCCGGGGGCAGCGAGCAAAGCGAGCTTGGGGCCGTTTCATCCTGCGGCGCGAGTGTAGGTCAGGCACGGCGCAGCAAGTCGCGCAGCTTCAGGCCGGCCAGCGTGAGCACGGCGAAGTACAGCGCTGCCGCGGCCACGAGTACCACGGCCATCGACGCCACGCGCCGGGGCCAGCGCGACTGCAGGGCGATCCAGTCGATGCCCTGCTCGGCCCAGGCCAGCGCTGCGCCCAGGGCCGCGCAGCCGATCAGCACACGCAACGCGAAGGCGGCCCAGCCGGGCTGTGGGCGGTAGGCGCCGCTGGCAAGCAGCCCGCGCAGCAGCAGACCGGCGTTGACCAACGCGCCCAACCCGATCGACAGCGCCAGCCCGGCATGGCCGAGCCAGGGCACGAACGCAGCGTTGAAGAGCTGCGTGGCGAGCAGCACGCCGATCGCGATCTTCACCGGCGTGCGCGTGTCATGGCGCGCGAAGAAGCCCGGCGCGAGCACCTTCACGGCCACGATGCCCAGCAGCCCGACGCCATAACCCATCAGCGAACGCGCGGTCTGGTGTACGTCAGCCGCGCTGAACGCGCCGAAGTGGAACAGCACGGCCAGCAGGCCCCGTGGAAAAACCAACAGTGCCACCGCACAGGGCAGCGCCAGCAGCAGCACCAGGCGCAGGCCCCAGTCCAGCAGGTCCGAGAAGCGTTGGCCGTCGTCACGCCCGATCGCCGCCGAAAGTTGCGGCAACAGCACCACGCCCAAGGCCACGCCGAGCAGCGCCGTCGGGAACTCCATCAGCCGATCGGCGTAGGTCAGCCACGACACCGCGCCCACCGCGACATGCGACGCGATCTGCGTGTTGATGACCATCGACAGCGGCGCCACGGACACCGCCAGCACCGCCGGCGCCATCAGCACCAGCATGCGCGTCACACCCGGGTGCCGCCAAGCGGCGGCAATGCGAGCCGGGGCGATGGAAAGGCGCGGCAGCACGCCCAACCGTCGCAGCACCGGCACCTGGATCGCCATCTGCAGCAGCCCACCGAGCATCACGGCCGCGGCCAGGGCCTGGATCGGGTGCAGTCCCCAGCTCTGGAACAGCGGCGCGCCCCAGATCGCGCCGCCGATGAAGCACAGGTTCAAGAGCGCCGGCGTCGCCGCGGGCAGCGCGAAGCGCTTCCAGGTGTTCAGGATGCCCGCGGCCAGCGCCACCATCGACATGCAGCCCACATAGGCGAACATCCAGCGCGTCATCACGGCGGCGAGATCGAACTCCTGCAAGCCCGAGGCCATCAGCCACACCAGCACGGGTGCCGCCACCACGCCAATCGCGCAGAACAGCAGCATCACCCACAGCAGACAGGTGGCCACGGCGTCGATGAGCGGTTTGACCGAAGCGTCGCCGTCGCTCTGGCGGGCTCGCGCCAGGATCGGCACGAAGGCCTGCGCGAACGCGCCGTCGGCGAAGAAGCGCCGGAACAGGTTCGGGATGCGGAAAGCGACGTTGAAAGCGTCGGTGGCGGCGCTGGCGCCGAAGGCGTACGCGATGAGCTGGTCGCGCGCCAGGCCCGTGACCCGTGACACCAGGGTGAACAGCGAGACGGTGGAGGCGGCTTTCAGCAGGTTCATGCGAGCGTCGTGATTGTAGGGTGCTACACTCTTTGGCTTTGCACCGCCGGACCCTACCGCTTTAGCCCATGGCCACCTCGTCCAAAGCCAAGAAGAAAACCGTTCGTCTCGCCTCGGGCCGCAAGCGCGCCCGCCAAGATGTCGAGTTGAACGCGGCCAACGGTTCGCTGCGTTCGCACTTTCGCACCGTCGTCAAGAACGTGCAGAAGGCCGTCACGGCCGGTGACAAGGGCAAGGCCAGCGAGCTCTTCAAGTCGGCGCAAAGCGTGATCGACTCGGTGGCCGGCAAGGGTATGTTCCATAAGAACAAGGCCGCTCGACACAAGAGCCGCCTGTCGGCCAAGGTAAAGGCGCTGGCGCTCGCGGCCTGACACCCCCTGCACTGAAAAGGGCCTGCTGGTGCAGGCCCTTTTTCATGGCCGCGGCGGTTCGGGCGGCTCGGGAAGCAAGCCGGCTTCGGCAACCTTCAGCTGGTTGTCGCGGGCGAAGTTCATCACGAAGTCCCAGGCCATCGGCTCGACCTCTTTCAGCGCCTCGCTGACGATCACGCACTTCACGCCGTCGATGATGCGCGGCACGCAGTACGGCGAGTAGCCGATGTAAGCCCCGATGCCACCTTGCGCGCCGCCGGGGCGAAAGCACGACATCGCACCGGCCAGCCGCTCGGCCCAATCGCTGGGGCGGAAGTCCTTGCCTTGCAGCGTGACGCCTTGGATGAAGACCTGACGGGGCGGATGGGTGGGCATGGCGAGGCGGGGCGCATTGTGCCTGGCCAGTTGTTGCATTGCAGCATGAGATGTGGCGCCCATCGGTCTTGAATCGGCGTTTCCGGGTCGGCCTTTAGAATTTCCTCCCGGCCGGTGCGTGACCGATGGGTTGCCCACCGGCTTTTGTTGTTCTGAAAGGACCGTTGATGAACGCCCCCGAACCCGTGGTCACCCAACCCATGCCGCACGTGATGAACACCTACGGGCGGCTGCCCGTGGCGCTGTCGCACGGCCGCGGCTGCTGGCTGTGGGACACGCAGGGGCGACGTTACCTCGACGGGCTGGGCGGCATCGCCGTCAACACGCTCGGCCACGGCCACCCGAAACTCGTGCCGGCGTTGCACGATCAGGTGAGCAAGCTCATCCACTGCTCCAACTACTATGAGGTGCCGCTGCAGGAGCAGCTCGCCGCCAAGCTGTGCGACATCTCGGGCCTGTCGGCAGCGTTCTTCTGCAACTCCGGGCTGGAGGCCAATGAAGGCGCGCTGAAGATCGCGCGCAAGTTCGGCCACGACAAGGGCATCACGCGGCCCGAAATCATCGTCTACGAGGGTGCCTTCCATGGCCGCTCGATCGCCACGCTGTCGGCCACCGGCAATCC
>JANNQO010000288.1:0-16485 GCA_031400795.1 Rubrivivax sp. | reverse complement strand
GCTGGCGCGGGTCTGGCCGGCGCACGAGCAGTCGCCTTTCGGGCTCGCGTTCTACGTCGCCGGCGCAGACGCGCACGAGAACGACCGCCTTGGGCGCCTGAAGCTCACGCGAGAAGGCCTTGCCGAGCGCGACCGGCGTGTATTCGCCGCGCTGCGCGGGCGCGGCATCCCCGCGGCGATCTCGATGGCCGGCGGCTACGGCCGCGACCTGGCGGTGACGGTCGCCATCCACCAGCGCACGCTGGCCGAGGCTTACGCATCCTGGCGGGCGTGGCGAGCGCCTCCTGGCGGCGTTGCCGCCGGTCTGAGTCACGTGGCAGAGCCACACTGACTACGATGCGCCGCGCGTGCGCGCTTGATCGATCCGCCAGAATCGATGGCATGAGCCCTTCTGCCGCCACGCCCGAATCCACTGCCGCGGTCGACCGGGCCATCACCTCGCGCCATTCGGTGCGCGCCTTCCTGCCTACGCCGGTGCCACGCGAGACGATCGAGCAGATCCTCGGCGTGGCATCGCGCGCGCCGTCGGGCACCAACACGCAGCCCTGGCGCGTGTCGGTGCTGACCGGTGCGGCCAAGGCGGCGCTGTCGCAGAAGATCCGCGCGGCGTACGACGACCCCGACGAGCGCGAGCTGCACCGGGAGGAGTACACCTACTACCCGACCGAATGGCGCTCGCCCTACATCGACCGGCGCCGCAAGATCGGCTGGGACCTGTATGGACTACTCGGCATCGGCAAGGCCGACAAGACACGAATGCACGAGCAGCACGGTCGCAACTACGCGTTCTTCGACGCGCCGGTGGGATTGATCTTCACCATCGAGCGCGTCATGCAGCAGGGCAGCTGGCTCGACTACGGCATGTTCCTGCAAAGCCTGATGGTGGCGGCGCGCGGGCGCGGGCTGGACACCTGCCCGCAGGCTGCGTTCACGCCATTTCACCGCATCATCGGCGAGCACCTGGGCCTGTCGGCCGACGAGATGGTGGTGTGCGGCATGTCGCTCGGCTATGCGGACGAGAGCGCGGTGGAGAACCGCCTGGTCACCGATCGCGAGCCGGTGGCCGGCTTTGCCCGGTTCATCGATTGAAGCCCGGCAGCAACTCATGAAAGTCGTCGAGACCGCCTTTCAAGGCCTGTCCGTCGGCCCCGTGCCGGTGGAGTTCATCCTGTTCGCCTGCGTGCTGATCGGCGTGGCGCTGTTCCACCACTACACGCTGCGCATCGCGCTCATCGGCGCCGTCGTGATCGCGCTGTACAAGCTCCTCGTCTCGCCGTTCAAGACCGGTCCCGGTGTGGCGGGGCTGGCCGCGCACCTGGGACACGAGTGGGTGATCCTGGTCAACCTGCTGCTGCTGCTGCTCGGCTTCGCGCTGCTGGCCGACCTGTTCGAGAAGAGCGAGCTGCCGGCGCTGCTGCCGCGCTTCCTGCCCGGCGACTGGAAAGGCTGCTTCGTGCTGCTCGCGCTGGTGTTCGTGTTGTCGAGTTTTCTGGACAACATTGCCGCTGCGATGATCGGCGGTGCGATGGCGCACACGGTGTTCCGGGGCAAGGTGCACATCGGCTATCTGGCGGCGATCGTCGCAGCGTCGAACGCCGGCGGCGCCGGCAGCGTGATCGGCGACACCACGACGACGATGATGTGGATCGCCGGCATCCACCCGCTGGAGGTGCTGGAGGCCTTCATCGCCTCGGGGGTGGCGCTGGTGATCTTCGGCGTCCCCTTGTCGATGAAGCAGCAGGCCTACTCGCCGATCCAGCAAGATACCGGCGCGAACGTGCATGTCGACTGGACACGCGTGGCGATCGTGATCGTGATCCTGGCTGCAGCGATCGTCGTGAACGTGGTCATCAACACCCGCTTCAACGAGCTGGCCGATCGATTCCCGTTCCTCGGCGCCGCGGTGTGGGTGGCGATTCTGGCCTGCACGGCGCTGCGTGCGCCGAACTGGTCGCTGCTGCCCGGCGCGCTGAGAGGCTCGGTGTTCCTGCTCTCGCTGGTGCTGTGCGCATCGATGATGCCGGTGGAGAAGCTGCCCGCGGCGTCGTGGCAAACGGCTTTCGGCCTGGGCTTCTTGTCGGCGGTGTTCGACAACATTCCGCTCACCGCGCTGGCCTTGAAGCAGGGCGGCTACGACTGGGGCTTCCTGGCCTACGCGGTCGGATTCGGCGGTTCGATGATCTGGTTCGGCTCGTCGGCCGGCGTCGCGCTGTCGAACATGTACCCGCAGGCGCGCTCGGTAGGGCAGTGGGTGCGCCACGGCTGGCCGGTGGCGGTGGCCTATGTCATCGGTTACTTCGTGATGCTCGCGCTGATCGGCTTCAACCCCGGCTCGACGCCAAGATGACATGAAGGTGCTCGTCGCCCGCGCGGTGTTCCCCGAGCTGCTCGAGCGCTTGTGCCAGCACTTCGAGGTCGAAGCCAACCTCGACGACCGCATCTTCACGCCCGCCGAACTCGCCGAACGCCTGCGCGACAAGGACGGCGCCTTCACCACCGGCAGCGAGCGCATCGACGCAGCGCTGCTCGACGCTTGCCCGCGGCTGAAAGTGGTGGCCAACATGGCGGTGGGCTACAACAACTTCGACGTCGCCGCGGCCAGCGCACGCGGCGTGCTGCTCACCAACACCCCCGACGTGCTGACCGAGACCACCGCCGACTTCGGCTTCGCGCTGATGATGGCCACCGCACGGCGCATCACCGAGAGCGAACATTTCCTGCGCCGCGGACAGTGGCGGAAGTGGTCCTACGACATGTTCACCGGCAGCGACGTGCACGGCGCAATCCTCGGCATCCTCGGCATGGGCCGCATCGGCCAGGCGATTGCGCGGCGCGGGGCGCTCGGTTTCGGCATGCGCGTGATCTATCACAACCGCTCCCGCCTACCCGCCGATCAGGAAGCGCCGATCGGCGCGCGCTGGGTCGACAAGACCACGCTGCTGCGCGAGGCTGATCACTTGCTGCTCGTGCTGCCGTACTCGGCGCAGAGCCACCACGCCGTGGGCGCCGCCGAACTCGCGCTGATGAAGCCGACCGCAACGCTGACCAATATCGCCCGCGGCGGCATCGTCGACGACGCCGCGCTCGCCGCAGCGCTGCGCGAGCGACGCATCGCCGCCGCGGGGCTCGACGTCTTCGAAGGCGAGCCGAGCGTGCACCCCGATCTGCTCACCGTGCCCAACGTCGTGCTCACGCCGCACATCGCCAGCGCCACCGTGGCCACGCGTCGCGCGATGGCCAACCTGGCCGCCGACAACCTGATCGCCGCGTTGACCGGCGGTGTGCCGCCGACGCCGATCAACGCGCACGAGCTGAAGCGACGCTCGAGTCCATCCGGCTTCGCCGGCTGACTCGACCCCCTCGGGGGCGGCGGTGGCGAAGCCGCCGCCTGGGGGCTCGGCCTGAGACAATCCCCTGCATGCCGAGCTGGATGTGGTGGGGGGCGCTGGCGTTGCTGGCGCTGAATCTGTTGCTGGGGGTGTTGTTGCTGCTGCGCAAGCCGCCGGCGATGAACCTCGACGAGGCCTTCACCCGACCGCTGCGCGAGTTGGAGCGCGAGGTGCGCGACGAGATGGCACGCCAGGCGCAGGCCTCGCGCGGCGACCTCGGCAGCTTGCAGCAAGTGCTGCTCGCGCAAAGCGGCGACGTGGCACGCACGCAGAACGAGCAGATCGACTCGTTTCGGCTCCAGCTCGGCCGCTTGCAGCAGACCATCGAAGCGCGCCTGGTGGCCCTGCAGGAAGGCAATGAGAAGAAGCTCGAGCAGATGCGCGCCACCGTCGACGAGAAGCTGCACGCCACGCTCGAGCAGCGCCTGTCGGAAAGCTTCAAACAAGTGGCCGACCGTCTCGACCAGGTGCACCGCGGCCTGGGCGAGATGCAGACGCTGGCGCGCGACGTCGGCGCGCTGAACCGCGTGCTCAGCAACGTGAAGACGCGCGGCGTGTTCGGCGAGACGCAGCTCGCCGCGCTGATCGAGCAGGTCTTTACGCCCGAGCAGTACGCCACCCATGTGGCCACGCTGCCCGACAGCAACGAGCGCGTGGAGTTCGCGATCCGTCTGCCCGGCCAGCGCAGCGACGGAATGCCGCTGTGGCTGCCGATCGATGCCAAGTTCCCGCGCGAAGACCACGAACGGTTGATGGACGCACAAGAGCGTGCCGATGTGGCCGGCATCGAAGCCGCGGGCAAGGCGCTGGAGAACCGTCTCAAGCTCGAAGCGCGGCGCATCCGCGAGAAGTACATCGGCCCGCCGCACACCACCGACTTCGCGATCCTCTTCGTGCCCACCGAAGGCCTGTACGCCGAAGCCTTGCGCCGCCCCGGCGTGGTGGAGGCCATGCAGCGCGAGCACAAGGTGATGCTGGCCGGGCCGACCACGCTGCTGGCCACGCTGACCAGCTTGCAGATGGGTTTTCGCACGCTGGCGCTGGAAAAACGTTCGGCCGAGGTCTGGGAGGTGCTCGGCGCGGTGAAGACCGAGTTCGGCCGCTTCGGCGACGTGCTGGCGAGGACGAAGAAGAAACTGGAAGAAGCCAGCAGCACCATCGATGCCGCGCAGACGCGCACGCGCGCGATGGAACGCAGCCTGAAGTCCGTGGAGGCGCTGCCCGAGACGCGAGTGTCCGAGTTGTTGCCGCCCGTGGCGCCGGCAGAAGACGGGAAACACAGCGAGGGCCAGGTTGTCTGAACCCGGCCGCCACAAGGCCGCCGCCGCGCCCGCCGCCAGCGCGGCGATGCTGCTGGCGCTGGTGGTCGGCCAGCTCGGCCTGCATTCGGCCATGGCGGGGTTGCGCCTGGCCGTGCCGCTGCAGACGCTGCGCGAGGGCTACAGCGCCTGGAGCGTGGGGCTGCTGCTGGCGCTGTTCGCCGCCGCGCCGGTGGTGCTGGCGCTGCACGCGGGGCGCATGGCCGACCGGCATGGCTACCACCGTCCGGTGCGCTGGGCGGTGGCGATCAGCGTTGCCGGCATGCTGGTGGCGGTGGCCTCGACCTTTGCCGGCGGCCCGCTGCACTTCCTGATGTTGTGCCTGGCGGCGATGCTCACCGGCACGGGCGCGAACATGGGCATGCTGACGATCCAGCGCACCGCGGGGCTGGCGGCGCGCGACAGCACCGAGCGGGTGCGACTCTTCAGCTGGCTGGGTGTGGCGCCATCGCTGGCCAACGTGATCGGCCCGGTCAGCGCCGGTTTCGTCATCGACGCGGCGGGCTTTCGGTGGGCCTACGTGCTGTTGCTGCTGCTGCCGCTGGTGACGCTGTGGTCAGCGCGCAGCGTGCCTCGGCTCGCGCCGCGGGCCATGCCCTCCGGCGACGAGCAACCGACCACCTGGGACCTGCTGCGCGCCCCGGGCCTGAAGCGTCTGCTGGTCGTCAACTGGCTGCTCGCGATGTGCTGGGACGTGCACAGTTTCGCGGTGCCCATCCTCGGCCACGAGCGGGGCTACTCGGCCACCACCATCGGCCTGGTGCTCGGCACCTTCACGCTGTCGGTGAGCGCCGTGCGGCTCGTGTTGCCGATGTTCGCGCACCGGCTGCGCGAAGTGGTGGTGATCCGCAGCGCGATGCTCGGCACCGGCGTCGTCTTCGCGCTGTACCCGCTGGCCACCTCGCCGTGGAGCCTGGGCGTGTGCGCCACGCTGCTCGGCCTGACGCTGGGCGTGGTGCAGCCGATGATCATGTCCACGCTGCATCACCTCACTCCCGACCAGCGCCACGGTGAGGCCCTGGCCGTGCGCTCGATGGCGATGAACCTGTCGAGCACGGTGATGCCGCTGATCTTCGGCGCCACCGGCTCGCTGCTCGGCGCGGCGCTGTTGTTCTGGCTGGTGGGCGGCGCGGTGGGCGCCGGCTCGTGGGTCGCGCGCGGGCTGCGCGCTGCGCCCCGCTAGGGTCTTGACACCTGCCCGACGCAGCCCAGGCGTGATGACTTCGAGACCCGAGTGGGATCCGGTCGAGCAGGAGTCCGACGTCATCGTCGTCGGCACCGGCCCCGGCGGCGCGACGCTCGGCCATGCGCTGGCCGCGTCAGGGCGTCGCGTGTTGTTCTGCGAACTCGGCGGCGCCGGCGCAGCCCCGAGCCTGCGAGCGCAGTATCCGGAACTGGCCGAAGGGCGCAGCGGCGCCGTGCTCCAGGCCCGGGACGCGCCTGCCCTGCTGCAGGCCGGGCGTTACGCCGACACCCTGGTGGACATGAGCCATGCTCGGCGGCACAGCTTCGTGCCCTTCATCGGCAGCGGGCCCGGGGGTTCCAGCGCGCTGTACGGCATGGCCATGGAACGCCTGCTGCCGCGCGATTTCGAAGCCGGGGATCCACCGGCAAATGCCGCCGGCAGCAGCGCCGTACCGCAATGGCCCATCCGCTACGCCGAGCTGGCGCCGTACTACGCGCGGGCCGAAGCGCTGTACCACGTGCGCGGCGAGGCCGACCCGTTGGCCGACATCCCGGCATCGGTTCGTGCCGAGCACCGGCCGCAGCTGATGCCTGCACCGCCGCTGACGGCGGCCATGGCCGAGCTGTCGGCCTTCTTCAGCCGGCACGGCCTGCACCCGTACCGATTGCCTGCCGCCTGCGAGTACCTGCCCCAGTGCCAGACCTGCCAGGGCGTGCTGTGCCACAAGCCCTGCAAGAACGATGCGTCGCGCATCGGTCTGCTGCCCGCTCTGGCCGACCATGGCGCGCAGCTGCTCTGCGGATGCCGCGTGTTGACGGTGACCACCCGCGGCCGCCGAGCGACCGGCGTGCGGGTGTCGTGGCGCGGGCGCGAGCACGAGTTGCGCGCGCGCCTGGTGGTGCTGGCCGCGGGCGCGCTGCAGACACCGCTGATCCTGCTGCGCTCGGGACCGGCCGGGTCGCGTGGGCTGGGCAATGCATCCGACCAGGTCGGCCGCAACCTGATGCGCCACTTCATCGACCTGTACCAGCTGCGACCCACCGTGACCACGCACGACGGCTTCGACAACCGGCGCAAGGAACTGGCCTTCAACGACCTGTACCACGACGGCGGCGTGCGCCTGGGCACGGTGCAGTCGTTCGGCCGGCTGCCGCCTGCGGCGATGCTCTTCGGCTCGCTGCAGGACGACGTACGCGCTTCGAGCGCGTCCGCACTGGCGCCGCTGTTGCCGCTGGCCAAACCCTTGCTGATGCCGCTGTTGCGCGGCATCGAGAGCAGGCATCTGTCGCTGGCCAGCATCGTCGAAGACCTGCCGTATGCCGAACACCGCGTCGAGCCGCAGCCCGACGACCCCACGCGCGCGTTGCTGCACTACACCTTGCGGCCGGAAGCCAGGGTTCGTGTCGAGCACATGCGCGCTCGCCTGCGCGAGTTGCTGCGCGGGCGCGCCTGGAAGCTGCTGCCGCAAGCGCACAACAACCAACGCATCGCCCATGTCTGCGGCACCTGCCGCTTCGGCAACGACGCCCAGCGCAGCGTGCTCGACCGCGACAACCGCGTGCGCGAGGTCGACGGTTTGTTCGTCACCGACGCCTCGTTCTTCCCCTCCAGCGGTGGTACCAACCCCAGTCTGACCATCGTCGCCAACGCCTTGCGCGTGGCCGACCGCATCATCGCCGGCTCGGCGTAGGAACTGCAATGCACTTCAACCTGGACGACAGCAAAGGCGGCTGGGCGATCGTCACCGGCGCCTCGGCCGGCATCGGGCGCGAGTTCGCGCAAGCGCTGGCGCAGCGCGGCATGAACGTGCTGCTGGTGGCGCGCCGGCAGGCCGAACTGGCTGCGCTGGCTGCTGAACTGCAGAAGTCCAGCGGCATGCGCGCCGTGGCGCTGGCGCTGGACTTGAGCCAAGCCGGCGCGGCGCGGCAGGTCCTGCAGACCCTCGAGGCGCAACCCGGTGCGCGGCTGCGCCTGCTGGTCAGCAACGCCGGCTGCGGCCGCTGGGGCGAGTTCGAGTCGGCCGAACATGACGGCTACGCGCAGATCGTCGCGCTGAACTGCGCGGCGCTGGTGTCGTTGACCACCACCATGCTGCCGGCGCTGAAGGCTTCGACGCCGGCAGCGCTCGTGCATGTTTCTTCGCAGGCCGCCTACCAGCCCGTGCCCTACATGGCGGTGTACGGCGCTTCCAAGGCCTTCGTGCACAGCTTCAGTCTGGCGCTGCACGAAGAGCTGGCCAGCCAGGGCGTGCTGGTGCAGACGCTGGTGCCCGGGCCGACGGCAACCGAATTCGACACGAAGGCCGGGGCCTACAGCAGCGCCGTGGTTCAGCGTGGCACGGCCGCCTCGGTGGTGGCTGCCTGCTTCGCCGGGTTGGCCCGCGGCGACGCCGTGGTCAGCAACACATCGGGCCTGTGGAAGCAGCGTCTCTTCGCCGCTCTGGCGCCGCCGAAGATGGTGGTGCGCGAGGTGGCAAAGATGTTCAGGCCGCCAAGCTCCGGCGCTGGACCTAGAACCTGATCGAGGGGCGCTCTTCGCTGCTCTCCGGCGGCGCCGGCACGGCTGCGGGTTGGGGCGGCGGTTCGGCCGCAGCCACCGGTGCGGTGCTCTTGGGCTTGTCCACCAGGGGTGTGGCTTTCGGCGGCTGCCACGAGCGCGGCAGGCGCGACTCTTTCGGATAGCCCGCCGCGTCGAGGTAGGCGCTCCACTCGATCGGTGTCGAGCCGCGCAGCGCCTGCGCGCCGATGGTCAGGCTGGGCACCGTGCGCCAGCCCAGCACCCGTTCGAGCCCCACCGCGTCTTCTTCGGTGACGACGCGCTTTTCGACGTAGGGCACACCGCGCTGCTGCAACAACTGGCGCCCGCTGTCGCAAGACGGGCAATCGGGGGTGGTGTACAGCAGCACCGGGTAGCGTACGGCCACCGCGCGCAGTTCGGGCGGCAGCGCCAGCGCGCTGGCTTCGACCGGCGCTTCGGCGCTACCGCGGCGCGACATCGGTGTGACCTTGACGTTGGCAGCGGCCGGGGGCCGGTCGGTGTAGGTCACGCTGCCGTCGGGAGCGACGACCTTGTATTGCGCTTGGGCCGTTGCCGCGAACAGAGCCAACGCCACCAGGGACTGAATTCGTGCGATGTTCATGGCGCGCAATCTAGCCCAGAAGCAGGCCTTACCTCAAGCCATGCCTTGATGTCGCAACAACGCGTCCAGCCGCGGTTCGCGCCCACGGAAGGCTTTGAAGCTCGCCATCGCGTCGCGGCTGCCGCCGACTTCGAGCACCTGCTCGCGCCAGCGGCGCCCGGTGGCCGGGTCGAACACGCCGGCCTCTTCGAACGCTTCGTAGGCATCGGCCGAGAGCACCTCGGCCCAGGCGTAGCCGTAGTAGCCTGCGGCATAGGGACCATCGAAGATGTGCGTGAAGCTGTTGGCCAGGCGCTGAAACGCCGGCGGGCGCAACAGCGCCACCTCGTCGCGCACCGAGGCAAACAGGCCTTCGACATCGTCGCCCGCGCCGCGCTCGTGGTGCAGCCGCATGTCGAAGAGCGCCAGTTCGCAGTGGCGCAGCATTGACAGGCCGCTCTGAAAGTTTCGCGCGGCCAGCATGCGATCGAACAGTTCGCGCGGCAGCGGCGCGCCGGAGTCGACATGCGACGACAACCGTTCGAGCACCTGCCACTCCCAGCAGAAGTTCTCCATGAACTGGCTGGGCAGTTCCACCGCGTCCCATTCGACACCGGCGATGCCGGACACGGCGGCATCGTCCACGCGCGTCAGCAGGTGGTGCAGGCCATGGCCGACTTCGTGGAACAGCGTGGTCAGCTCGTCGTGCGTCAGCACGGCAGGCTGGTCGCCGGCAGGCGCGGCGAAATTGCACACCAGGTAGGCGATCGGCAACTGCACAGCGCCGCTGTCGGGGCGGCGCCAGCGTTGCACGACATCGCTCATCCACGCCCCCGACTGCTTGGCGGCGCGCGCGTGCAGATCGACATAGAAGGCACCGATGCGCTCGCCACCGCGATCCAGGTCGAAGTAGCGCACGCTCGGATGCCACACCGGTGCCGGCGCCGGCCTGATCGCGACGTCGAACAAGCTCTCGATCAGACGGAACAGCCCATCGAGCACTTTCGGGGCGCTGAAGTAACGTTTCACCTCATCGCTGCTGAAGGCATAGCGCGCCTGGCTGAGCTTTTCGCTGGCCCAGGCCAGATCCCAGGCCTCGAGGTCCGGCAGGCCGAGCTCGGCAGCGGCGAACTGGCGCAACTCGGCCAGGTCGCGCTCGGCGACCGGCTTGGCGCGGCGCGCCAGATCGCGCACGAAGTCCAGCACCTGGCCCGGCGATTTCGCCATCTTCGGCACCATCGCCAGCTGCGCGTAGTCGGCATGACCCAGCAGCGCGGCTTCCTCGTGGCGCAAAGCCACCAGTTCGCGCATCAGCGGGCCGTTGTCGAGTTCGGCGCGGCCCCATTCGCTGGCCCGCTGGGCATGCGCCGCGTACAGGCGCTCGCGCAGTGCGCGGTCATCGGCAAAGCGCAGCACGGGCCGCACGCAGGGGTCTTGCAGCGTGAGCTGGTAGCGGCCCGCATGGCCGGCGGATTCGGCAGCCTGCCGCGCCATCGCCTTCACGTCGTCGGGCACGCCGGCCATCTCGGCATCGTTTGCCAGGTAGGAATAGGCGTCGGTGGCGTCGAGCACATGCTCGCCAAAGGTCTGCGAGAGCGCCGCGCAGCGCTCCTGGATGGCGGCGAATCGTTCGCGCGCGGCGCCTTGCAACTCGGCACCGCCGAGCACGAAATCGCGCAGGGCATGGTGCAGGGCCTGGCGCTGTTCGGTGTTCAGCGCCGCGGCATCGGCAGCCACCACTTTGAACTTCGCGTACAGGCGCTCGTCGGCCGACAGCCGCGTGAAGAACGCGGTGATGCGCGGCAGGTTCTCGCTGTAGGCAGCGCGCAGCACCGGGCTGTCTGCCACCGACTGCAGATGGCCGACGAGGCCCCATGCGCGCTTCAGCCGCTCCACCGGAACGTCCAGTGCCAGCGACAGCGCCTGGTAGTCGGCCGGCACGCCGTGGCTCGTGGCGTGCTCCAGCGCCGTCTCGGCTTCGGCGAGCAAGAGGTCCAGCGCGGGGGTGACGTGCTCGGGGCGAATGGCCGGGAAGTCCGGCAGTGCGTCCAGGCTCAACAGCGGGTTGGTCATAACAAGCGCGCCTGCGCGGCCTCGATCGTGTTCGACAACAGCATCGTGATCGTCATCGGACCGACCCCGCCGGGCACCGGCGTGATCCAGCCGGCGACCTCGCGCACGGCCGCGAAATCGACATCGCCGCACAGCTTGCCCGCGTCGTTGCGATTCGTGCCGACGTCGATGACGATCGCGCCGGGTTTGACCATCTCGGCCGTAACCGTGTTGCGACGGCCGGCGGCAGCCACCAGGATGTCGGCCTGCCGCGAGTGCAGCGCCAGATCGGCGGTGGCGCTGTGGCAGACGGTCACCGTGGCGTGCGCTTGCAGCAACAGCAGCGCCATCGGTTTGCCGACGGTGTTGCTGCGGCCGATGACCACCGCATGTGTGCCGCGGACCGGCTGCCCGGTGCTTTCGATCAGCTTCATGCAGCCCAGCGGCGTACACGGCCGCAGGCCGGGCGCCCCAGCCATCAGTTCACCCGCGGAAAGTACCGAATAACCGTCGACGTCTTTGTTCGGGTCGATCGCCGCGATGACTTTCTGCGCGTCGATGTGGCGCGGCAGCGGCAGCTGCACCAGGATGCCGTGGATCGACGGGTCGGCGTTCAGCGCCGCGATGCGATCGAGCAGCGCGCTCTCGGCCAGCGTGGCGTCGTACTTCTCGAGCACCGAACGCAAGCCATGTTCCCTGCAGGCCGCGACCTTGTTTCGTACATACACCGCGCTGGCCGGGTCGTCGCCCACCAGCACCACCGCGAGCCCGGGCGCTCGCCCAGCAGCGGCCAGCCGAGCGGCATCCGACGCGATGCGAGCGCGCAACTCCCTGGACAGCGTCACGCCGTCGATGATCCGGGCCGTCATGGGTTCCTCGAACGGCAAAGGCCGCTGCAGCAGCGGCCTTGGCAGACACAGCGAGAACTCAAGCCTTGCTCTGCGCACCGAGCGCGATCTTCAACAGATCGGCCACCGTGTTCGCGTTGAGCTTTTCCATGATGTTGGCGCGGTGCGCCTCCACCGTCTTGATGCTGATGCCCAGGTCGTCGGCGATCTGCTTGTTCAGCCGGCCGGCGACGATGCGTTCGAGCACCTGCGCTTCGCGCGTCGTCAGGCGCGACAGCAGTGCGTCGCGGCTGGCTTGCTCCTGGTGATGGCTGAAGGCACTGCGCGCCTGCTCGAGCATGCGCTCCACCAGGCCGAGCAGTTCTTCTTCCTTGAAAGGCTTCTCGATGAAATCCATCGCGCCCTTTTTCATCGTCGTCACGGCCATCGGCACGTCGCCATGGCCGGTGATGAAGACCACCGGCAGCGGGCTCTTGCGTTCGAGCAGCCGGTCCTGCAGTTCCAGGCCGCTCATGCCGTCCATGCGGATGTCGGCGATCAGGCAAGCCACCTCGCGCGGGTCGAAGCGCGACAGGAAGGATTCTGCGGAATCGAAGCACTTGACGCGGTAGTCCTTGCCTTCGAGCAGCCATTGCAGAGAATCACGCACCGCTTCGTCATCATCGACGACGTAGACGGTGCCTTTCTTGGGGATCAGGCTCATTCGGAAACCACGCTCGGGAGGGGCACCGCGTCGGCGGCGGGGGTGTCGTCTTTGGGCGTCGAAACATCGCTTCGCGAGGGCAATTCCACCGGCAGCGTGAACGCAAATCTGCAACCGACGACCTGGGTGCCATTGTAGATGTTCTGCCCGCGCATCCGGCCGCGGTGCGACTCGACGATCGAGCGGCACAGCGACAGGCCGATGCCCAGACCCTCGGCCTTGGTCGAGAAGAAGGCTTCGTAGAGCCTCGCGATGACCTCCTCCTTCAGCCCGGGCCCCATGTCGGTGACGCTGATCTCGATCACGCCGCCTTCTTCGGCGGTGTGGCGTGGCACCACGCGCAGTTCGATGTGGCGGCGCGATGCCGGCAGGTGCGCACTGTCGATCGCCTCGGCGGCGTTCTTCACCAGGTTCAGCACCACCTGCTCGATGAGGATCGGGTCGACCATCAGCGTGGGCAGCCGCTGCGCGACGTAGCTGTGCAACGAAACATTGCGCCGGCGCAGTTCGATTCCGGCCAGATCAACCGCGTCCTCGACGATCTGCTTGGCCTGCGCCGGCTGGCGCTGCGGCTCGCTGCGTTTCACGAAGGCGCGGATGCGCTGGATGATCTGCCCGGCGCGCTCGGCCTGGCGCGCGGTCTTCTGCAACGCGGCGATCAAGTCGCCTTTCTCGATGCTCTCGTTCTTCACGCGCGAGACCATGCCGTTGCAGTAGTTGGTGATCGCGGTGAGCGGCTGGTTCAACTCGTGCGCCACCGACGACGCCATCTCGCCCATCGTCACCAGGCGGCTCGCCACTTGCGCCTTCTCGGCCTGCGCCGCGGCTTGCTCTTCGGCGCGCAGTCGTGCGGTGATGTCGGTGGCGATCAGCATCTGCGCGAGACGGCCATCGGTCCATTGCAGATAGCGCGAGCGCACATCGAACCATTTCTGCAGGCTGCCGACGAAGACCTCTCGCGGGCTGGTGCCGCCCTCGGTCAACTCCTGTGTCGGCAGGCCACCGAGCTGGTCGACCTCGTCGTCGGCCTCGGGCACGAAAGCGCCCGGCGCCGTGCCTTCGGCCATCAACGTGTGGCCTTTGGCATCACCGCTGAACCACAGGCGGTAGGAGCGGTTCGCGAACAACAGTTCACCTTGGTGGACGGAGAGCACCGAGACCGCAGCGTCCAGCCCTTCGAGCACGGTCGTGAAGCGCTCGTGCGAGGCCGACAGCTGGTCGCGCACGCGCTTGGCCTCGGTGATGTTGGTCATGCTCGTCATCCACCCGGTCTGTTGTCCTTTCGGGTCGATCAGCGGCGAGACGTACATGCGCGCGTCGAACAACGAACCGTCCTTGCGCATCACCTTCACTTCGATACCGCCCGAGGGGCTGCGGCCGAGCAGTTCCTGCTGCAACAGCCGGCCGTTCTCTTCGATGCGATCGGGCGGCCAGTAGGGGAAGGGCGGCAGCCGGCCGACAAGTTCGGTGTCGGCAAAGCCCGTCATCTGACTGAAGGCGGCGTTGACGTAGGTGATGCGGCCTTCCAGCTCCATGGCGCGCATGCCGGTGGGCATGGAGTTCTCCATGGCGCGGCGGAAGTTCGTTTCCTGCACCAGCGCCGACTGGATCTGCGCGCGACGGCGCATATGGCGCCACGTGCCCAGGAGCATCCAGACCGTGAGAACCGAGAGCGCCACGACCATCCAGAACAAAGTGTTGCTGATCAGGCCGATCGAGGTGCGGTAGCCCTGTGCGCGGATCAACAGGCCGTTTTGCAGCGGCGTGACCGGGGCGTCGCTGAAGATCGGCGCGCGGCGCGTGGCCTGGCCGGGCAGCGGCGTGACGGTGCTCGACAGCACCTGACCCTGTGCGTCGAGCAGCGCCACCATGTGGCGGCGCGAGACGTCGGCCGGCACGTAGTAGCGCACCAGTGCATCGATCGCGTACTCGACGATCAACGCGCCGGTGAAGCCGCTGCGGTCGATCAGCGGCACCTGCATCTGGAACACCGGCACGTGGTTGTCGTCGCGGAAGGGGCGCGAGTAGACCGGCGTGCGGCCGTCGCGCAGTTCGCGGAAGGCGTCGTCGGCGGCGGCCGCCGCCGGGCTCAGCGGCTTGGCAGCGGTGCCGGGGCCTGGGCCGGGGACGGGCAGGGTGGGCAGCGTCGCGCCGGCGGTGAACTCCGAGTGATTCCAGGTCGTACCCTGGCGCGCACCGCGCTTCAAGTGCACCCAGCTGAGCTGCGCTACCTCGGGCCGCTCGCGGGTGAAACTCGCCGACATGGCCAGGAAGTCGCTGCGCGAGACCTCGCGCGACACCAGTTCGCGCGCCAGGCGAATCGACGCCTCCTGGTTCTCCAGCAGACGCAGGCCAAGCTGCTGCTGCGTGATCTCGGTGTCTCGCTTGACCGATTCGGTCTCCCGCTCGATTTCCTCGTTGCGCAGGTACCAGAAGGCCGAAATGATCGCCGCCAGGAACAGCAGCACCGACATCAGCGGCGCCAGCGTGGCGAAGCGGTCCTGGCGCGCCGGCGACTGGCGCCGCCACCAGGAGCCGAACAGGCGGCGTGCGTTGGGCAGGTTGGGCAGGGGCGCGCTCGCTGTTGGCGAGGTGGGCAGCAGGTCCCTGGGCGAGGTCATGGGGCGGGATTATCGTGGGGAGGTGCGGGATAGGATCGGGATCCCGACATGTTGTTCCATATTATGAGATTAGACAGCACTATTTGAAATTTCCCTGCGAGACGCTACACTCCGCGCAAAGTCCGATCTCATAAACAGCACCAGGAGACAAACCATGTCAGCCATGCCGGATTCGTTCGCATCCGCCGCCAACGACCCTGATGCCCAGGAAACGCGCGAGTGGATCGACGCGCTGCACGCCGTCATCGCCCAGGAGGGCGGCGCGCGCGCCCATCAACTGCTCGACACCTTGATCGAAGAAGCGCGCCAGCACGGCATCGACATGCCGTTCTCGGCCACCACGGGCTACGTCAACACGATCGAGCCCGCCGACGAAGAGCGCAGCCCCGGCAACCTCGAACTCGAAGGCCGCTTGCGCGCCCACATGCGCTGGAACGCGATGGCGATGGTGGTGAAGGCGAACCGCCTGAACCCGGCCGACGGCGGTGACTTGGGCGGCCACATCAGCTCGTTCGCTTCGCTGGCGCACATGTTCGCCGCCGGGTTCAACCATTTCTGGCATGCCGAAAGCGCCGAGCGCGGTGGTGACCTGCTCTACATCCAGGGCCACAGCGCGCCGGGCATCTACGCACGTGCTTTCCTCGAAGGGCGGCTCACCGAAGAACAGCTCTTGAACTTCCGCCAGGAGGGCGCGGGCAAGGGCTTGTCGAGCTACCCGCACCCGAAGCTGATGCCCGAGTTCTGGCAGTTCCCGACCGTCTCGATGGGCCTCGGGCCGCTGATGGCGATCTACCAGGCGCGCTTCCTGAAGTACCTGCACGCACGCGGCATTGCCGACACCGCCAAGCGCAAAGTCTGGGTGTTCTGCGGCGATGGTGAGATGGACGAGCCCGAATCGCTCGGTGCGATCGGTCTGGCGGCGCGCGAGAAGCTCGACAACCTGATCTTCGTCGTCAACTGCAACCTGCAGCGCCTGGACGGCCCGGTGCGCGGCAACGGCAAGATCATCCAGGAGCTGGAGGGCGAGTTCCGCGGCGCCGGCTGGAACGTCATCAAGCTGATCTGGGGCAGCAACTGGGATCCGCTGCTGGCGCGCGACAAGGACGGTGCGCTGCGCAAGATCATGATGGACACGTTGGACGGCGACTACCAGGCCTTCAAGGCCAACGACGGTGCCTTCGTGCGGAAGCATTTTTTCGGTCGCGACCCGCGCACCTTGGAAATGGTGGCCAAGATGAGCGACGACGAC
>JANNQO010000287.1:0-13749 GCA_031400795.1 Rubrivivax sp. | reverse complement strand
TGCTCAACAGCAACGTCACCGGCGGCGCGGCCGGGCAGATCTTCGCCGGCACCGGCAGCGTCGTGCGCCAGGAGGGCGTGACGATCAGCGGCACCATCAACACCAGCGGCAGCGGGCTGTTCACGGTGTCCAGCAACAGCGTCAACTTCCTCAGCGGCGTCACGCTCAACGGCAACCTGGACATGTCCAGCGTGGTCAACAGCCGCCAGCGCGTGACCACCGGTGGCCTCGCGCTCAACGGCACCATCGAGCTGAACAATAACGGCATCCTGAGCTTCGAAGGTGACGGCACGCTCAGCGGTACCGGCAGCATCGTGTTCGGTGCCACCGGCGCGGGCAACCGCATCGACCTCGATGGCACAGGCACGACCACGCTCGCATCGGGCAGCACGGTGCGTGGCCAGAACGGCACGATCGGCCTGCATATCAACATCGGCGGCACGCAGACACTACTCAACAACGGCCTGATCAGCGCCGACGTGGCCGGCGGCACGATCACCATCACCCAATCGGCGGTGAGCAACAACAACCTGCTCGAGGCCAGGAACGGCGCAATTCTCGACCTGGGCAGCAACGTCACCAACGGTGGTGCGGGCCTGATCCTGGCCGACAACGGCGTGGTGCAGCAAAGCGCCGCGCGTGTCACTGGCGGCACCATCGCCAGCGCCAACGGCGGTGTGTTTCGCGTCACCAGCAGCGCGGCCAACTTCCTGGATAGCGTCACCTTGACCGGCGTGATGGACATGGCCACGATGGCCAACAGCCGGCAGCGAGTGAACAACGGCTTCACCGTCAACGGCACGGTGAACATCAACAGCAACGGCATCCTCGGCATGGAGGGCACCAGCACGCTGGGCGGCAGTGGCAGCATCGTCCTGGGCAGCACCGGCGCCGGCAACCGCATCGACCTGGAAGGCAGCGGCACCACCACCTTCGCCGCCGGACTGACGGTGCGCGGACACAGTGGCACCATCGGCCAGCAGCTCAATATTGGCGGCACGCAGACGCTGGTGAACAACGGCATGGTGAACGCCGACGAGGCCGGCGGCACGATCAGCTTCGTCGAGTCGGCACTCGTGAACAACGGTCTGGTGCGCGCCCAGGCCGGCGCTGTCAACGTGTCGGTGCCGCTGTCGGGCAGCGGCGCATTGCAGGTGGACAGCACCGGCGTGATGAACCTGGCCAGCGGCGCCAAGACCCAGGGCAGCCTGCTGATGGGCAACGCCGGCGCGCTGCTGAACATCGGCACCGGCAACCTGACGATCAACTCCGATTACACCAATGCCGGCGCTGGCAGCGGCAACAGCTTCGACAGACGTGCCGGCATCAGCGGCGCCGGCCTGGTGGTGGCCGGTGGCGACGCCACACAAGCCATCACCGGCGCAAACGTCACCAACGGCGGCACCGCCAGCGCCACACTGACCATCGGCAGCGTGCGCGTGGGCAGCACCACCTTCAACTACCAGGTGGCCAACACCGGTAGCACCGGGCCGACGCTGCGCGGCGCGCTCCAGACCAGCGTCAACGGCGGCAACATCACCGATCCGCGCCTGAGCGGCAGCGGCGTCACGGCCAGCAACTACGCCGCGCCGATCGCCGGCAGCAGCGGTGACCTGGCGCTGAACTTCAGCGTTGCCAGCGCCGGCCCGATCGCCGGGCTCGTCGGCCAGGCGCTGAACCTGCACAGCAACTTCTCCAACATCGCCGACCAGAAGCTGAACATCGTGCTCGGTGCCGGCGCCGCGGCCTACAACGCGGCCGTGGGCAGCACCACGCCTTCGCCTGCGGTGGTGGTGTCGAACCAGCGCGTGGGTGGCAGCAACAGTGCGCCGCTGACGGTGGCCAATATCGCGCCGGCAGGTGCCTTCAGCGAAGACCTCATCGCCGCCTTCGGCAGCAACACGGGTGCGGCCACGAACAACGGCGGCAGCATCGCCGGCCTGCTCGCGGGGGCGAACAACAACAGCGCGATGGCGGTGGGCGTAGACACCACCGGCGCCGGCGCCAAGACCGGCAGCGTCACGCTGAACTACCAGACTGCGGGCGCGGTGAACGGCGTCAGCAACGGCCTGGGCGTGGCCGGCGCGGGCAGCCAGATGCTCAGCGTCGGCGGCAACGTCTACCAGCTCGCTGCCGGACAGATCCTCAGCGCGCCGCTGAACTTCGGCACCGTGCAGGTCGGCCAGGTGGTGAGCCAGGCGCTCACCCTGGGCAACATCGCCAGCGGGCCGAGCGGCTTCGTCGAAGACCTGAACGCCGCGTTCGGCACCAGCACCGACGCGCGCATCAGCGGCGCCGGCAGCATCAGCGGCGTGCACGCCGGCAGTACCAGCGCAGCCAGCGGCAGCGGCGCGATGACGGTCAACGTCGACACCTCGGCGGTGGGCACGGTGAGCGGCGCGATCCGCGTCAATTTCAGCAGCGCCGGCGCGGTGATGGGCGCCAGCAACGGCCTGGGCACGTTCGGCGTGGGCTTCGAGAGCTACGCGGTGAACGGCATGATCGAGGCCAGCGTGATCGGCACCGCCAAGCCGGTGACCAACGGTGTGGTCAGCCCCGGCACGGTGACGGTGAGCTTCGGCAACCTGCGCATCGGCACCACGGCCAGCCAGAACCTGTCGGTCCTGAACCAGGCCACGGGCGGCGACCAGGCGGCGCTGAACGCCAGCATCGCCGGCAGCGCCCACGTCAGCACCGCCGGCAGCATCAATCTGCTGCTCCCCGGCGCCACCAGCAACGCGCTGCAGGTGGGCGTGGCCGGCACCACTCCGGCCGGCCCGTTGGGCGGCAGCGCGACGATCAGCTTCGTCTCCGACGCCAGCAACATCGGTGGCTGCGCGCCGAGCTGCACCCTCGCCTTGCCCAGCCAGACGGTCAACCTCGCCGGTGCCGTGTACCGGCTGGCGAATCCTCTGATCGACACACCGGCGCTGACCATCGCCGCGCGCGTGGGCGATGCCGTGGCGGCGAACCGCGCCGTGACGATCAGCAACAGCTCGCCGGATGCCTTCACCGAAGGTCTCAACGTGAGCTTCAGCGGCACCACCGGCAACGCCCAGCACAACGGCGGCAGCATCACCAACCTCGGCGCAGGCCTCGCCAACAGCACTGCGCTGAAGATCGGCCTGGCCAACACGACCACCGCCGGCATCACCGGCAACAGCGTGCAGTTGACGTTCGTTTCCACCGGTGCCGGCACCACCGGTGCGCCCGATGTGCCGGCCACCACGCCGGCGGGCAGCGTCAACCTCACGGCCAAGGTCTACACGCCGGCGATCGGCGAGGTGACGGCGCCGCTGCCGTCGGGCAGCCCGGCACAGCCGACGCTGGACTTCGGCACCGTGCGCGTCGGCGACGCGGTCGCACCACGCAGCTTCACCATCACAAACACGGCCGCCATCACGGCCTTGAACGACACGCTGCGTGCCGAGTTGAGCACGTTGGGCGGCCCGTTCACACAAAGCGGCCCCATCACAGGCCTGGCGGCGCTGGCCAGCGCCCCGTTCAGCATCGGACTGGCCACCGGTGCGGCGGGCGTGTTTGCGCAAGGCGGCACGGTCAGCACGCTGAGCCAGAACCCCGACATGGCCGATGTCAGCGGCGGCGCCGACACCGCGGTGCGCGTGCTTGCCACCATCAACAACCTCGCCAACGCCGATTTCGACCAGTTGGTGGGCGCCGGAGTGCTCAGCCAGAGCGGCAGCGACTACGTGCTCGACCTGGGTACCGTGGCGCTCGGCGGTGGCTTCAGCGTCGTGCTCGGGCTGGACAACGACGTGCTCGGCCCGGCCGATGAGCTGAGCGGCAGCTTTGACCTGAGCAGCGCCGACGACTTCGGCTACGCGGGCTGGAACCCGATCACCAGCCCGCTGGCTGCCGGTGATGGCGTGGGCGGGTTGACGATCAGCTTCACGGCCCTGGGCGCCTTTGAAGACACGATCGTCTTCAACGGCTTGGGCACCAACGTCAGTGACGCCGCGGGGTTGGCGCAAACACGCCGCCTGCTGATCCGCGCCAACCTCGTCGATCCGACCCCAGGCGTACCGGAGCCAAGCACGCTGATGTTGCTGCTCGGTGCCGCAGCGGCGACGCTCGTCGCACGGCGGCGCGCTCGGCTCGTGCCCAGGCATTGACCGGCGAACAAGCCGCAGAGACCGGGCGCAGGACTCGACCCCCCCAGACCGGGGGGCGAGCGGCGTCGTGGATGGGTCGGAATCGTCGAAGGTGCCAAGAGCTTCATGGAGCGCGCACGGCAGCGCGGGCTATGCTCGCCAAGCACCGTGTCCGCCAATCTCCTCAGCACCCAGCCCGGCGCGGCATTGCCAGCCAGCGCCGCGGTGCTGGCGCGACCCACCTCACCTGTCTGGCGCGTGCACCTGCTCGGCACGGTGGAAGCGCAAAGCGAGCAGCAGACTCTGTCGCGTTGGCCCACGCGCGCTGTGGCCGCGCTGCTGGCGCGACTGGCGCTGGCGCCGCAACGCGCCCACAGCCGCGAAGCCTTGATCGAGATGCTGTGGCCCGGTGTGGCCCCCGACGTGGGGCGCAACCGGCTGCGCCAGGCTTTGTCTACGCTGCGAGGCCTGCTCGAGCCGCGCGGCCCGCACGAGGCCCCGGTGCTGCTCGCCGACCGCCTCACGGTGCGTCTGGCCGCCGGTGCCCTCTGGTGCGACGCGCTGGCGTTCGAGCGCCTGGCGCGCGAGGGCCAGGCCGCAGCCGCGCGCACCCTCTACCGCGGCGAGTTGATGCCCGGCTTCTACGACGACTGGGTGCTCGAACAACGCGAGCGCCTCGCGGACTTGCATGAGCGGCTGGGTGAAGAACCGCTGCCGCCGGCGCCGGCTCGGCCTGCACCTATGCCGCGATCGAGCCGCGCCGATGCACGCACCGCCCGCAGCGCCAGCGGTCTGCCCAACTACCTGACGCGCGCCTTCGGTTTGGAGCTCAGCGCCTCGCGGTTGCGCGCGCTGGTGCTGGCGCGGCGCCTGGTCACGGTGCACGGCCCCGGCGGCAGTGGCAAGACGCGGCTGGCGGCCGAGGTGTCGCAGTCGCTGTGCGAGCCCTCGGCCTGGACGGCGCCAGGCGCCACCCGCTTCGAACGCCTGGCCTTCGTGTCGCTGTTGCCTTGTGTCAGTGTCGAGCAGGTGCTGGATGCCATCGCCGAGGCGCTGAGCGCGGGTGGCAGCGGCACGCCGCAGGCGCGCATCGCGGCGGCGTTGGCGGGCCAGAGTGCCTTGCTGGTGCTGGACAACGCCGAGCAACTTCAAGCCGCGGTCGACGTCTGCCTGCTCGGCTTGCTCGCCGCGCAGCCGGGATTGCACCTGCTGGTGACCTCACGCCGACTGCTCGATCTCGATGGCGAGGTGGCCTTCGAGGCCGACGGCCTGCAACTGCCTGCGCCGGATCACGGTACGGCCGGTGCCACGCGTGCCGCTGGTGCTGCCGACGAAGCGATGGACAACCCCGCGGTCGCCTTGTTCGTCGATCGTGCCCGCGCCGTGTGCGGCGACTTCGCTCTCGATGCACGCAACGTCGCTGCGGTCATCGCGCTGGTGCGATTGCTCGGCGGCATGCCACTGGCTATCGAGCTGGCCGCCTCACGCATGCGCAGCCTCACGGCGGGCGAATTGCTGCACCACTTGCGCGAGCAGCCGGGCTCGCCGACCCTGGATCTGCTCTCGCGTGGCGCCACGCGCGCATCGGCTGACGCTCGCCATGCCTCGATGCGGCACGTGGTGGCCTGGAGCTGGCGACAACTCTCGCCGGCTCAAGTGGCCGTGCTGCACGCCTTGTCGGTGTTCACCTCGCCGGCCCGGCTGGAGGCCGTGGCCGCGGTGGCCGCTACGCCGCTGGGCGACGTCACAGCAGCGCCTTTACTGCTGGACGAACTGCGCGACGCCTCCTTGTTGCGTGTGGAGCAAGACAGCCGCGGCCGCACGCGCTACGCGCTGCTGCAACCGGTGCGCGAGTTCGCCGCCGAAACGGTGCCGCCAGCACTCGCGCGTGCCGCACGCGGCCGCCTGCGTGCCTGGCTGATCGAATTCGCCCATCAGGAGTCGCCCGCGGGCCCCTCGATGGTGGCGCCCGAGATGGACCATGTGCATGCGGCCATCGTCAGCGCCGGCGCCGACGCCGCCGGCACCGACGCGCTGCGCCTGGCGGCAGGGTTGCGGAGCTATTGGGACAGCGACAGCCTGCCGCTGTCGAGCATGCTGGCGCTCGAACAAGCCGTCACCGACAGCCACGATGCGGCTTTGCGTTGCGACGTGCACGAGCTGCTTTCGTTCAGCCGCGGCAGCGCCGGATTCGCCGCCGACGCGGTGCGCCACGCCGAGGCGGCGCAGGCGCTGGCGCCCGACGACGGCCGCCGCAGCGTGGCCATGACACGCTGGGTCTGGGCCATGTACTTCGACGGTCGCTACGACACCGATTTCGACAAGGCGCTCGATCGGGCCATTTCGTGGGCGGAAGGCGCTGCCGACCTGGCCGCGCAAGCGCTGGCGCTGCGCGTGCGGGCGTTGATCACCTGCAACCTGAAGCTCGACTACTCCCGCGCGGAGCAACTCGCCGAACAGGCGCAGGCGCTGTACGAGCGGCTGGGCAACCGGCAGATGGTCTACTTCGCGCTGATCAACCGCACCGTGATGTGGGCCTGGCTCGGGCGCAACGACGAAGCACTGGCCGTGATGGCGGAAATCGAACCGGTGCTCGCTGCCGACGGCGATTGGGCCGGGCTCATGCACTGCACGCGCCAGATGGGCCGTGTGTTGATCCGCCTGCGCCGCTTCGATGATGCCGTGGCCGCGTTTCGCCGCAGCCTGCACACCTGCTGGCAGCACCGCCTGATGCAAGGCCTGGCGATGGGCCTGCTGCACCTGCCCGAGGCGCTCTTGCACGGCCCCGAACTCGAAGCCGCGGCGCAACTGCAAGGCTTTGCGCCGGCGCATTGGGCGCGCTTGTTTCCACGCCTGAACCGCATCGAAGCGCGCGAGATGCAGCGCGCGCGCCGCATGCTGCGCCTGCGCCTGGGAAGCGCGCGCGCAGAGTCGCTGCGCGTGGCGGGCAGCAGCCTGACGCTGGCAGGGGCGGTGGCGCTGGCCATGGGCGGAGGATAGGGAATTCAAACGCCCTTTTTCTCGCGGCTTGCACGCGCCAGGCCTTGCGCCAGATCAATGCCCGGCTGGCCGTTGCAGCCACGATGACGCCGCCCGAAAACCTTCACCAAGGGTGGACACCATGTACAAACGAATCCTCGTGCCACTCGACGGCAGCGACACCTCGCAGCGGGGCCTCGTCGAAGCGATCGGCCTGGCGCGCAGTCTCAGTGCCAGCCTGCAACTCCTGCACGTCGTGACCGACTTCCAGTGGCTGATCGAGATGTCGGTAACGGCCGGTCAGGAAGCAGTGCGCCGCGACCTGCACCGCTTCGGCAACGAGGTGCTTGCCAAGGCCGCGAAAGCCGCCGCCGACGCCAACGTCGTTGCCCAAACCAGGCTTCGCGAGGTGGTGGGCACCAAGACGGGCCAGGTCATCGTCGACGAAGTCGCCGCCGCCGACTGCAATGCCATCGTGATGGGTACCCACGGACGCAAGGGCATCGGCCGGCTGCTGCTCGGCAGCGACGCCTCCTGGGTGATCAGTGCGAGCCCGGTGCCGGTGCTGCTGGTACGGCTCGAGGCGGCCTACAGCTGACCGCGCCCCGGGGGCGCGGGTCCGCCCGTTGGCGGCTGCGTCGCCTCGCCGAGCGGCGCGAGGAAGTTGTTCAACTGCGCGTCTGCAGGCAAACACAGGTCCGAAAGCAGCGAGTACCCCGCGGCGCGCGGCGGCACGATGCCGCGTCGATGACCCAGGAGCCACCATGTCCTTTCGCATCACCGGCCTGCCGGCCGCCCCGTTTCAGCCGCTCTTCGGCCTGGCCGACGAGGCCTTGCGTGCCCGCGGCGCGCGCCGCTGCATTGCCCACAGCAAGCCCGGATTTCCGGATCGCATCGAGATGCGCGAAGCCGAACCGGGTGAGGCGGTGCTGCTTGTGAACCACGAGCACCAGAGCGCGGCCAGCCCTTACCGTTCGTCACACGCGGTGTACGTGATCGAAGGCGCGTCGCGGCGTTTCGACGCCATCGACACGGTGCCCGAGGTGATGCGCAGCCGGCTCTTGTCGCTGCGCGGCTTCGATGCCGAGGGCATGATCGTCGATGCCGACATCGTCGAGGGCCGCGAGGTCGAACGCCTCATCGAACGCCTGCTCGCGCAGCCCGCGATCGACTACCTGCACGCACACTACGCCAAGCGCGGCTGCTACGCTGGGCGCATCGAGCGCGCTTGAATCTGGTGACTCGGGCTGGATGCCGAAGGCCTTGACCGGTGGTGCCGGCGGGCGCAGTTGCGCCGTGCGCTCGCCGGTGGCCGGCCAGTTGCTGCGCATCGTTCAGAAGGGCGAGGGCACGGTTGCGCTGGGCACGCCGCTGCCCGAGGCCCGCGTCTGGCCTTGCGCCTGCGCAATGACCCGTGGCGGCAATCCAGCAGCATCTGCCTCGCATCGATCTCAGCGTCTGTGAAGGAGAGCCGTCCATGAGCCCCTCGATCTCCCTGCCCCTGCTCGCCGCGCTGTGCGTGGCGGCGGTGATTGCCGCGGCCCAGCCGGTGGTGAGCCATGTCAAGTCGGGCGCCAGGTTCGATGACGTGCGCGACGATCTGAAGAACGCGATTGAGTCCAAAGGCCTGGTCATCGACTACCAGGCGCAGATCGCTCGCATGCTGGAACGCACCGGCAAGGACATCGGTGCCACCGAGCGCCTGTTCGCCGATGCGCAGACCTTCCAGTTCTGCAGCGCCGTGCTGTCGCGCAAGACGATGCAGGCCGACCCCGCCAATGTCGTGATGTGCCCTTACACGCTGGTGATCTACGCCACAGCACGCCAGCCCGATCGGGTGGTGGTGGCCTACCGCCGACCGATGCGCCCGGGCGGCTCCGCGGCGTCGCGCGCAGCGCTGCGCGAGGTCGACGCGCTGCTCGATGCGATCGCACGAGAGGCCGCCGGGAAGTAGAGCCCTGGGCGCTCGTCGCGGCCTGCTCACGGACTCAAAGAAACGCTTTCAGGCGATTGCGGTCGATCTCGCGCAGCGTCCGCGCCGCCAGCGCGGCCAGCGTCTGGGCGGCTTGCGCAGTGGCGATGTCGATGCCCAGCCCCGCGTCGGCCGGCCAGGGGGCGTCCAGCCTCAGGTAGCGCGGCCCGAGCCGGTCTTCCATCATCGCCTGCACATGCTGCTGCTGCACCGCGATCAGCGTCAGGATCAGGCGCCCGTCGGACAACCAGCCCACCGCGCCCGCGTCGGCGTCCACACCTTCGGCCGGCTGGTAGCCGACGGTGGCCGTGCCGATCGACAGCATGCGCACACGCGCCACGTCGATGCCGATGAAATGCTCGGCCTCGTGCAACGCCACCTGGTCGGGCGCCACCGCGAACAGGCCGCCGTCGGCGTACAACGCGTCGCCGATCGGCACCGCGGGGAAGTACGCCGGTGCCGCGCAGGCAGCGAGCACCGCGTCGGCAACAGACACGCGTTCGTCGCCGCGCGATGCAGGCGCGTGCGGCGTCTTGAACACCTTGGTCAAGCTGCGCGTGACGTTCACCGCAGGCAGCACGAGCGGGTGCAGCGCCTCGTCGAAAGTGGCCCCGCCCAGCCGCTCGTCCAGCACCTTGCGCAGCGCCGCGTTGCTGTACTTGGGCCCGAGCACCGAGCGGCTCAGGTCGAGCAGGCGGCTGACCGCGCCGCTGGGCATGGCACGCGGCGAGAACACCTCGGCGCCGTGGTCGTGGAAGAAGGCGACGAGTTGCGCCAGTGGCAACTCGAAGGCCACCGCGGCGGCGATGATGCCGCCCACCGAGGTGCCCGCGATCAGGTCGAAGCGGCGCCCGATGGGCTCGCCGATCTGCTCTTCCAGCGCTGCCAGCAGCGCGGCCGAATACAGGCCGAGGTAGCCGCCGCCGGACAGCGCGAGGATGCGGAACTCGTCGCGCCCGCCCGCCTGCGCCTGGCTCATCGCGGCACTGTGTATCGCCCCGCGGCGGCCGACAGACCGCGCGGTCAAGGTGGCACCCGCAGGTAGATCGCCCAATACACCAGCGCCACCAGCACGCTGCCGCCGACGATGTTGCCGGCGATCACCGCGGCCAGGTGGCCCATCATGTCGACCAGGCCGAGCGGTGCGCCGAGCAGCAGGGCCAGCGCAAGGAAGTACATGTTGGCGATCGAGTGTTCGAAGCCCGCTGCGACGAAAGCGCCGATCGGGAAGACGATCGCCACCGCCTTGTCGGCCACGCTGCGGCCGGCGAAGGCCATCCACACCGCCATGCACACCAGCACGTTGCACAGCACGCCGCGAAAGAAGGCCGTGGCCCAGGGCAGCTCGGCCTTGGCCGTGGCGATGCGGACCACGGTGCGCCCGACCGCCCCCTGGTTCATCGACGCATGGTCGGCCAGCCAGACCAGGAGCGCCAGGCCCACCGCACCGACCAGATTGGCCGCGCACACCAGCGCCCAGTTGCGCAACAGCTCGCCCAGGCGCACCTGGCCGCTCGCCCAGGCCATCACGATCAGGATGTTGCCGGTGAAGAGTTCGGCGCCGGCCACGGTGACCAGGAGCAGCCCGAGCGAGAACACGGCCCCGCCCAGCAGCCGCGAGGCCGCGAAGCCGAGGCTGTCATCGCTGGCCACCAGCGTGAACACCAGCGCGCCCAGGCCGACGAAGGCCCCCGCCAACACACCCAGCAGCGCCTGCGTCAGCCACGGCAGGCGCGCCTTGGCCACGCCGACTTCGCGCACGCGCGAGGCGATTTCCTTGGGGGCGTAGGCGTCGAGTCCGAACAGTTCAGGCAATCGAGGCTCCCGGCGAACGCCACGATGATTGCGCGGCGTTGTGAAAACTCGTCTGCGCTATCGCAAGTCAGTCGCTGTCTTCGCCCGCTTCGCCGGCCGCGTGGCGCTGCGCCGACGGCGCGTGCACTTTCATGCAGCGCGGGCTGCCTGAAGTGACTTCGGGTGCGCAGCAGACGCTTCAGCTTCGAATACCGAGCGGGTCCCGGCGTGCATCGCTCAGCGGCACGACGATTCGTCGACTTGATCGGCCATGGCCAGCGCCGCCATCGCGCAAGCCTGTCCAAGCGCCGCAAGCGCGCACACCAGGACAGGCGTCGCACGCCGCAGGCCGTCTTCACGCAGCAGCGACAGGTTGTGTGTTGCCACCGACAAGCGCAGCGCGGGCAACTGGAATCAGTCCCCCGCCCGCAACGCCTCCCACACCTTGCCCGCCGTCAGCGGCATCTGCAACGCCGCGCGCGCAGCTTCGCCCACGCCGGCGGCAGCCAGCGCGTCCATCACCGCGTTCACCACCGTCGGCGTGGCGCCGATGGTGCCGAGTTCGCCGACGCCCTTCACACCCAGCGGATTGTTCTTGCACGGCACCGATTCATCGAAGCGCGTCTCGAAGCCGATGAAACCGTCGGCGCGCGGCAGGGCGTAGTCCATGAAGCTGGCCGACAGCAGCTGGCCGCTGTCGTCGTAGGCCACCTGCTCGCACAGCGCCTGGCCGATGCCCTGCACGGCGCCGCCTTCGACCTGGCCGCGCACGATGGCCGGGCTGACCACACGGCCGATGTCGTTGACCGAGGTGTAGGCGACGATCTGCACCTCGCCGGTGGCGGCGTCGACTTCCACCTCGCAGGCATGGCAGGCGTTGGGCCAGCTCGCGCCGCCGACGGTGGTGCTGGATTCGACGAACACGCGCCGCCCGGGCTGGCGCGCTGCCAGCTCACTCATCTCGATCGTTAAATCGGTGCCGGCCACCGAGAAACGGCCAGCGCTGTACTCGAGGTCGGCCGGCGGTGCTTCCAGGGCCTGTGCGGCCAGATCGCGGGCTGTATCGATGGTCTTCGCCGCGGCATCCACCACCGCCGAGCCGGCGGTGAACAGCGAGCGGCTGCCGGCACTGCCGAAGCCGCTGCCGCGGTCGCTGTCGCCCTGCACGATGCGGATGCGTTCCAGCGGCACGCCGAATGCGTCGACCGCGAGCTGGGCATAACTCGTCGCGATGCCCTGCCCCATGCCTTGCGTGGTGGTGAAGATCTCGATCATGCCGTCGGGCAACAGATCCACCGTGACGCGCTCCTCGAAAGCGTTGCCGCCGGTCCATTCGAGAAAGCTCGACACCGCCCGCCCGCGCCAGCAGCCCCGTGCTCGCGAGGCCGCCACGCGCTGCCCCCAGGCGGCGCTGTCATGCCACGCGGCCAAGGCCAGGCCCTGGTCGAGGATCGACTCGAAGTCGCCGCTGTCGTAAACCTGCGCCATCGCATTGGTGTAGGGCATCTGCGCCGGGCGCACCAGGTTGCGCCGGCGCAGCTCGCTGCGCTCGATGCCGCTGGCGCGGGCGGCGGCGTCCATCAGCCGCTCGATGATGTAGATCGCTTCGGGGCGCCCTGCACCACGGTAGGCGCCGGTGCCGGCGGTGTTGGTCAGCACCGCAGTGAAGTGCAGATCGATCAGCGCGATGTCGTAGACGCTCGTGCTCACCCAGGGGCCGATGAGCAGCTGGATCAGCGCCGACGTGGTGGACGGGTAGGCGCCGACGTTGGCGAGCGAGCGCACGCGTAGCGCGAGCACGCGCCCGTTCGCATCGAGCGCCAGCTCGGCCTCGCCTTGCACGTCGCGGCCGTGCACGGCGCTCAAGAATTCCTCGAGCCGGTCGGGACGCCACTTCACCGGGCGCTTCAGCTGCAGCGCCGCCCAGACCACCACCAGGTCTTCCGGGTAGACGCCGGTCTTCATGCCGAAGCCACCGCCGACATCGCCGACGCGCACGCGCAACTGCTCCTTGCTCAGACCGGGGATGCAAGCCGCCAGGCCGTCGCGCGCGCCGCTGGGCATCTGGCTGGACAGTTGAACGACCAGGCGCTCGCCCTCCAGCGCGACGATGATGCCGCGCGGCTCCAGCGACACCGGCGCGACACGCTGGTTGACCAGCGGCAGCTTGACGCGGTGCGTGGCACGCTCGAACGCCGCCGCAGTGGCGGCCGCGTCGCCATGGCGCATCTCGGCGCAGATGTTGTCGCCGGCGCCAGAGAGCTGCGGCGCGCCGGCCCGCAGCGCGGCACGCGGATCGGTGACCGCGGGCAGCTCGCGGTAGTCGACCGCCACCGCGTCGCAGGCGGCCCTGGCTTGCGCACGCGATTGCGCGACCACCGCGACCAGCGCCTCGCCGACATGGCGCACGCGCTGGTGGGCAAGCGCCCGGCGCGGTGCCGACGTCATCGGCGATCCGTCGGGGCGCTTGAATGCCGGGGCCAGCGCCAGCGGCTTGATGCCGGCGGCAACCAGTTCGGCGCCGGTGTAGACCGCCACCACACCGGGCATCGCGCGCGCGGCGTCGAGCTGGATGCTCACGATGTCGGCATGCGCGACTGTGCTGCGCGCGAAGGCCAGGTGCAGCAGCCCATCGGGAGCGAAGTCGTCAGTGAAGCGGCCCTGGCCTTGCACCAGCGCCGGATCTTCGACGCGGCGCACGGTGCGACCGGAGCCGAATCGTGCGGCGATGGGGTCGGCGCTCATCGTGCGGCTCCCGTAGCCAAGACGTCGGCGGCCTGCCGCACTGCCTTCACGATGTTCACGTAGAGGTGCAGCGGCACAGGTTGCCTTCCAGCGCCTCGGCGATCTGCGCGTCGCTGGGCCTCGGATGTTCGCGCAGCAGGCAGGCCG